>JALWKQ010000111.1 GCA_027081395.1 Sulfurovum sp. | reverse complement strand
AAGAAATCAGCGATCGCAACCTGCTCTCGTTGAGACCATGCAAGTCTCAATGAGGCTTTTTGTGCATTCCCCATGAAGTTTTTCTTGATGATCTTGCCGTGCACCCGCGCACCTATATAGGTATCATACCCTGCACCGACTTCATAGTGATAGGGCTGTTCTATCTCATCAACACTGATATCTATCGGCACAACATTGAAAAATTTCCGGTCAAAGTTGACCGCTACCCGGTCAAAACTCTCGAGCGCATAGATATCGGTATATGTGGCTTTGATCTTCTTGGTGCTGAATCGTTCACCCTTTTTGGCTCTCACACGGGACATCACGACATCTTTGTCGATCGTTTTGAGTCCTTTGATCGTCGTCTCTCCAAATGTGCAGATACCGCCTTTTTTGAGCCTATAGCGAAGATCAGCGATGTTTTTATCCAGGTCCACATAGGCTTTGGTATCGAGATCGTAACTGCAGTACCCTTTTTCAAGCAACGTTTTAATGATCTCCGCTTTGATTTCAACAAACTTTTTAGCACGGAAGCGTTCACCTCTCTGAAAAGTCACAAGTTTGGAAATATCGAAATCACTACTAATATTAAGATCATGAACACGTACTGGTTTACCTGCATCGATATGAACTACTACTGTGGTATTGTCCTCTTTGATCTTGATCTTAGCATGATAGAAACCTTCGGACTCATAGAAGTTCCGCAATGTCGGCTCAAGTGTAGGAATCAGCCGGTCATCGATATATGCAGTATCATCTTTCCAAAACTGGAAAAAGCGCTTCCCTTTGGCACCGGCAACATCCGCCAAGGTATCTGTATCAAAATAGGTATTTCCCTCAAAACGGATAATATGCGTAGCAGACGGTGTTTGGAGAGCGAAAAGAGAAACAGAAAAGAACAGTAAAAAAAGTGTGACAATTCTTTGATACACTATAACCATCGCTCCTTCATATAAACACTTCTTAATCATATCCAAAATAGGGTTAATACCTCAAACCCGGCACTCAATACATATTATATCTATAGGGATAATAGGTAATAAGATTAACTTAACTTGAATTAAATCTTAAAGTGATATAATTTGAAAACAATCCAATAGTACAGAGCAAAAGGTTAGGGAAGTATGATGACAAAAACAGGAATTCTACAACAGATTCAAGATGCAAAAACCGCCCATATCCGATGGGTCAAACGTGCCGACCACCTTGTAAGCGGTCTGCCTGTGGACAAAGATTTTATCCCCCTCGAGTCTACCACCTGTGCTTTTGGTCAGTGGTTTTACCATGATGGTGTCAAGCTCAGACTTGTACCCAGCATCGACAACCTGATCAACCGTATCGAGCATCATCACAATGATCTTCATGATGCCTATATGGATATCTACAAGATTTTCTTTATCATGCCTACCAAGCGCTCTCTTCTGCAAAAAATCTTTACACTCAACAGCAAGCATGTCACTCCCGCAGACAAAGAGAAAGCCAAAGCCCATTTCAAATATCTCAAACGCTCATCAGAGGAGCTGCTGGCAGTTCTGGATATTCTCGAAGAGAAGGTCAAAGCACTTACCTATGAAGAACTCGAAAATATACAGTAGTCACGCTCTTCTCTAACTGAGCAGGTCGCGTACGCTCTCCTGCGGATCTTTGCCCTCATTGATCATCGCATATACCTCTCTGGCGATAGGCAGATAGATCTCTCTTTCCATAGCGATCTTGTAGAGTGCGCTTGCTGTCGGCACCCCTTCGGCAACCTCGCCAAGCTCCTGAAGAATCGTCTCTGTCTTTTTGCCCTCGGCAAGTCCCAGACCTACCCGGTAGTTTCGTGAGAGTGTCGAGCTTGCAGTCAAGAAGAGGTCTCCGGCACCCCCAAGCGAAAGAAATGTCTCGGTCTTTGCCCCAAATGCCTCTCCAAAACGGGTCATCTCTACCAATCCGCGGGAGATCAGTGCCGCCCTTGCATTGTTGCCAAGTCCCAAGCCGTCACAAACCCCTCCAGCGATGGCGATGACATTTTTATAGGCACCCCCAACCTCGGCACCGATCACATCCTCACTGATATACCCCTTGATGAAGTCCGGAAGAGCATCGGCATACTGCTGTGCAAGCGCCGAATTGGTTGAGCTGATCACCAAGGCTGTAGGCAGTGACTGCATCACTTCTGCGGCGAAAGAGGGTCCTGAGATAAATGCCAAACGCTCAGAGGGGACAAAATCTCCATAGACCTCATTGAGGAAGGCTCCCGTTGACGTTTCTATCCCTTTGGCAGCGACAAGGATCTTCTGCCCTTTGTCGACAAAATGTGCTTCCATCCACCCCCGTACATGCTGTGCAGGGATTGCCATGACCAGATATTCTGAAGCCAATGCCTCTTCCATAGAGACGAAATTGGCGATCTCTTTGGGCTGCCGAGAAGAGATCACCACCTCATTCTTCTGTAAAAAAGCATGGTTCAGCGCCTGTCCCCACTTCCCTGCTCCTATCACTGCTATATGCATCTCTCTCTCCTACAACTCTAACTCTGGTTTTTTGGCTCAATTGGCAATTTGATCATAGCTTCAAACCGGTCAAGATCTTCATTGTAGCCTATACAGACGAGGATATCTCCGCTGTCAAGCTTATGTGCCACGCCGCTGGTAATAAAGATAAATTTGTTACCAAGCTCCAGATCCACAAGCCCCAGAAGCAACACACCATAGGCAGAGAAGTCAACCTCTTCCGCCATCTTACCATGCAGCCATGACCCCTCAGGTATCGCAATCTCGCGAAAAGAGATATCCGAATCATTGGAGATAAAACTATCGAGAAGTTTTGTCGCAACCGGCTTGGTGAGAATGTTATGGATACGGTTGGCACTGACATGATAGAGATCGATCACACGGCTGGCACCCGCCATTTTGAGTTTTTGTGTCATATGGATCGAAGAGGAGATCGCAAAAATGTTCGCTTCGGGATAGAGTGCACGCAAGGAGAGTGTCAAAAAGACATTGAGATGCTCATCCTCCATGACACAGACCATCGTCGCATTCGGTGTAATATGGAGTGCCTCTATCTGGCTGTCTTGTGTGACATCGACGAGATAGCTCTCTTCAAAGCCTGCCGCTTTTGCCGCTTCTACATAATGTGGGTCTGTTTCGATGATCACTACTTCAAAGGCTTCTCTCCTCAAACCTTCAGCGAGTGTATGTCCCTGCTTGCCATAGCCGAACAGATAGACTCTCTTGCTCATAACTCACCTCCGCCAAATGTCTCTTTGAAGTGTCTGATACTGATCTCCAGCCCCATGAGCAGGAGAATATCCTCTTGGGAGATCACTGTATCAGCAGGAGGGTTAAAGAGAAACTCCCCCTTCTCTCCACGCTGAATACCGATAAACAGGAGTCTAAAACTTCTGAAATCAATCTCTGAGACTTTTTTGCCGATCAGCCCCACACAGCGATAGGCATAGACCTCATCGATGTGTGCAACATGCTGTCCCGTCAGGATCGCATGCATCCCCCGGTACATGACCGGTTTGGTGATCGCCGTAAGCAGCATCATCCCGGTTACCTGTGCAGGCAACAGAGTATGATCTACACCTGCAAGTGCATATTTCTTTTGCATCCCTTCATCTGTAGCTCTGGCGATCACCTTGATAGAGGGAGAGAGGCTTTTGGCGTTGAGTGCGATATAGATATTCTCCACATCACTGTCTGTTAGACACAGCACTGTGATCTTGGCATACTCATAGTTGAACTTGGCAAG
>JALWKQ010000110.1 GCA_027081395.1 Sulfurovum sp. | reverse complement strand
ACAGTGAGGTTGCCAATCTACTTGGTACCGTAAGACACGTGGTAGAACGCCACCTTAAAGCACTGAAAGAGGATAATCTCATCGATGTTAAGAACAAGCATATAGAGATCCTAAACGCCGACAGACTCCTCGAAAAGATCAGTCTCATCTAACTTATCTAAAGTGATGCTACTAAAGTAGCACACTCTCCCCTTTACTCCCTGTTATAATATTTGCAAGTTTAGCCAACCTGACTAAATTAATCTTACCTTAAAGGAGTAAAGAATGAAAAAGATTCTTCTATCAACCCTCGTAGCATCACTCTTAGTGAGTGGTTCATTTGCCAAAGAGACAGCAGCCAAAGGCGCGACTGTCAAGCAGGTCAACACGATCGCAGTTAACAATGCCAAGCAGGATGCCAAAGACCATAAAGCAAAGCTGGTACAAGAGGCGATCGATTCACTCAAATATGCGCATGATGCACTCGTAGCGTTGGACAAAAAAGATACTAAATCAGCCAAAGCCAATATTGAAAAAGCACTGGGTAAACTCGATGTCGTTTTGGCTTCTGAGCATGCACCCAAACTGTTGCCGGTGGACAATGTGATCACTGTACAGGAGTTTATTGGTACAAGCAAAGATGCGAAGGCAGCGGTGACACTGGCTGGGGTACTGCTTGCTGACGGCAAGGTACAGGCAGCCAGAGAGATTTTGCTGCCGCTTAAGAGTGAGATCGATGTGACCGTCGTCAACCTGCCGCTTGCGACCTATCCGGATGCGTTGAAGCTGGCAGCGAAATATATTAATGACGGTGAAGTCGAAAAAGCCAAAGCGGTACTTGCGACAGCGTTGAGTACCTTTGTAGAGGTAACCACTGTAGCACCGATCCCGCTTCTGAAGGCAGCTGACCTTATTGCCGCGGCTGCAGCGATTGCAAGCGAAGATACCAAGCAGGCAAAAGTCTATCTGAGTGCCGCGCAGGAGCAGTTGAAACTTGCTGAGGCATTGGGCTATGTGAGCAAGAGTGATGTGACTTACAAGGCACTCGATGAGGCGATTGATGATATCAAAGATCATATCACATCCAAAGAGATCAAAGCGAAGTTTGATGCGCTCAAAGCGAAACTCAAAGACTTTACGTCAAAGATCTTCAGCAGCAAAGAAGAAGCGAAAAAAGAGGCTGAAAAAGCAAGCAAAAAATAACAAGGCGCAGCTTCGGCTGCCTTAAGAAAGGAGGAACTATGTTTGTAACACGTTACAACCCATATGCGGAAAATCAGCTAAGAAAGGGATTTGAAGCACTTAATACTTTGATGAGCAATCTTGAACAAGAGGAGGGAGCGATTGCATCTTTCATTCCTGCGGTCAACACCCGTGTTGATGACGATGCCTACTATATTGAGCTCGATCTCCCGGGTGTCAAGAAAGATGATATAGAGATTACAGCAGAAGATAATATCCTGACAGTCTCCGGAGAGCGCAAAATGCGTGAAGAGTTGAATGCGGATGATTACTATAAAGTAGAGAGCCGCTACGGTAAGTTCTCGCGCAGTTTTACGCTCCCTGAGGATGCTGACCCTGATGGGATCGAAGCACATATGCAAAACGGTGTGCTCGAGATCGTGATACCTAAACGTAAAGATATTCATCAGGTCAAAAAGATAAGTATCAAGTAAAGCTAAAGGAGGTGCAACATGGCAACGACTGAAAAAGATGTTATCAGCAAAGCAAAAGAGGTTGCGCAAACACTTGAAGAAAAAGTGGAAAAAGGGATAGAGGTCGCCAAAGAGACTTTTGCCAATGTGGCAAGCCATCTCCCTTTTGCTAATCTTGCCCGAAAAGGAAGTGATGCATTCGTGATCGAAGTGGATCTTCCCGGTGTAGACAAAAAGGATATTGAACTCATCGTAGAGGACAATATCCTGACAGTAAAGGCGGTACGCAAGATGAAAAACGAGGTCAAAAAAGATGACTACTATCTTTGTGAGAGCAATTTTGGACTGATATCAAGAAGTTTTGTGCTGCCTGAAGGTATCGACAAAGAGAAGATCGATGCCAAATATGAAGACGGCAGATTGATTATCACGCTTGAAAAAGAGGAATCACGCAAAGCAAAAAAACTCTCTATTAAATAACCAAGAACTATCTGCTCATGACGAGGCAAATCACTGCCCCGTCATTTTTTATCTTAAGCTGTAGGTTTCACTCGGTAGCTCTGGCAGTCGCGAACATGAGAAGCGTAAGCAAAGGACAACTGCTTGTCCTTTGTAGCTTCGGAACCGTAGCTATCGAAGCGAATGCGAAGCAGTGGAGGCATAGCCCATTTCATGGGTTGTGATGCTCCTTTGTCGCCATCAAGTTAAACCTCACTTGGATATTATTCGCAGGGTTTGATTTGGAAAAATGTACTCCCGCTTCCGCTAAAGAACCACCCTTTTTTCTCTTCAGCTACTTTTTCGAGTTTGGGACAGACTTTCAGTGCAGGGGCATAGAGATCGTTGAGGACAAAAGGGTCAGCGATCATCTCAAGTAGTGTTTTGGAGTCTATCTTGTCCCACCCGATGAAGGAGCAGAGGTTGATCTTGTCCAAAAAGTGTGTTCGAAATTCCTGATAGACTGCGGCGGTATTGCAGTGTATGGGGGGTGTGTAGAGCTCCAGGTCGAGCGGGGACTCTTCAAAAGGCTCTACGACCTCCCCAAAGCCGGAGACATTGGCAGAGGGGTAGTTGTAGATGAAGAAAGGGATATCTGATCCTATCGTTGCACCGATCTGGGCAAGTTCATCGGTACTGATGAGCAGATTACAACTCTCTTTGACCAGACGCATGAAGGCAGCGGCATCACTGCTTCCGCCACCGAGTCCTGCACCACTGGGGATACGCTTGGTGACGACTACTTTGTGTTTGTAAAAGAAGTTGAGAATGTCTAGATCCCCTGTATGGGCATTGAGTGCTTTGTATGCCTGGTAGATGGTATTGGACTCCAGCGGGATATCGTCACATCCTTCGATAGTGAAATGTTCACACTCACAAGGTACGAATCTGATCGTGTCATAGAGAGACTCCACCCGCATAAAGCGAGAGAGGATGGTATGGTAGATCTGACCGTTGCTATGCTCTTTCTCTCCTGTGATCTTCAGGAAGATATTGACTTTGGCGTGGGCGTGGATCTTCATAAGGCAGTTGCCTTATGAAGAAGCGGGTAGATAGAATACATCTATAACTCCTTTGGTTTTTCTAAGCGGTTTAGTTTGTAGGTTATCGTGCCGTCTGTGATTTCGATGATGCTGTAAAAGTTTTCTGTTTCTACGAGGTAGGTACCATCCTCCTTGGTTTCGAAATAGTCAAGTGAGAGTTTCTTGCCAAGTTCCAGATAGTGCTCATCACCGGTGTAGGTATTGCGTGGGATGGCGAGATACTCAAAGGGGTTAAGTGCCTTTTCATTTGCAAAATAAAATCTCCCTTCATGGATACGGTGTAGAGAGCTAAGTGTTGCATCAACACCGAGTCTGTCGGCAATGACGGCACCCAATGAACGGATATAGGTACCTTCGCTGACAGTCGCTTCAAAATGGACAAAGGGGTGGTTGTAGCTGATGAGTCGAATCTTGTAGATCATTGAAGTAATAGGCTTGAGTGCTACGTCCTCACCCTCTCTTGCCATCTCGTAGGCTCGTCTGCCTCCTATCTTTTTGGCGGAATATTTGGGCGGATAGTAGCTCAGCTCACCCTGCAGCGAAGCGAGTACCTCCTCGATCTTCTCCTGCTCAAAAGGTGTGACCTCAGAGATAGAGTCGACATTTTCGATATCGAGACTTGCGGAGTTGGCACCCAGCCAAAGGGTAGCGCTGT
>JALWKQ010000109.1 GCA_027081395.1 Sulfurovum sp. | reverse complement strand
ATCATGAACGACCACACAGTTCACTGGATAACCAACCACCGGCAAAGGTTTCAGGCAGACAAAATGCTGCTTGATATACAATCAGAGTCTAACTTTGGAAATGGTACTACTTTTTGGGGCAGGTCAGCTGCACTTAGAAGCGGAACACTCATGAGAGCCGAGACACACACCCAAGCGATCAAAACAGAAGCCTCTACTGTGCTCACTGCCCTGCACCGCAAGATATGCAAGCATATCGACAAAGAGGAGAAGCACTTCGATCCCAAGCAGATCCACAAGATACGCATAGGCTTCAAAAAACTGCGCTATCTGCTTGAGGAGTTTGAAGAGCTGTTGGGAAAAAAACGGGTAGAACGCTATATCCAGGAGGGCAAAAGACTCCAGACACTGCTTGGAGACTACAACGATGCTGTCACACAGATTGCTCTGCTAAAAAGCTATGCTTCGCAACACAAAGAGATGAAGATACCAAACAAAAAGCTGATCAAAGAACGGAAAAAACGTGCCAAAAAACTGCTCAAAAAGGTACAAAAAGGGCTGCATAAGTTTAAAAAGAAGCCTTTTGTTGTGTAATGGATTTAGCTCAAATCTTCATACTCATTTCCAATAGGTATCCAACCGTACATTCCACCCTTTTCTCCAGCGCTCCTCTCCGCGTGCCGGAGGTGAGTTCTTGATGCGTCGGCTCAGCATCGCTTTGGCGGCATCGGAAAAGGCTCTGTATTTGTCTGGGTTGTGTTCGTCAAGATGCTCAAGTACCTGCAAGAGCCCCCACCCCTGCCCTTTGTAACGCTCACTCTTTAGGGTGCCTTCACCTTTGAAGTTGGTATAGTCGATGAGGATGTAAAGCCCTCTCTCATCCAGCCTACCGTCAGGGTGGTATAGCATATGATTGAAGCGTCGTTTGATCGTTTCGGCTTTGTGGGGATCATCGATCGTAGCGAGTATCTGCGGCAGGGCATCTTGCATACGCTGCGCCATAAATGCCGCCTGATAGGGCATCGTGGATTTGAGAAAATCAAAAAGTTCCCGGTAGCGTGGTGTTTTGGCCTTTTTGGCAGCAAAAAAAGCTGCTTTGCTCTGCCACGGAAAATCACTCTGTGGTGTCAGCCATGCAGGCATCTTGACACCGCGCTTTTGCATATACGCTACCACCATCGGAAAGACTTCACGGAAGCGCTCGGTATGCCCCTGGGGAAACCAGATGAAATGTCCTATCCCAAGGGAGGCGAAATCTTCTCCGTCATTCCACCATATCAGGTACTTGTCTTTGCCTGCACCTTCATTTTGCCATACTTTTTGGGCGATGTACTCCGCCTGTTTGGGTGACAATTCCAAAGCGGTAGCCCAAAGTGTACTCCAGCAAAGCATCCCAACTAAAAAAATTCTGGCAAACATCCTATGCATCCTTTTTGATAATACAATAATCGATTCAGATTATACCGAGAGAGGATTAAGGATTAAGGAATCACGATAAAGAACAAAATCATGATCTATTTTTTAGAAGGATCCTGTAGGGTGTTGTGCCCTCACAACACCTTTTGTGTTTTTGCTGATTGATACGTGGTGTTGTCGGGGGACAACACCCTACAACTGCATGCATAAAATTGGACAAAATTACACAAAACTCGGAGCATCATTTGCAAACAATATTAGGTCACCAGGCAGGGTTTTGTCCGCAAGCATCTGCTCCATCTCACCTTTGCTTGCCAGCTTCACCAGTTTATCTGGATCGACATACTGTTTGAATATCTCATAATTAAGATCGCCGCTGACAATCACAAGATCGAAGACCTCATTGGCACGCTTGGCGACCTGTGCGTTTAAGGCATCGTCCACTTCGACCAGTCCAGGCGTGATGATCACCTTTCTGCCCTCATAGGTCGAAGCCAGATCGAAAGATGCCATCATGCCGTCTATATTACCGTTGAAGCTGTCATCAAGGATCACTTTGCCGCCGGCATCGATACGCTGCAAACGGTGGGGTGTTGGCTCGAGTGTGGCAAGCTGTGTCTGGATCGCTGTATCATCGAGTCCCATCTCTTTGGCGACCAGTATCGCTGCTGCAAGGTTCTCGGCGTTGAAAGCGCCCAGCAGGTTTGCACAGTAGCGTACGCCGTCGAGTGTGAAGCAGGTCTTCTCAAGTGTCGCTTCGATATCACTGATGCAGTGTGTCGGCGCAGGCAGTGCATTGCGCAGATCGAGCTGCTCTCCTTTACCATAGGTCTCGACTTTGCCCTCGCTGTCAGGTTGCACCATGGCACTCTCATGGACATAGGCTTTTTCGAGACGCTCTGATTTGAGGATCTCCATCTTGGTATTGCGGATATTCTCCAATGTTTTGAAGTATTCGATGTGCGCCGGACCGATCTTGCCCACTACAGCGATATGCGGATTGACAAACTGGGCGATCTCAGCGATATCCCCCTCGCCTCTTGCACCCATCTCTACGACGTAAACCTCCGTATCTTCAGGGAGGTCTTCGTTGATATCCTTCATCACCCCACCAAGTGTGTTGACCGATCTTGGGGTGGCATAGGTCTTGTATTTGGCTCCAAGAAGATGTGCGATGATATTTTTGATACTTGTCTTGCCATAGCTTGCCGTCACACCGATGACCTTGAGCTTCTTGGCGGCTTCTATCTTCTGCTCTGCTTTGCGCTTGAACCCCTCAAAGAGGATCTTTTCGATGAACATCGAGACAAAATAGGCACCAAAAAGCGGGATGAGTACCACATAACTTTGAAAAACCACTGCCATAAAGAGTGCAATAAGCACCAGTGCAGCGAAGAAGCGCTTGACACGTCCAGTAAAGACCAGCGGTTTATCCAGTCCCCTGTACCAGTGATAGAGCATCCCAAGATAGACAATCACCACCACAAAACCGTAAGGCGTGGTATTGCTGATCACCTCATAGAGTGCATAGGGGATCAGAAAATAGACAAAATGCCACCATGTCTTGGTATGGTGAAAGAGCGCACGACTGAGACGGTAGCTGTACCATTGAAGATTGGTGATGAAGTAGTAGCCCATCGCCAGTACAAAGAGTGCATAGGCAATGAGATTGAGTGTTTGTAACATTAGGCTGCTCCTTTGCAGTGTGTTTCTATCTCTTTGGCGATAAAGGGGGCATGTCTGAGGAAGAAGAAGTGGTCTCCCTCAAGCGGATAAAAGTGAGATTCAGCGATCAATCCTGCGATCTTCTCTCCGGTATAGAGCGGTGTTGCCGTATCCTCTTTGCCCCAAAAGAGGAGTGCGCGACTTCGGCTCTTTGCAAACTCCGCTTCGAAATCCTCATCTACCACATTTTTGAAGGTCTCATACATCTCATGGCTCATTCCCTCAACATCTTTACTCTTGAAGATATCACGGATAAAGGTCATGCCAAGCGGTTTGAGCGCTTTGACCGTGGCGATCTTAAGTTTGACAGACCATGGCTTCTCGGTCACTACACCTGCACTTGAGAGAAGCACCAGACACGGCGTATCCAGCAGTGTAGCTACCTTGCCGCCAAAGGAGTGCCCCATCGCTATCTGGGGTGAGATCCCAAGTGCCTCCAAAAAGCGTCTGACGATCTGAGCATAATCCTTGGTCGTAAGGATCATCTCGTTGCTGCTCTTGCCAAACCCGGGGAGATCGAGATAGATATGGGTATAGTTATCGAGTAGATTGCCAAATGCCTGCTTCATGATCTCCTTGTTACTCCCCCAGCCATGCAGGATGAGGATCGTCCTCTCTTTGCCGGGATGGAGCATCTCGTAGGAGAGTGTAAAGGGTTGGTCGTTGTAGATGATCTCTTTGGATGCCATGGGTGTCGTGTTCCTTTATATTAAGATCTGCCTTTGAGCTTTTGCGACTTGTCAAAACCGTAAACATCATCAAAAAGCTGCAGCTTGCCATTCTCATCCACATAGGCGGTAAAGTAGGCAGTATGCACCATCAGCGGTTTTTTGAGGATCAGGTGCTTTGTCTTCAGTGAATCATACCACTTCTGCACCGTCTGCATATCTTTATCGGTATAGTGTGTTGTCACATGCTCCAGAAGTGCTACCGGTTTGCCCAGTCTGATACAGCCGTGCGAGTAGCAGCGTACTTTTCGTTTAAAGAGCGATTTTGCCTGTGTATCATGCATATAGACCGCATGTCTGTTCGGGAAGATAAACTTGACACGTCCCAAACCGTTCTTCTTGGAAGGCACCTGCACAAGTTTGTAGGGGATATAGCCTTTTTCATCTTTGGGGTATTTGCTCCAGTCTACACTTGCGGGATCAACTTTGGGGGAACGGAGATCATAAGAGTCTTTGTGCAGCTCCATCCCCTTGGCAGCGACCCAGCCTGGATTTCTCATAATCTTGGGGATATAGGATTTACGCATGATCGAGTCGGGTACATTCCACTGCGGATTGATCTCGACATAACGCATACGCTCAGAAAAGATCGGTGTCTGCATATTGCGCTTGCCGACAATGACATTGAATTTCATCGCTGTTTTGCCGTTTTCAACAATGCGTACTTTAAATTCAGGGACATTGATCAGTGCATAATCCTTGCCCAGATCAGGCTTCATGATCTTGGCACGTTCGATATTGAGCCGTACCTTGTGCAATGTACTTTTGGAGGTGTTGGTATCCTGCTGCAGTGCACGGTAACGTTCTATCAGTTTGTCAAACTGGGGATTTTGGGGAACATAAAGCTGTAAGATATGCTCGATCGGCAGACCTGCCTTGAGCTTTCTGAGTATCTCCTCACGGTCAACTTTTTGGCGGTATATCTCATAGTCAGTTTCGATCTCCTGCTCTTTTTTGGCGCGCTGTGAAGCCTCAAATGCCTTATAGTCGATACAGCCGTTGGCAAGATTTTCTGCATAATCGACAAGCAGCTTGCTCATCAATCTGGAATCCCTGCTCTCTTTGACTCTCTTATAAAGCGGACGCTTGTCACAGAGTGACATATATCTATCCTCTTGCAATATCTTCAAAAATGCCTCTTTCTGGGAAGATCTCCACCCCTCCTTGTCCGGGCCGAACAGTCCGCTACATCCTCCCAGTAGCATCGCCATTGCCAATGCCACTACTATCCTTCTTTGCATTTCTCTCCTTTTATTTGGGCACCTCTAATAACCCCAGATGCTCATAACATTGCCAGCTTTGTTCTAGGCAAGGCACACTTTACAGACCTAGCCGTAGCTAAGTCGAAAAAGTGTAACGCCGCATAGGGCGAAGCTGGCATTGCCCTAAGGGTGGGCTTTGCAGACGCGATCTTTCACAAAATGCTTCCTTCATCTTAGCTTTGGCTAGGACTTGAAAGCCTCTTGCAAAACCTCACATCTGCAAAACCCATTATGGGCGTCTGGGGTTATTGGAGGTACCCATATATTTGGCGCAACAATAGGCGCTTGAAAACGCCCATTGAAAATTGTACCCGCCGAGTCTCCCCGTCACATCGAGCACTTCGCCTGTAAAATAGAGTCCCTCAACTCTTTTGCTCATCATTGACCTTTCATCCACTTCATCGGTCGCGATACCCCCTTTGGTCACCTCAGCTTTGCTGTAGCCGAAAGTACCCGCAGGAGCCAGACGATAACGATGCAGTGTTTCAAGTCTCCGATATGTTTCTGCGTCAACCTGATAACACGGCCTGTCTTTGATGCCTAATTGTATCAAAAATGCCTTAGTGATGCGTTTGGGCAGCGGCAGCATCGTACTGAGCTGTTTTTTGCTCTTTTTGATCCGCTCGAGCGGAAAGCCGGGCATGAAGTCAATCTCTATAGTGCCCTTTTCCCAATAGAGCGATGCATCCAGTACAGCCGGGCCGCTGATACCTTTGTGTGCAAACAGAAGCGATCCCTCACACTTGTGTTCTCCTACTGTGATAACTACATCCGTCGAGGCACCCGCAAGTTCTTTGAAAAAAAACTGCTCTTTTTGCAGTGTCAATCCCACCAGCGCCGGCGCTGTTCTCGTGACAGTATGTCCAAATGCCTCAGCGATACGGTAGCCGATATCACTCGCACCCAGACGCGGAAAACTCAACCCGCCCGAGGCTACTACTACCTCTTTGGCACTGTAGCTTCTACGGTCTGTACGGATAGTGAAGTATGCGCCTCTTTTTTCTACATCAAGCACCTCTTCGCTTAGTATCAGCTTCTGTTTGCTTGCCTCTTTGCTCAACAAATTGACGATATCTTTGGCAGAGTGTTTGCAGAAATATTGGCTGCCTTTGCGTATCTCCACCTCGAGCCCGCGCTTTTTCAGCCATGCGATTAGGTCATCCTGATCGAACGCTTCGAGCGCATACCGGACAAAGGTTTCCTCTGCAAGAAAAAAAGCACTCCCCATCTTCTCATTGGTAATGTTACACTTCCCTCCGCCGCTGATGAGGATCTTGGCTCCCGGTTTGGGATTGTGTTCGATGAGAGCTGCACGCCCTTTGGGAAGCTGTGCGGCAAGCATCAACGCACTTGCACCGCCTCCGATAATCACTGTCTCATATTTCATAGGTGATATTATAGCTAACTACACATAGACTCCACATGCAAATCATTATAATAAATTCAAATAATCACAAAAGGATTTTCATGCCAAAAATAATTGTAGCCGCAACCCTTTTTATCACACTCATATCCTTTGGAGAAAGTGCCGAAAAATACGACACGACTGCATTTCGTACCGCTACCAAACTCTGCTCTTCCTGCCACGGTACTGCCTTTTATATGGCAAAACAGATCGATGATGATGACTGGGATTTCTACTTCAATACCCCCGGCAAACTAGAAAAGATACACCAAAAGATCCCCAAAGGACTCGCAGCGGTCAAAAGCCGACGTTTCAAAAATCATAAAAAACGTCTGCTCAAATTTTTTATCGCCAACTCCAAATACTCCGGCTCGGTACACGGCTGTGACGCCAACTTCTGCGGCACACACCATTAAACTAAAGATGATAGAATTAGCGTATGCGTTCTATCATCCTTTGGCTCATGGCTTTTGCATTACTCTATCCGAACAATCTCTTTACGATCAGTGACAAGCATGGACATATAATCCAAAGCAAACAGCTCAAACCCACACACAATGCCTTTCTGTCACAGAAAGCGACAGAGTATTCACTGCAGGCGATCTATGACGAACTGCACCGTGAGGAGAACCTTGCCCGTGCGGCAGCAGCAGCCAAGGCAGCAGCACAAAAGATCGCTGCGGCAAAGCAGGCCGCCCAAAAAGCAGGCAAGCGCTACCGGCTCACAGAAAAAGAGAGAGAAGCCCTGCTGCACTATGCACAATACTTCAAAGGGGGCAAATATATCTGGGGCGGCACCACCCCCGAAGGCTTTGACTGCTCAGGCTATGTGCAGTACCTTTACAAAAAACACCATATCGATCTGCCGCGTACCGCATGGGCTCAGTCCAAAATAGGCATACCTGTAGCTAAAAATGCACTGCAAAAGGGTGATCTGCTCTTCTTCCTGACAGACAAATCACGAGGGATCCCGATAACCCATGTAGGTATCTATCTGGGCAATGGACGTTTTATCCATGCTGCATCCAAAAAGAAAGGTATCATCATCTCTCCTATCGACCACGGCTACTATGCCAAAAAGTTTGTCACTGCCAAACGCATCCTAAAAACGGAACAATCATAAACTTAACACTCCGATAACACACTATAAGTTAAACTACCATTCAATTTTAACATGGAGGTTCTTACATGAACAAATTTCTATCAACCTTACTATGCAGCTCTGTATCCATTGTGCTTGTCGGATGCGGTACAGGAAACACTAACAAAACAAGTCTTACTGAATCAACAACCGCCTATTTCGGAGATAAACTCAATAATAAAATAGATGTTGTAGACGTAGAAAATATGGAACTTGTTGATGAAATTTACACTAATCATCAAAAAACATATGCAGCAGAAGTCATTACAATACATCATCAAGGAGATACCACAAATAACAAAATGTACATAGACAATAGAGGAAGTGATGCTATTGATGTATTAGACAGCTCTACAAATAGTATTGTGAAAACTATCGATTTACCATTTCATCCAAGAAGTATAAATGTGGAGGAAGAAACAGGGTTAGTAACAGTATCCGGAACTGATAAACCCATGGTTGCCATTATTGATGGAAAAACTGATGAATTGTTAGCAACAGCAGGCTTAAATCAAGTTACATATCCTACAACCAGTGGGCATAATTATGTCTCTAGTGGAACATTGGCTTCTGGTCATCCACATTGGCTAGATAAAGATCACTTTATTTTAATCGATAGACAAAATCTAAAAATTATAACCTATAAATTGATTAACAATAACGGATCTTATAGTATCCAAACAGTAAACGAATTAACCACACCATCTCCCGTACATAACTTAATACCTCCAAAAACTCATGGTAAAGAGGGACATCATAGCGGCAATAATGTATACCCTATATTCTATGCAACGGCAGAAGGATCTGATAGTGTTTATCCATCGGTTATGAAATTATATTTTGTACCTAATGAAGGGTTACAACTCCTTGAAAATTTAGAACTACAAAAAGATGGCTTAGCAAAAAATGTTATGGGCATACACCATTTGAACTTTATTAAAAGAACACAAAAAATTTATGTTGGATCTGATGAGGGAACTTTATTTATTGTAGATTACTCCACATCACCTATGAAAATTATCAAAACGGTTCAAGCAGGTAAAGGTGCAGGGCATACTGCACAAATGGAGAATAGTCATTTAGGTAACATTTCAGTGGTAATAAATCATAAAGATAGATTTGTGACCCTAATGAATACGGATAACGATACAAAAATAGCTGATGTGAATGTGAGTACATTGCCTGAAAATAAAATAGGTACTACTCAAACACAATCACATCCCCAATATCACTTTTCTAAAAATGGAAAATATTTTTATATCTTTCTTACAGAAGAAGGAGCCCTAGTGAAGGTAGATCTCGACACCAAACAAATCTCAGATCGATTAGAGCTTGGTGGTCAAATTGCTATGGGTTCATTTATAACCAAAAAAAAGCATCAATAGTAACCCCTTCTATAATCTTATCACGGAGGTTTTCTCAATAATCTACTTGGGGGAACCTCCTAAAAACCTTATAAATTCTACCCTTTAAATATTAATACATACAATTATGATTTTGTTGATCCTGTTTTCTCTCAAAGTCAATTTATATCTATACCTTAACACTTCGCTAACACTTCTCTAACACAAGGGTAATGCACTTTTTCTATACTTTGGTATTCATTTTATTGAAAAAGGAGCGAAAATGAAAACCCATTCCATACTACTCAGTCTGGCGGCACTGCCTTTCCTGGTTGCCTGTGGGGGCGGAGGCAGCAGCGCCACGGATGCTACGCTCGCCTCAACACCCACAAGCAAACTGACAGGTACTGTACCTGGCACGAAGATCGAGGCATTCTGTAATGACGGCAAGTACTACAGCACCAACTCTCACGACAACGGTACAAACAGACACCCTTTTGAGCTCAAAGTCAAAAAGGATAGCGTCTGTACCCTGATCATGACCATGAACGAGGATGATGATGCCAGAAGAACCATCAGCAAACTGGTATTTCAGGATGCTGCAGGCACTACTTCACCGCAGATTCATATCATAGGAGAGACTGTTGACTTGGGTCATGTCGATCTGCCAAAAGAGCCGACAGATATGACTGACAATGACAATGACCATGTCAATGATGACCCTGTGCCTGTCGATCTCCCTTCAGGAGCATCGGAATCCAACACATCCAACACACCTCATGACAGCGATAACGATGGTATGCCAGATGTGTATGAAGACAGTAACAACAACGGCACTCCGGATGCCTATGATGACAGCAATAACAATGGTACACCCGACATAGAAGAGGATAATGATCATGATGGTATACCAAATATGCTTGAAGATGATGACCATGATGGTCAAATAAACTACCATGATGATGATGACCATGACGGCACACCCAATTATAGCGATGATGACTATACTCCACCTGCCAATGATGGCAATACAGGAGGTGGCAACACTGGCGGAGGTACTACCACATCCAACGGCTATATGCTCACAGCATGGAATGACCTCGGTATGCACTGTATGGATGGAAATGATTTCTCTGTATGGTCTGTCTTGCCTCCGTACAACAATCTGCATGCACAGCTCAAAGACAAAAACGGCGGTCTTGTCACTTCTGGTGTGATACTCACTTATGAAGCAACCACAGGTACCGACGGCAAGATCAACACATCCAGTGCGGACAAAACAAACTTCTGGAACTACAGCAGCAAACTCTTCCCCGGTTCCAACCTTCAGCCTGATGTAGGACTAACCGGTGTTAAAACGCCAAGTACCACACCACAGCCACTTCACTTCAATACTACACATCAATGGTGGGAAGCTGAAGGGATACCGATCACACCCTACAATGATGACGGTACCAAAAACTACTATCCACTTGTCAAAGTCACAGCAAAAGACAGTGCCGGTAATCTGCTTGCCACTGCCAAGGTCGTACTGCCGGTCAGTGACGAGATGGACTGTAAGCGCTGCCATGCGAGCAACTCACTTTCACCCAAAGCCAAACCCAATGGCGGATGGGTCAACGATACAGATCCTGAAAAAGACTTCAAATTCAATGTCCTGCGCCTGCATGATGAACGTATGCCAAATGCAGTCAAAGACCATATCACTTCACTCAAGGCAAAAGGGTATGACTACAATGTCACAGGACTCGAGGCGACCGCGAGAGCAGGTACCCCGATCCTTTGTGCTGCATGCCACAGTTCCAACGCACTGCCTGGAACCGGTGTAGACAATATCAAACCGTTTACAACAGCGATACATAGTTACCATGCCAATGTCATCGACCCTTATACCAACCTGGCGATGAATGACAGCACCAACAGAGGTGCCTGCTACGCCTGTCACCCCGGTGCACAGACCAAGTGTCTCAGAGGTGCTATGGGTGATGCCAAAGATGCCAACGGACAGAACACTATCCAGTGTCAAAGCTGTCACGGCAAGATGAGCCATGTCGGAGATAGCAATAGAAAAGGATGGCTCGATGAACCAAACTGTCAGGCGTGTCACCATGATGGTCAGCGTGAGACATCAGCGATCGATCCTGCGACCAATACACTCAGACATGTGATCGATACACGGTTTGCGACCAATACCAACACGCCGATGACAGGTATCAGTCTCTACCGTTTCAGTACAGGTCACGGCAAACTGCAGTGTGAAGCGTGTCACGGTGCCACCCATGCTATCTATCCTGCACATGAGGCGGACAATCTGCTTGCAGAGGGCATCCAGGGGCATGCAGGTACGATTGGCGAATGCAGCAGCTGTCACAGCTCTGTCCCCAACACTGTCAGTGGCGGTCCACACGGTATGCACCCTGTCGGTCAAAGCTGGGTCAAAGGACATGAAGATGTCGCAGAGAAAAACCCTGCACAGTGTAAAGTATGTCACGGACAGGACTATAGAGGCTCTGCCCTCTCCAAAATGTTCACAACCCGTACACTCAGTGTAGAACACGGCAGCAAAACGCTCCAAAAAGGCCATCAGGTCTCCTGTTATGACTGTCATAACGGACCAAACGGAGAATAAATCCTCCTTGTATGCAGCAGAGTTTTTTCCTGCTGCATAGTACAAATTCCTATCTACTCTATTCACACACAATACGCAACAAATAGCACTCCGTTAACACTATCTTATGTACAATCAAATAAAAAACGTTAAAATAGCACTCTTTAAAGGTGAAATATGATGAAATTGCTCTTGCTTGAAGATGACCAGATACTTTCAGAAACCCTGCAGCTCTTTCTTACAAGAGAAGGTTACCAGGTAGATGTTGCATTGAGTATGGAAGAGGCGGAAAATCTAAGTTTCGAAACGGATTATGATATATATCTGCTTGATATCAATCTCCCTGAAGGCAGCGGATTGGAACTGTTGCGAAACCTGCGCCATGCAGAAGACACTACCCCCACGATCTTCATCACCGCGTTAAATGACCTGTATTCAATCTCCGAAGCCTTCAAGCTTGGTGCGATCGACTACATCAAAAAACCGTTCGATCCGCAGGAGCTTTTGATCCGCCTTCAGGCAAAGTTCAAAAACAGACTGCTCTCACACGGATCGATCCATTATGACCCAAAAGCACAGCTTCTTCGAAAGGACGGAGAGATCATCGATATAGGCAATGTACAATACAGGATTTTTGTCAAACTTCTGGAGAACAAGGGCAATGTCGTCACCAAAGAGGAGCTCTACAACTGTCTGGAACACACTTCTGATACGGCACTGCGTGTAGCTATCACTAAGATCAAGCAGCGTCTGGAAGTAGATATCAAAAATATTCGGGGCAAAGGCTATCTCATTGAAACGGTATGAAAAAGAGTCCCTTTTCAAAAATTTCCTGGTATTCTTCTCCCTGATGGAGATCCTCCTTGTTCTGCTTTTTGCAGAGCTCTACCGTGCCGAACGCAAAGAGTACAAAGAGAATCTCCATAAAAATATGCAGCTTTGCAGCTATATGATGAACTGTAAGCAGTTTACTTTTGATTTCTCCCCGAAAGATGCACACAAACGCAACATACTCTATGAAGACAACGGCTACTACAGCTATTTTGAGATCCCCAAATCACAAAAATATTTGATGAAAATCTCCTACCCTGCTGCTGCTGTGCAAGAGGATCTGTCCAAGATTCGACGTATTTTGATGATCAAATTTCTCTTTGCGACACTTCTGCTCTTGCTGATCGCTTTCCTCTTTACGCTCTACAGCCTCAAACCGATACGGACAGCGCTGCGTATCAATGATGAATTTATCAAAGATATTCTGCACGATTTCAACACACCGATCACATCAATGGTACTCAATCTCAAAATGTTTCAACAGGAAAAAGGGGAGGATCCTTTTATCAAGCGTGTAACCCATAGTGTCGATACCATGCTGCTGCTGCAAAACAATCTCAAAAGCTTTTTGCACCACTCTCCCTCCCAAAACAGTGAGGTCGATATCGCCGCACTTGCAAAAAAACGCCTGGAATTCATAGAAAACCTCTATCCGAAGATCCGCTTCGTCTATGAGAAAAAGAGCGATCTTACCAAATGGACCAACGAAGAGCTCCTTACACGTATCCTCGACAATCTTTTGAGCAATGCTGCAAAATACAACCGTCCCCATGGCAGTGTCCGACTCACCATTACCAATGGTTCCCTCTCTATCACCGATACAGGCAAAGGTATAGAAGATACACAAAAAGCGATGCAGCGCTACTATAAAGAGCAGGAGAGAGGGATAGGTCTGGGGCTACATATCGTACAGAAACTGGCAAATGAGCTCAACATCGCCCTAACCATTCACAGCCGTTCAGGCAAAGGTACCGAAGTGACCCTCGACTTTGCTGCCATAGAGAGGAGCCAAGCTTGAAATCTCTTCTCATCCTGCTATCCATACTTCTCATCATCAACCGGCCGATATATGCCGATATTGACCAAAAGATACGGGCGATACAGCATGCCCCTGCTGCCGAACGCTACAAGCTGATGAACGCCTTTAAACGTGAAATCGTTCAGATGAAAGAGCATGAGCGTATCGAAGCACTCAAAAAACTGAGTCACATCAACCGAAGCAAACATGCCAAGTCCGTTTTCAAAGAGCTGGCAAAACATTCACGTAGAGCCTACAGTAAGCAGTACGATGAACATAGAAATGCAAAAGAAAATTTAAGAGACAGCCAAACAGCAGAGAACAACAACGAAACTGAAGAAAATATCGAAAGCAATACAGGGGATCAGACAGAAGAAAGTGTCGAACATCAAACCGATAATCAGACCGAATCAAATGTTGAGGATCAAACGGATAACCAGACCGAAGATAATATTGAACATCAAATACAGGAGCAGACGGAGCATGAAACAGAAAATAGCAATGAGGAGGAACATGAAGATGACTAAACTATGGATGGTACTGATCACTGCAAGTTCAATAAGTTTTGCACAGGGGATTTCAGATGAAGATTTTGACGGTGTGCCTGATGCAATGGATCAATGTCCCCATACTCCCTTTCTCAATGAAGTCGATGCGTACGGATGCACTACGACGATCCTCACCCTTCCCAATGAGGCAGAGTATGACAGTATGACCCTGACACTTGGCTA
Organism: Sulfurovum sp.; assembly: GCA_027081395.1. Classification (GTDB taxonomy): domain Bacteria; phylum Campylobacterota; class Campylobacteria; order Campylobacterales; family Sulfurovaceae; genus Sulfurovum. The sequence continues at coordinate 987 of JALWKQ010000109.1, read as the reverse complement.
TGGCTTCAGTATCAATGAAGATCTTGTCGGCAGAGAGAGACAGGATACCGGGACGATACAGCTTAGCTATTACAAAAATCACTGGAGCTACTCTCTAAAAAGCGGCTACTACTCGCACCATACAGACAGCGGGATGCTTGACACCACACTCAAGATCAAAAAGCGTATCACACTCAAAAAAAACCTCAAACTCGGACTGGGTATGGGCATCAAACTGCCTACCTATCAGTTCACAGGTAACCGAACCGATTATACACTTTACAGTTCACTAAGCTACTATCCCAGCCGAAAGCTCTCATTTTTTGGAGGATACAGCCACACCTTTGTCCAGGATCAAAAGGTCCTTACACCGCTGCAGGACACCAACAGTGGCTATGTAGGTACTGGATACTTCTTCACCCCTTCATTGTATGCCAATCTCTCACTGGGACTATCCCAAAGCAAATTTACCAATGAGGAAACTGCTGTGGTCATCGGCTCTACACTTTACTACAAGATCAACAAAGAGTGGTTTGGCACACTATCCTACAGTAGAGAGATAGACCATGACCGCCATGATTCACTTGATTTCAAAATCGGCTATACCTTCTGGTAGTCACACTCTGCTAACAGATCCCTAACAAAACGGTCACTCTCTTGTGGTACACTGGCTGTTGAAGGAGTTCTTCTCCTTTTAAATTTGATTACACAAAAGCTACAGTCTCTGTAGCTTTTTGAGTCCCTCTTTGACCAGATCTGCAGTATCTCCGCTGGCACCCTGCAGTGCTTTTTGGATCGCCTCTTTTTTGAAGCCCAGACTCTCCAGTGCCATGATCGCTTCACCAAGTGCACCGCTATGGCTCTGAGTGCCCTCACCATCGACGATGAAGTCCGCCAGCTCTACAAGTATCCGGCTTGCCGCCTTGGGACCGATACCCGGTACACGCTTGAGCATACTGACATCTTTGGAAGCGACCACTTTGGCGAAGGTTTCAGGCGTAAAAGTCG
>JALWKQ010000108.1 GCA_027081395.1 Sulfurovum sp. | reverse complement strand
GCAAGTATCTTCGAGATACTCATTGCCATGATCCTTATAAAAGCATTGCAGGATTAATCCTCCTGCTCTACCTCCATGATCGCTTTTTTGAGTTCTTCTTCTGCCCGCTTTTTAGCCTCTATCTGCTCTTGTGTAATATTGAAATCTACACCTGATGTTTCAGCAGGCTTGGCAGCCTCTTCTTTTGGTTTTGGTGCCTCCGCCGCTTTCTCGGTCGTTTTGTTGATCGCCTCTTTGGCGGCTTCAAGTGCAGCAGCTTTTGCCTCTTTTTTGGCTTTTCGCGCTGCCTCATAGGCTTCAACCTCACGCTTTTCCTGTGCGCGTTTTGCGGCTGCCTTGGCAACTTTCTCTTTCGCCATGCGCTCACGTTTTGCCTGCTCCTCTGCAGCTTTGGCATCGGCGGCTTTTTTCTCTGCCGCTTCTGCCTGCTGCTTTGCTTTGAGTGCTTCCGCTTTCACACGTGCTTCCTCACCCTTTTGTTTCGCTGCAGCTTCTTTTTGCTCTGCCGTCTCTTTTGCCCGCAGCGCTTCCTGCTCCATCATCCTCTTGCGTATCTCCTGGATTCTGTCGGGACCTTTGACCCCTGACTCTTCGGCACTGCCTGCTTCAGGTGAAGTATTTTCGCTCTCCGATGCTTTGGGCATTGTGGCTGTTTGCTTTGTCTGTGGTGCCGTCTCTTTTGCATCGGGCTTATCGGAAACGATGGTCTCAATATCTTCGTCGCCCCCTTCATCATCCATACTCTCATCTTCGGCTGCTTCACGCTGTTGCGCCAATTTTTTCAATTCATCAAGAAGCGTGTTTTGATCCTGATCTATTTTTTTCAGATTTTCGTTGAGATCAAAAGGGTTCTGTGAAGCCGATACGTTGAGTGTGACGAGTGTGGTGAGTGTAAGTGTGGTGAGTAGTTTTTTCATGTCTCTTCCTTGGGGTTTAACCGATTTTATATAAAAGAATCTTATCTTGTCCGTATTCTTCCTCTAATCCTACCGAATATCTTAACCAAACTATTCTTTAGGCTCCAATTGTTTTAAGCCAAAATACTCTTTTTGAAGTGTCTGATTCTCTTTGTTTAGCCTTCTGGCTTCGTAGATAAGGTTGTGTTTTTTCTCTTGGAGCTGTGAGAGTACCGTAAGAGAGTTCTCCCCGTAGATCAGTACCCCGACATAGATACCGAAAAGCAGGATGCCGATCACTGCGATAAGCAGTGTCTTGATCGATAATCCCGCGATCTCTTCAGCTTTGGGCATCGCTATTTGGCGAATAGTGCGCTGCCGAGGTACTCAAACTGCCCCAGCTCCGCTTCGATCTCAAGAAGTCTGTTATACTTGGCGACCCTGTCGCTTCTAGCAGTTGATCCGGTCTTGATCTCTCCAGTGTTGAGTGCCACGGCAAAATCTGCAATGAAGGTATCTTCACTCTCTCCGGAGCGGTGACTCATCACACACTTGTATCCGCTGCGCTGTGCCAGACGTACGGTCATCATCGTCTCGCTGACGGTACCGATCTGGTTCGGTTTGATCAGGATGGCATTGGCTACGCCCTTTTCTATCCCCTCTGCAAGGATCTCGACATTGGTCACAAAGAGGTCATCTCCGACAAGCTGTACTTTGTCGCCAAGTACTTCTGTCAGCTCTTTCCAGCCTTCCCAGTCATCCTCGCTCAGACCATCTTCGATAGAGACGATCGGATATTTGCCGACCATATCGGCATAGTAGGCGATCAGTTCGGAGCTGCTGAGTGCCCTGTTCTCTGAGCTGAGCACATATTTCCCTTCATCATTGACCAGTTCACTTGCGGCAACATCGAGTGCAATGGCGATCTGCTCTCCGGGTTTGTAACCTGCCGCTTCGATCGCCTGCATGATCACCTGGATAGGCTCTTCGTTGGACTTGAGATTAGGTGCGAAACCGCCTTCGTCGCCTACCGCCGTACTTTCACCCATCGCATCGATGATCTTCTTGAGGTGATGGTAGACCTCAGCAGAAGCTCTCAGCCCCTCACTGAATCTGTCAAAGCCGACAGGCATGATCATATACTCCTGAAAGTCAACAGAGTTGTTCGCGTGTTCGCCGCCGTTGATGATGTTGAGCATCGGTACAGGCATCGTCACCGCATTGGCACCGCCAAGATAGCGGTAGAGCGGCATCTTGAGTGACTGTGCCGCAGCGCGTGCCACTGCCATAGAGACACCCAGTACCGCATTGGCACCGAGATTGCCATAGTTGTTTGTCCCATCGAGTTCTTTCATCGTCAGATCGATCTCCGCTTGATTGAAGGGGCTCAGACCGATCAGTGCATCGTTGATAGGGCCGTTGACATTTTCACACGCTTTGAGCACACCCTTGCCCATAAAACGCTCACCGCCGTCACGCAGCTCTAGTGCTTCACGCTTCCCTGTACTCGCACCGCTGGGTACGATCGCACTCGCTACAGTACCATCACTCAGACTCACCGTTGCACGTACCGTAGGGTTGCCCCGGCTGTCCATCACTTCACTTGCCGTCACATCATCGATAAATATCATCTTTTTCCTTTGTCTGGATTATAAATGCCATTATTTTATCGAAATTTACCCTATATCACCATGAGTAGCATCATCCTTCATCATGATGATCATGCTCACTTTTCAATTTATTCTCGCTTGGCGGCATGGGAACAAAATAGCCTATCAGCAAAAGCAATACGCCCACTACCAGGAAAGAGATGATCCTCTCTATCGTACCTGAATGTGCCAGTTCTACCAGGAATAGCTTCAATACCACCAAGATCAATACCCCAAACCCAGCCAACCATAAAGTGCGATCCGCATATCGTTTGGAGAGCAACATCGCCACAATTGCCGCTACACTCCACAACACAGAAATGCCTGTTTGGAAATAGCCGCTTTGCCACAATGCTGAAAGCGTATAGGCAATCCCCTGTGAAATGTGCACATATCTGGCAAAGACAACCGTCACAAGCATCCAGCCCAACAAAATCACAATGCCGTACATCAACCTAATCGTTGAACTCGACCGGGTAGAGCGCTGTTTGTATGTCCAAAAGAGTATCGCCGCAAGTACTGCAACCTGCATCATATCTATCGGGTTTGCAAGAGGCAGGTAGGCACTTCGCATAAAGTCTGCCGGTACACCAAATGCAACGATCTCCCAAAGCAGCAAAAAGATAAATATCGCCGCCAAACCAGTATATTCATAACTACTTTTGTATCGGCCAAGATACCTGGAAAGTACCAAAATGCCTATAGCAAAAAGAAGCGGTACAATAGCCCATGAAACCATCAGGATACTCTTTGCTGTTTGGTCTGTCGCTATATGGTAATGTGCTTCAAAAGTCAGTACACTCACCATAAACCAAAGGGTTAGGACATGCAAAGCTCTTGTATGCCTCCATACTTTGTCATACAGGAAAAGCAACAGATAGACTGTACCTACCAAACCTATAAACGACCAAAAACCATACGCCATAAAGGGGTGTATATCATAGATAGGCGCCCCTGCTCCTTTGGAGAGATAAAACAGAACGATACCCAATGGCAAAACTATCTGCAAACTCTCCTCAAGAAGCCTCCAATTGGCAAATCGTATTATCACAACACTGATCAGCGCAGCAGCAACCAAACTAAACAGGTACGCATCATTGCCAAAATACTCTAACTGTGCAGGGGTGGCGATAAACCACAGCCCCAAAGAGAGCAATAAAAAAAGATATACAAAATTTTGCATAAAAGGATGCAATACCTTTCTATGCCCATCCAGTAACCATGCAGCCACCATCAAGCCTGCAATAATGATCAAAAATCCAAGGTACTCCGCCATATCTATCCCGTCAATAACTGCATCGGCGGGATAAATGAGTGCCGAAACAAGCAATAGGAAAATACCAAAATAGCGCGCCAATGCTCTGTTTTGCTTCAGTGATAGCCAAATAACGGCTGTACCTTCTATGGACCACAAAACAGCGCTTACATCTGCCTCAAAAATATACGGCACGGCGATCGTAAAGAATATCACAGACAAAACCAAAAATGATTGAGCCAAAAGCTTCATACGCTCTTTCTTTTTCAGCACCATATACAACCCTGCATACAACGCTCCCAAAGCCATGGCACTATAGGCTTCACCGTAGGCAAAACGGTCTACAAAATGGAGCTGCAGAGGAAAGGCAATCAGAGGCAAGCCAAAGACTAACGTACTATCCACAAAATGCTTAGGCCGGTAAGGGTGCTTCATCGTAAAAAGGATTGATATGGTCAAATACATCATAAAGAAAAGCAGCAGAAACGGCTCAGTCGTTCCAAACATATCTGCACGATAGCGCAGTACACCCCAAACCGTAGCAATAACAAAAGTAAAGAGGAAGCCGATCAGGTTTAATACCCGCCAGGAACGGAACCACGCTACAATAAAAATGCCCAAATTTAAAAACGCATAGTAGGAAAAGAGTATCACATGGGAACCATCGCCACTGGAGGTCAATATCGGCACGAGAAAACCACCTGCAGAAGCAAAGAGAGCCAAAGGCAATGCATCTTCCACCACTGCCAAAAGCGATGCAACAATCACCACAGCAAACATGAGGACAAAGGCGGCTTCTAAGGTAAGCAGACCGTAAAATTTGGACGCCGCATAGATAACCAAATAGAGTATCGCGACACCAAGTCCCTGAAGCACTTGTCCGTATGCCCCCTCCCTTTCTCTCAGCCTCCAACCGGTCACTATCAGTGCCACTGCCACAAATGCAATGCCCCATAGCCGCATTTTTACACTGATGATGCTGTGTTCTGCTACATACTTCACCAGAAATGCCAACCCAAAGAAGAGTACCACCCCACCAATGCGCACAAGCAAGTTACCGCCGGTAAAGTAGTTTGTAAGCCAAGTCATGAACCCAAAGGAATCCGATGGCTGTTGCGACACCGAGTCTTTCAGATGCTCTTGTGAAAAATATGCTGCCAGAGAATCCTGTGCTGTCTCAACCGTCTCGTCTTTATGGAGACGCTTGGGTGCTGCAGGAGGCTTCTCTTTTTTCTTCTCAGATATACCCTCCCTCTCTAACTCTTTTGATATTTCTGCTTTCTCTTCAGCTTTGACTGCTTCTGAGCCGTAAACTGCCTTTTCAAGACGATTAATTCTGTTTTGCAGAACAAAGATCCAAAAGAGAAAAATGATAAAAACGATTACTTCAATATGCATTGGCTATGACCTCTCTTTATTATGTTGAATCAGATCAAGAGCCAATTTCTTCGCCCCTTTAAAATCCGCCTTGCCAGTCCCAAGCACCGGAACCTCATCGACCTTGTAGGCTTTGGAAGGGACAAAAAGCGGGTTGAGATCCAGTGTACCGATCTGTGCCATCACCTCCTCTATCGCGCGTTCTCCTTCAAAGAGCAGGACTACCGCTTCTCCCTTCTTCTCGTCGGGGATAGCGGTCACGGCGATCTTCTCATCCTCTGAGAGTATCCCTCCGATAGCCTCTTCGACCAGCCCCAGACTCACCATCTCGCCGCCGATCTTGGCAAAGCGGCTGTAGCGGTCGACGATGGTCAGGAAGCCATCCTCATCCAGCCGTCCTTTGTCGCCCGTCACATACCAGCGGATGCCGTCAATCTCTTTGATGACCGAAGCGGTCTTTTCTGGGTCTTTGAGGTAGCCCTTCATGATCTGTGTACCGCCGATGAGGATCATCCCCTCCTCTCCGGTAGCAAGTCTCTCGAAACTCTCAGGATCGACGATACGGAAACTGCTTCCAGGTACGGGCAGTCCTACGGTGCCGGGCTTGTGCCCGATCTGAGGTTTCCAGCTGTCTGGCAGCAGGACATCGGGCAGATTGACCGAAGCGACCGGGGTGGTCTCTGTCGCGCCGTACCCCTCATAGATCTCATGCCCAAACTTCTCTTTGAATGCTTTGCGTATCTCTTCGGGCAGCTTCTCTGCACCGGCAACCACCATACGCAGATGCTGGAACATCAGCGGATGGAGCTTGCGGTTTCGGGTGTAGAGCCGCAGGAAGGTCGCCGTAGCAAAGAGCATCGTCGCCTCATACTTCGCAGCAATCTTGCCGATCCCAAAGCCGTCCGTAGGATCAGGATGGCAGACCACGGGGATCCCCTCGATCAGCGGCAGCAGTGTAGTGACCGTCAACCCAAAGGAGTGAAAGATCGGCAGGGTGCCGAGCATCACATCCTCATCTTTGGGGTTGAGCACGGTAGCGATCTGCTTGATATTGCCCATAATATTCCTGTGGGTCAGCTCGATCCCCTTGGGTGTGCCTTCGCTGCCGCTTGAGAAGAGGATCGCTGCACTTTGGATATTGTCTGTGCTTTTAATGAAGCAGCACTTCAGCAGCCATGCCGGCAGCAGCTTGACCATCAGCAGCATGAGAACAGGAGCGACCCTTCCCATCTGCGCCTTGATATCCTCAAGATAGAGCACCTCCACCTGCTCAAGCAGCTCCGTCAGGTCAAACCCCTTTGCCTTGAGCTTGGTGACAAACTGACGGGAGGCGACAATGGTTTCTATATCTGCGATCTTGATCGCATGCTGCAAGCTTGGGGTGCCGCTGGAGTAGTTGAGATTGACGATCGTTTTGCCAAGACTCAGCAGCGCCATATTGCCCATAGAGCCGCCTACTGATGTGGGCAGCAGTACCCCGACATTCTGGGTATGCCTGAGCTTGCTGCGCAGCAGCTTTGCGATCATCAACACTCCCGCCCCAAAACGTGCCCGGCTCACCTCGACACCGGTAGAGTCCGCCATGCATAATGCACTGCTCTGCTCTTTGAGTGTATCGATCCATGCGCTTTGCAGGGAGGGGAGCGTCTGGGCATAGTGCTGCCAGCTTCGCACAGAGAGATCAAAAACTGCTTTTTTGACCTCCGGTGCCTTGCTGTGTATATCCATCGCTTTGCCAAATGTCACAGAGATATCCCGGCTCTTTTTGCGCTTCATCTTTTGGGAGGCATGCGAGAAGTTGTCCTCCCATAGACCGCGCAGATAAAAGGGCACGATCACCGCCTCATTACCCACCTCCGCACAAGCCACCTCGAAGCCACGCTGAAAGGCACCCAAATGTCCGTTTCGGGAGAGATGCCCTTCGGGGAAAAGGGCTACCGTATCACCGTTGTTCAGCGCTTCACTTACCTTGGCAAGCGCGCTCTTACTGCCTCTGCTTGAGATCGGAATCACCCCGAAAAAGTCCAAAAAGGGCTTAAGATACCACTTCTCATAGTAGCTGCGCTCCATCACAAAACGTATCTGTTTGGGGTATGCCATCTGCAAGATCGCCCAATCCAAAAAAGAGATATGGTTGCCAAGCAGCAGCACACCCTTTTGGGTATCGATATGCTGCAATCCCTCGACATCAAGTCTGTAGCGCACCCCGATGATCATCCGTACTAGATAGCGTACAAGTGACTGAGAAAGCTTGAGAAAGGTATAGCCCATCCCGACAAATGCCACTGTCGCGATCAGATAGAAGAGACTCTCACTGCTCCACCCCAGCAGGGCAAAGAGTGCTGTCAGGATCAAAAAGAAGAACATACTAAGGTTCTGCATAAAGTTGTTGCCTGCCAAGACCTTACCCAGGTGCTCCATAGGTGCAGCAAACTGGATAAGGGCATTGAGAGGAACGATAAAAAGCCCGGCGAAGAATCCAAAGGCAAAGAGATCGATCCCCAGCGCAACAAGACTCTCCAGAGAAGGCAGCCAATAAAGTGTCAGTGCCACACCCAGTGCTCCTATAGGAATGATCCCCGTTTCGATGTAGTTTCTGCTCACACGTCCCGCAAAGACCGATCCTGCGATCATCCCCACACCCGAAAGTGCGAGCAAGCCCTGCGCGACAACCGTGTTGGTGATCCCCAGATGTGTCTTGAGATACTCCCCAAAGATCGCAACAACCACCTGTGAGATACCCCAAAGCAGGCTCAACCCAATAATGCTCAGCCAAATCGCCTCAGAGTTTTTGATCACTTTGATATTCTCTTTGAGGTAGCTCAGGTTGGCATAGGATCTGCTCTCAAACGCCATACGCTCTTTTGCCTCCTGCTGCCCAAACACTTTTGCCAGCTTTCGGGCAAACAGATACTCTATCACACTGGCAAAGACCAGCAGAAAGCCAAGCGGCGCGATGTAGTGCAGTATCACGGAGGGTTCGATGCTTCGATCCTGAAGCAGTGCTTCAAAAAATATAGAGTAGAGCACTGCCCCTGCAAGGATAGAGACGATCGTAACTGCCTGTACGACAGCGTTTGCCTGTGCGAGATAGGCATTGCCTGTCATCTCCTTGATCAAGCCGTACTTTGCCGGGGAGTAGATCGCACTTTGTGCTGCCAGCACAAGCGTCAGCCCAAATGCCACCCAAAACCATCCCATATAGTAGCTAAGCGTAATCAGCAGTGTGATCCCCACAGCAGCCAGCGATGCCCACTCTATCACTTTGGTTTTGGGGTACTTGTCTGAGATAAACCCTGCAGGAGAGAAGAGGAAGATAAACGGCAGCAGTATCAAGGCATTGACCAGTGCGGTCAACACGATCAGTTCGCTGCCCTCATAGGCTTTGAAAATCGTGTTTTGCAAAATGATTTTGTGTCCCAGATCGGTCATGGCATTAAGAAAAATGATGACAATGTAGGGTGTAAAACCGCTGATTTTAAAGAGTCTGTTCATGACTGCCCCTTTGGTGTCTTATTCTTCTGTATCTTCTCGCGGTGTGCCTGTACGGTATGCATATTGAAGATATAGGGTTTGAGTGTCAGAATCAGATCAAATAGCAGTTCATAACGTGCATCATGTGCACTGCTCTCATCTTCGAGCAGACGGCTTCCGGTCTCGTTCTCCTGCCTGGCAAGCGTTTTAGCAGACTCCACATAGGCTTCAAGCAGTCCAAAATCAAGCCCCAGCCTCTGGGCTCTTTGAAGAATCCCGGCGATCTCCACCTCCTTTTGGCTGTACCCTTCGGCACGCTCAAAAAGGTACCCCGCTGCTTCATAGCGCTGCAGTGTCTCCTCATCGAGATCAGTAAGTGCCAAAAAGGTCTCTCTGTCATACCACTGCTGCTCTCTGCCGCCGCTGATCATCTCCAGTGAACGTACCATCGCCTCGAAACTGCCGTCAAAATCAAAACGGTTGTTCTCGAAGATCTTCTTGATCTCGGCGATAGAGTAGTTGAAGTTGTGCTGAAGGTATTTGATAAAGCGCAGTATCTCTACAGAGCGTTCATCATAGAGATGGACATTGGGTTTGGGTTTGGAAGGCTCGGGAAGCAGCCCCTCCTTGACGTAGTAGAGTATGGTCGATTTGCTCTCACCGCTTTGGGCGATCAGCTCTTTCATTTTCAGTGCCATCAGAACTCCTTTTGGTATCTCTGATGACAGTATAGGATTTTTAACCTTAAAGTGTAAAGTGATGCTTCACACTTTTAAAGCTCCTTTGAATTACTCACCGCTCTCCTGAATCTCTTTCTCGTCCATGGCAAGCCCTTCGCCAAAGCCGAGCGCCTCTTTGACTTTCGCTTCGATCTCTTCACGTAGTGCATCGTTCTCTTTGAGGGTGAGCTTGGCATTCTCTTTACCCTGTCCGAGTTTCTCTGCGCCGTAGCTGAACCATGCGCCGGACTTGTCGATGATATCCATCTTGATGCCATAGTCGATCAGCTCACCGATATAGCTGATCCCCTCACCGAACATGATGTCAAACTCTGCCTGTCTGAACGGCGGTGCCACTTTGTTCTTGACCACTTTGGCTTTGACGCGGTTACCAATCTGATTCTCCCCCTGCTTGAGTGTCGCGATACGGCGCACATCGATACGCACAGAACAGTAGAACTTCAATGCATTACCCCCTGTCGTTGTCTCCGGAGAGCCATAGCCCATCGTACCGATCTTCATTCGGATCTGATTGATGAAGATCACGGTAGTGTTGGTCTTGTGCAGTACGGCTGTAAGCTTGCGGAGTGCCTGCGACATCAAGCGTGCCTGCAGTCCGACATGGGTATCGCCCATATCACCCTCTATCTCGCTCTTGGGTGTCAGTGCCGCGACAGAGTCAACAACGATCAGATCAACTGCACCCGAGCGCGCCAGTGTCTCGAGTACATCGAGTGCCTGCTCACCAAAATCGGGCTGCGATACCAGCAGGTTGTCGGTATCAACACCGAGGTTTTTCGCATAGACCACATCGAGTGCATGCTCCGCATCGATAAAGGCGCAGACCATCCCCTGCTTCTGTGCCGAAGCGATCGTCTGCAAAGAGAGTGTCGTTTTACCTGAAGACTCCGGTCCGTAGATCTCCACAATACGCCCCTGCGGGATACCGCCGATACCCAGTGCCATGTCAAGACCGAGCGATCCCGTAGAGATGGACTCTATAGGCTCAAACTCTTTGTCGCCAAGCCGCATCAGCGTACCCTTGCCAAATGTCTTGTCGATCTGCTTGATAGCCATATCCAGCGCTTTTTGTTTTTGTGCATCCATTGCCATAGTCATCCTTCATCCTTTAATCTAATGAATTTTATCTAAATATTGATTAGGGCACCTCTCATGACCCCAGATGCTCATAATGGGTTTTGCAGATGTGAGATTTTGCAAGAGGCTTTCAAGTCCTAGCCAAAGCTAAGATGAAGGAAGCGTCTTATGCACCACAGGCATTTCCTTCGGTCAAAGATCGCGTCTGCAAAGTCCACCTTTCGGGCAATGCCAGCTTCGCCCTATGCGGCGTTACACTTTTTCGACTTAGCTACGGCTAGGTCTGTAAAGTGTGCCTTGCCTAGAACAAAGCTGGCAATGTTATGAGTATCTGGGGTCATGAGAGGTGCCCATTAGTCATAGTGCCATTATAGGTGAGATGGAGGATAAGGATTGAAAATATGTCAAATTGTCATATTTTATCTGTGTTCATACTTAGACTGAGGCATCTTTCCCGCTTTGCATGTCAGGCATATGCTCTTCAAGAAACTTGATACCCAAACGCTGCATCAATTCAAACAGCGGTATAAACTCACGACCATATTCGCTCAAAGAATATTCTACTGTTGGCGGTACCGTTGGATATACTGTACGCTCAATAAGACCATTTTTCTCAAGATCTCTCAACTGTCTTGCTAACATTCTTGGTGTGATATTGGGGATATTTTTTTGTAAAAAAGAGTAGCGCTTTGTGCCTTCAATGAGATAGTACATGATCACCCCTTTCCATTTGCCGCCTATCAAATCAAAAACAGCTTCTATGGGGCACCCGGGATGAATATCGTATGCCTTATGTTTCACGATTCTCCTTTGTTTTAATGGCAAACAACAGCAAAAGCCCGCCCAAAATCGCAATATTTTTCTTCCAAATTGACAGTAGCACATATGCATCTATGCCAAACTTTGTAGGTGCTGCCGCGGTATTGCCAATGAGAAATAATATAAGGCCTATCATAGCCAACTCGGGCTTATAATTCATAACCACCATCAGGCATAGTGTCATCTCCAAAAGTGCTCCTAAAGCAATCATCCACAGAGGTATACCTGCATACACTTTTGTTCTGCAAGAAGATGTGTCAATTTATAAAAAGCTGAGATAAAAAAGGGAGATATAACTAAAACCTCGGCTATTTTTATGATAAACTTGGACGATATCATATCATCCCCTCAAAGACTTTTTTCGCCTCTCCTATCAAGATAGCCTGAAACGTCTCATCAAAAATAACTTGCAACTCTCCACCCGGCATATGTACTGTAATATGGCTATCGCACATTCCTTTTTTAAATGCTACCGCAGCTGCAGCAATGCTGCTGCTTCCAGAAGCAAGTGTATACCCTGAGCCTCTTTCCCAGATAATGATCTCAATGTTCTTCCGATCAACAACTTTGAGAAACTGCACATTGGTTCCGTGCTCAAAATCAGAATGATTTTCTATTTGTGCACCGATCTGCTTGCAGAGTGTATGATCTTGCAGATCATCAAGTATTACACAATGTGGATTGCCGACATCAACCCCGGTATATGTTATCTGCATACCGCCTACCGTCACTGTTTTGTCACTTCCTTTAAATCTCACCTGTCCCCACTCCATAACAATACTACCATTATTCATAAAGTATCCCTTGACTATACGGTCATCGGATGATTTGATCGAAAAGAAATTTTTTTTAAAAAGGTGCTGATCTTTTAGGTATTGTGCAAATATTCTTAATCCATTGCCGCTTATCTCAGCGATACTTCCATCTGCATTGTATATTCTGACTTCAGGTATATCAGCTGCATTATCTAAAGGACCGTACAGCACACCATCGGCACCTATCCCATAATGTCTATCGCATATTTTTTGAACCTGCTGCTTGAGCAATACCGGATACTCGCTCGGATCAATCACCACATAATCATTTCCCAATGCTTGATACTTATAAAAGTGCATCTTTTTCCTTTTTAAGCTCTGGCAATACAAACTGACCTATCTCTTCGAGCACCTCTTCAACAGGTCGGCTCCCATATTTGAAATTTAATATGACATGGTTAACCCCTATCTCTTGCAAAGACAATAAATGCTTTATAAGATGTTCTCTCCCGAGCCTGTAGCCAAGATGTATGGGAGTAGGAAGTCTGTCCGGTTTTTTATCAAGATCTATGTAGAGCGATTGGGCAAATGGTTTTCTCTTAATGCCCTTTTTTGACAATGCCTCTTCCCAGTTCTTGATACGTCTTTGCTGATAGGGTATAGCCTGCGGATAGTAGAGCCATCCGTCACCATTTTCGGCAATCCACTCGATGATTTGCTGAGAGTGTCCCGTCACCAGCATCGGTACCTGACCATACTTGGACTTTGGCAAAAGATCGCCATACCGGATCATTCCCAACTTTGATCTAATAACGGCAAAATCCTCTGTCTGAATTTTCCTTGTGTAGTGCATATTTGCTTGAAAAAGGGCACCTCTGCTGTGAAAATCCACATTGTGGGCTTCATACTCCATCGGTCGATCACCTGTTGCAACCCCCATTACCAGTCTTCCTTTAGAAAGATTGTTGATACTGTTGATCGATTTTGCTATCTCAATCGGATGCCTAAACGGCAGTATGAGACTCGCTATACCAAAGTTGATTTTGCTTGTCATTGCAGAAAGGTACCCAAGATACACAAATGGGTCATACATTTGCCCAGCATCACCAAAACTCGGATCATGCAGCGGTATATCCCGTAACCACAATGCATCAAACCCAAGCTTTTCAGCACGCAAAATATAACTGTCTTGGTTTTGCATTGTCGGCACACTTCCCTTATAGGACTCTATCGGTGCCAATATCCCTACTGTAATATGTGACTTGTTAAAAAGATTTTCATATGCATTATTCATCATGATAAGCTCCTTCTATTTTAAAGCATAGAAGAAAAATATCTATTTGTAAAGAAGGGATATTTTTGACAATAAGGGACAAAAAGTATATCTTTGTGGAGATACGGGCTTCAATTTTTACACTTGAATTATTTTTTTAAACTTTTATTTAAGCAAGAAAAGTAAATGATAAACAGATTAAATCAAAAATTATACTTTCATCAAATATACTGTAAACAGTATCCTTGCTAATGACACTCAAAATAGGTCGCCACCGCCTCCCTGTCTCCCGAAAAGACGATAGGGATATCGCTCTTTTCAAGCTGATAGTCATACATCGGATCATAGTAGTAGCGCAAAAGTGCTTCGATCCATGGCTTGTATCCGGAGCTGTCCTGATCTGAGAGCTGGAGTGCATAGGCATCCTGAAGCAGGCTGCGCAGCTGATGGTACCGTTCGCTCCCGAGTCTGCGCTGTATGCGCTCGAGCCCCTGCAGCGCATCTTCGTACCACAGTGCCATCCCCTGCTCGCCAAAGTGTTCACGATAGAGCGCTATCGCCTCCTCGACATACTCTGTATGGATCGTATCGACCCGCTCATCCATCGGTGTCTCAAGCAGCACCATCTTGCCCCGCATAAAGCCTTCATAGACCTCTTTGGGGATATAGAGCCGTCCGATATTGCGCCCTTCATGTTCGATCACAAAACGTGCCTCTCCCGCTGCCTCCTCCTGGATCAGACGGTAGGCGAGTGCATTCTCAAAACCGATCTGTGTAGGCTGACCGCTCAGCGTCCGTCCGAAGCTCGAACCGCGGTGTTTTGCCAACCCCTCAAGGTCGATACTCCCCTTGATCTTTGGCAGCAGCAGTGTTTTGCCCGATCCTGTACGTCCCCCGATAATGATGGTAGGTATCTCCTGTGCGATCGCCTCGGAGCGCTCCATCAGATAACGGCGAAAGGCTTTGTAGCCTCCTTTGAGACGGGGGATAGTAATCCCCGCTTCCGCCAGCCACCCCTGTGCTATCTCGGAGCGCTGCCCACCTCTGAAACAGTAGAGATAGGCATCCGGATGCGCCTCGACAAAGCGCTTCCACGCTTCCGTACGCTCGGCACGCGGTTTGCCGTCGATCAGTGCTTTGCCCAGCGCTACCGCTGCTGCGTTGCCAGCCTCTTTGTAGCGGATACCGATCAGGTGACGCTCCTCATCGTTCATTAGCGGCAGGTTGACCGCACCGGGGAAGGCACCGCCTGCAAACTCTACGGGAGCACGCACATCAATCAAAGGTCGATTTTCCAGTACAACAGTGCGAAAATCATCTGTCAGCGGCAGCGCCATCAGAGAACCTCAACGAGGTGTTCGCCCGGAGCGACCAGCTCTCCGATGCTCTCAAGAGTCAATCCCGCCTCGGCAGTGATCTCCAGAAACTCCGGAATGCTCTCTTTGCTCACAGCACAGAGCAGTCCTCCAGAGGTCTGTGCATCACAGAGGATATCCTGTACCTTCTGCTCCATCGGCGCGATCTTCTCACCGTAGCTCTCAAAATTGCGTCTGGTACCTCCCGGCACGCAGCCCATCTGCCAGTACTTCTCGACATTGGGCAGCACCGGCACAGCGTCAAAACGGATCCGTGCCCCTACACCGCTGCCTTCACAGATCTCGCACAGATGCCCAAGCAGCCCAAAGCCTGTCACGTCTGTCAATGCTTTGACACCCTCAAGTCTGGAGATCTCCGCACCGATCTTGTTGAGGGTGCACATCGCATCGATCGCATTTTGCAGATCGTCCGGATCGACTTTCCCCTGTTTCTGTGCGGTCGTAAGGATACCGATCCCCAAAGGCTTGGTCAGGAAGAGTTCACACCCCTCCTCGGCGGTGTCATTGTGTTTGAGTGCGCTGTTCTCCACGATACCTGTAACTGCCAGACCGAAGATCGGCTCGGGAGCGTCGATACTGTGTCCGCCTGCAAGCGGGATACCTGCATCCTCGCAGAC
>JALWKQ010000107.1 GCA_027081395.1 Sulfurovum sp. | reverse complement strand
GGATCAACCCTGAGGCGCTCAAAGCGATTGCGGCACATACCAAAGACTCATTTTTGAAGTTTACGATCGATGCGGCATCAGTCGAGAGTAGTGCCATTGAAGAGATCGAGGAGATACGAAATATACTTCCTGATCTTGATGTCTACTGTATGCCTGTAGGTGAGAGCAGAGAGACAATCTGGCACAACGACCGCAAAGTCTTTGCTTTTTGTATGCAGCACAACTTCCGTTACAGTGACCGTCTGCATATCAGAGTTTTTGACACCACTCAGGGTGTCTAAGGTGTGCTAAATCTCTATCTCTTTTCCATATTTTTTCTCGTAGGCTTCGAGCTTCTCAAGTTTGTTGAAGTGGGTGAGGTTGTGCTTGACAAACCAGACACCCAGCCAGATAAGGATCGGCCAGCTGACAAACCAGCCTATTGATTCTGTATAGTCCATAGTCACTCCTTTTTAATAGTGGTGCGGATCGGATTCGATCTCTTCTTTTGTCAGTTTGTGCTTGTCCATCGAACGCCATACAGCATAGATATATGCCAGGACGATTGGCACAAGCAGCGAAACGATGCTCATGACAAAGAGCGTATAGTGGCTGCCTGAGGCGTTTTCGATAGTCAGCGAGCTTTGCAGGTCGGAGAGCGAGGGGTAGAAAACCGTATAGTTGATCCCCAGATCGAAGAGTATAGCTGTAACCGTCATCACCGTACCGAATGCTGCATACCAGAAGGCACTGCTTTTGTGTTTGAAAAGTGCCAGATAGACACCCCAGAGCAGTGAGAGCACACCTGCAACAAGTATAGCCAGTACGGCAGGATAGCTCAGGTAGTTGTGCAGGTACTGGAGTGTAGCGGCACTTACCACATGGCTCTTGGGATCATACCGGTAGCCGTTTTGGCTGAGTATGTACCCGGCGACAAACAAAAAGAGCGGCAAAAAGATCAGCGTATTGCGCTTGAGTGTTTCCAGTACGCGTTTTTGGATCTCCGTATCGTCAACGATATAGTAGATATAGAGTGATCCAAGTACTCGGGAGAGAAAGACCAGCATCAGCCCAAAAGCGAGATTGAACGGATGCAAAAGTGCTTCAAGTCCATAGCTGCCGGTCGTCCAGTGTGAGAGATTCATATCGTTTCGTACGAAGTGACCGCCTGTGACCAGTGTCCCCAGTGCGACTCCGATGAGGAAGATACCGACTGTACCGTTGAGAAAGAGCATCCACTCATAGAAACGCTCTCCAAAGAAGTTGTTCGGTTTTTTTCTATACTCATAAGAGACCGCTTGAATGATAAAGAAAAAAAGGATTGCCATCCAGAGATAATAGGCACCTCCGAAACTGACAGCATAAAAGAGTGGAAATGCTGCAAAGAGGGCACCTCCGAACATCACCAGGGTGGTAAAGGTAAGTTCCCATTTGCGTCCCATTGCGTTGACGATAAGGTCACGTTCCGATTCTGTCTTGCTCAGTCTGTAGAGCAGGCTCTGTCCTCCCTGAACGAATGTCATCATGACAAAAAAGCTGCCGATGATGCTCACAAGCAGCCACCAGTATACCTGTAGTGTATAGGTTGAAATCATAGTATCCATCTTAGTGTTCCTCCGGTCCGTTCTTGATTTGGGTAGTCATGATCTTCACTTCGGCAATCAAAAGCCCGGTGAATAGTATGGCAAAGAGCCAGAATGTGATCATGACAGATGTGGATGCGAGGTTGGATGCTGCCATCCCTACCGGGAGAAGATCCTGTATCGCCCAGGGTTGTCTGCCCACTTCGGCAACGATCCATCCCATCTCATGGGCGACATATGCCAGAGGAATAGACCAAAGCGCTGCATAGAGTACCCATCGCTTCTTCTCGATCTCGTTGATCATCGTATAGTAGAGGGTTAAGATAAGCAGTATGAGGAACCATGTCCCCAACCCCACCATCGTATGAAAGCTGTAAAATGTCAGTGCGATGTTTGGGACTGCATCTTCAGGCTTCTTGAGGTAGCCGTAGCCGAGATATTTCTCATGGGCACGGAAACGTTCGAGCGCTGCTTTTGCTCTCTGTTTATTTCCTGATTTTTTGGCTTCTTTATATGCCTTTAGGGCGGCTACTGCTATCTTGCCTTCATCGATCTTTTTTTGAATAGCGGCAATTTGATGCTTTTCGTTACCGTAGAGCAGGTCGTCTACACCCGGTACAAATGCCTGCAGATCATGATAGCCCAAAAAGGAAAGTGCCCCGGGAATCTCTACTTTCATTAAAAAGGGGTCATGGTCGTCACCGGGTTTTTTCTTAGGATTGAGAATACCAAAAGCAACAATACCGGCACGGTTTTCACCTTTGTAGAGCCCCTCCATTGCAGCGAGCTTCATAGGCTGTGTTTGTGCTACCTGATAGGCTGACTGGTCACCTGTACTTATAGAATATAGTGAAGCTAGCAGACCAAATGATGCAGCGACGATGATACTTCTTTTGGCAAACTTCACTTCGCGTCTCTTGAGTAGATACCAAGCACTCACCCCGATCACAAAAAGTGAAGCGAGTACATAAGAGCTGCTGACTGTATGCAAAAATTTGTTGACAGCATTGGGGTTGAAGAGTACATCCCAGAAGTTCTGCATCTCATTGCGTGCGGTATCGGGATTGAACCGCATACCCATAGGGTGCTGCATCCATCCGTTGGCGACGAGGATCCAGAGTGCAGAGAGGTTGGAGCCGATCGCCACCAGCCAGGTAGAGAGCAGGTGCATCTTTTTGCTCACTTTGTCCCAGCCGAAGAACATCACCGCAAAAAAGGTTGACTCCATGAAGAATGCCATGAGTCCCTCGATCGCAAGGGGTGCACCGAAGATATCTCCGACGATCCATGAGTAGTTCGACCAGTTGGTACCAAACTCAAACTCCATGATGATGCCTGTCGCCAGTCCGATAGCAAAGTTGATCGCCAATACTGTCATCCAGAATTTGGTTGTTTTCTTCCACCATTCGTCACCGGTCTTGACATAGATCGTCTCCATGATCGCGACGATAAAAGTCAGACCAAGTGTGAGCGGTACAAAAAGCCAGTGATACAAAGCGGTCAGCGCAAACTGTGCCCGTGACCAGTCTACCAGCATATCGATGTGTTCCATTGTCTTACTCCTTAGGTTGTGTGAGGTATTCTAGGATATATTCACTGCGTTGTGTATCAGAGTTGAAATGAGTTTCTAAAATGTTGGGGAAGAAGAGCCACTTGATTACTACAAGAAGCAGAAAAAGTTTGATCGCAATAAGCAACCAGAGCTTTTTACCGATCTTCATGCTCCTGAAGCCTTCAAAGTAGAAGAGCCAGATACGTTTGAATAGTCCGGTCATTATACTATCCCTTTTCAAAAAGAGCATACCTTAATCGCATTTATGAACATATGTCATAAATATAACAGTAATTTGGACATATGTCAAGTTACTTTAGTTGCATTTGGCTATAATTT
This sequence comes from Sulfurovum sp., assembly GCA_027081395.1. Classification (GTDB taxonomy): domain Bacteria; phylum Campylobacterota; class Campylobacteria; order Campylobacterales; family Sulfurovaceae; genus Sulfurovum. The sequence continues at coordinate 12,057 of JALWKQ010000107.1, read as the reverse complement.
TTGTATGGGACGTGAAAAATTAAAGAGAAATTTACAATTTAAGCCGGTTTGTAAAGTGTTTGAACCCAAATCCTGCAAAAGTGATGATGTGATTCATCTATTACATGAAGAGATGGAAGCACTCTATCTAATGGATGCACTGGGTATGTACCAAGCTGAAGCGGCAGAACATATGGGGATCTCCAGACCTACGTTTGCACGTATTATTAAAAGTGCCAGAGAAAAGGTCACCAGAATGCTTGTAGGGGGAGCTAATTTACATATAGAGGATGACAAAGAGGAGTTTACTGTACTGGTTGCAAGCATGAATGAAAATGTCTTACTCCCAGGTAAACCGGACGCACCTTTTTTGCTTCTTTATGAGATAAACAAATTTAGAATTTTGAGATCTAAAGTCATTGAAAATCCTGTTTTTGTTGAATCGAAAAGACCCGGAGAGGTATTGCCTGAATTGTGTAACCGTTATGGTGTGAACTTTTTTGTTGCTTCAAAGATAGGAGCAGGACTTAAGAGCGCTTTGCTCTCAAAAGGTATTTTTACACTTGCCAGAGAAGAATTGCAAGAAGAAGAGTTGACTGATATTGAATTGTTTTACAGATAATTAATATCTTTTTTATTGACATATGTCCAAATTAATGCTATATTATTGACATATGATCATAAAAGGAGAACAGTTCAATGAAAATAGCAGTACCAGTCAAGATGAATAGAGAAAATCCCCCGCTTGCGCCGTTGTTTGGCAAAGCCAAATGGTTTGCCATGATCGAAGATGGTGAAACACCAAAAATAGAGATAGTGGAAAACCCGGTACATGGAGGCAAAGCAGTAGTAGAGTGGCTCTCAAGTAAAGGTATAGATACTATCATTTTTCAGGAGATGGGAGAGAGTCCGTATCATATGATCAAAGAGATAGGAGGGATTAAACTTTTTCATGCAGGTAACAGTAGAATACTTCTAAGTGAAGTTCTTGAAAAGATGCATCACAATTGTTTTATAGCTGTTGATGACAGCAATATATCTGAGATTATTGCCCACCATGAAGCAAAACATACACATAGACACAGAAATAATGAATCTGAAGGATAAAGAGAATAAAATTGTCCAAAGCGGTGTTGAGCAGAAGCTTTCTGCACAACGATATGTATAATTGTTATACGTATAATATAAAAAATATCGCTCATTCTACTACTATAGTGTAAAATGAATTAAAGGATCGAGAATGCAGTTTTCGGATAAAGATATCTATGAAGCAGTAAAACAACGTCTGCCGGAAGTCAATGAGTATATCGCGTCACACGGCGGGACTATAAAACTGCTTGGGGTCAAAGACGGTACTGTCTACATCGAACTGGCAGGGAACTGTCACGGGTGTGCCATGAGCCTGATGACAACTAAAATGGTCGTGCAAAAACGCCTCAGGGAGCTGATACATCCTGAACTCAATGTGACCAATGTAGACGGTACGTACGAGAATGCCCTGCCTGAGGATGTCTATACCGAGGAGAGCCCTGAAGAAGAGGAAGGTGAGATTGATGAAGAGATCAGCCTTTGGGATAAAGCCAAAAGTCTCTTTGGCAAGGAGAAATAAGAAATGTTCTTTGATTTCAGCAATACCGATACCCCCGGAGATACCTACAAATTGATGGCACAGACGATTATACCTAGACCCATAGCATGGGTGGTGACAGAGGATGAAGGTGTGGTGAACATCGCTCCGTTTAGTTACTTTATCGGACTCTCATCAGATCCGGCATCTGTGTTGATATCGGCAGGACACAGACCGGACGGCTCACCTAAAGATACACTCTCAAATATTCGAAAGCATAAAAAATGTACGATCTGTATGGTTGAAGAGAATGATCTTGAGAAGATGCACTGTTCATCAGCATCTTTGCCGCACGAGCAGAGTGAAGTGGATTATTGCGGTATTCCGACAGAGAGGATGGATGCAGCTTACCCTCCGAGGATCACCACGGCACCGGTCGCCTATTTTTGTGAGCTCAATCAGGAGATCGATCTGGGCGGCGGCTCGACAATACCGCTGGTGCTGAATGTCAAAGCGATCTATGTCGATGAACGGGTGATCACAGACAAAGAGAGGATGGCGATCACCTTTAGACCGGTCGCAAGGATAGGCAAATGCTATGCCTTTCTCGGTGAAGAGGTCGAACCCCCGGCTATCCCTTAAGCCCACTATGCTACAATCGGGGCAGTAAGAAGATACGAGATAGCAAGAAGATAAGGATAGAGACGTGATCATACGAAAGCTTTTTAAATTTGAAAATGCCCATATCGTGAGAGACTGTTCGACACGGCGCTGCAGTGAAAATATCCATGGGCACTCCTACAAGATAGAGGTGCTGCTGGAGTCGAACTATCTCGATCACGGTCAGATGGTGTATGATTTTGGTCTGACCAAGCTCTATATCAAGGAGCTGATCGACAGCTTTGATCATGCGATCACCCTCTGGAGCGGGGACAAGCCTGAATATATAGAGGCGATGAAGCGATTCAGCAGCCGATGGATCGAACTGCCGGTCTCTCCCTCTGCCGAACAGTTCAGCCGTGTGATCTACCTGATGGTGGAGAGAGTCCTCGCCTGTACGCAGATGCAAAACGGCGAAAGGGATGTGAAACTGCACAGCATCATCGTACATGAGACTGAGACCGGATATGCACAGGGATTTTATGAGGATGCGCACAGCGAGCTGATGGGCAAGATCGCTTTGGATGAGATCGTTTTCTCGGCACAGGTACGCAGTGAGTGGAGCGATCCGAAGCTTTGGGAGAAGCTCTTGGGGCATGAAAAACTGATCAATCCTAAAAAAGTATAAGCTAATGTTCCATTTATTATAAAATTTGAGTATAATAATCTCATCAAAAACAAAAGGATCAAGAATGAAAAATATCACACTACTTTCGCTTGCAGCGGCAGCAGTACTCTTCACTGCATGTGGAGAAGATGCGAAAAAAGCAGCAGCAGAAGCGACAGCCAAAGCAACTGAGACAGTCAAAGAGACTACAAGCAACGCAGTAGAGGCGACTAAAGAGGCGGCATCCAATGCGGCAGAAGCGACCAAAGAAGCGGCTGCAAATGCAGTAGATGCAACCAAAGAGGCAGCAGCTGAAGCAAAAGCGGCAGCAGAAGAGAAAGCGGCAGCGGCAGCAGAAGCACTCAAAGAGAGAGCGGCAGCAGCGACTGAAGCAGCCAAAGAGAAAGCGGCAGATGCAGTCGATGCAACCAAAGAAGCGGCAAGCAATGCAGTCGAAGCGACCAAAGAGGCAGCAAGCAGCGCAGCAGCAGCGGTCGCCGGATCTGACGATCTTGCAGCAAAAGGCAAAGAGCTCTTCGCAAAATGTGCAGGCTGCCATGGTGCAGACGGTAAAACCAAAGCACTTGGAAAATCAGCAGTCATCGCAGGTGAGCCGGCAGAGGATATCGAGAAGAAACTGCATGAGTATAAAGCGGGTACAAGAAATGTAGCCGGTATGGGTATGCTCATGAAAGGTCAGGTCGCATCACTCAGCGATGAAGATATCAAAGCACTTGCTGCCTATATCGCATCTTTGAAGTAAAATACTTCAGTAACTATCCGGGATTTTCCCGGATTTTTTAGTGCTTCTACTATAAATACCTCAAGAGGTAAATATCTCCTCTTTTTCTTCACTCCCCAATTCACACCAAATCGGTATCATGTTGACCATGCTTCCCTTTTCAAGCAGTTCAACCTCCGGCAGTGTAATGATCATGCCGTCAGCAGCCTGCAGTGGAGAGACCATGCCAGGCATCTGCAGTGGGACAGGGCTGAACGATTTGCCGTCAAAACGTCCGAGCTTCACAGTATATTTTCCTTTTTTAAGATGAAGGGTCTCATGTATCGGTGTCGTGATCGTACGATGGTAGTAGGCTTTGAGCCCGCTCATCTTTCGTATCGCGGCACGTACAAAAATCTCATAATTGACCATGGATGCGAGCGGATTGCCCGGGAGGTTGATGATCACCGTGTTGCCGATCTTGCCAAAGGCAGTGGGTTTGCCGGGTTTGATATCGACCCCCTCGAAGACCAGTTCCATCCCCAAATCCCCGAATGCCTCTTTGGTGAAATCTTTGTCACCCATACTGATACCGCCGCTGGTAATGATGATATCGGCATGCAGTGCCTGATGAATGGCATCTTTGAGGGCGCTCATGGTGTCTTTGGAACTGCGTATATATTGGGTTTCGCAGCCGAGCTCCTTGGCACGCGCAAGGAACATAGGAGTATTGGAGTTGTAGAGTTGATGGGGTTCGATATGCTCAAAATGCGGACGCAGTTCATCCCCGGTACCAAAGACCGCTACCCGGATCTTGCGTTTGACTTTGATATGGCTCATACCCTGTGAAGCAAGCATCGCGATGGTATAAGCAGTGACCCGCTCCCCCTTTTCGAGAAAGACCGTACCGCTTTTGATATCCTCGCCCGCCCACCGGATAAAGGCATCCTTTTTGATATCGACAGGAAGAATGATCTTGTCATTGTCCACCTGGATCGCTTCTACCGGGACGATCGCATCGCAGCCCTCCGGGATCGGCGCTCCGGTCATGATCTTGATCGCCGAACCCTCTGTGAGGGTATCACTGGGAGTGTCTCCGGCAAAAATCGTGCCATTACAGGGCACGCAACTGCCTGTATCAGCGCATTTGACCGCATAACCGTCCATTGCCGAGTTGTCAAAACGCGGCAGGTCAAATTTGGCGACGAGATCTTTGGCAATGACACGACCCACGGACTCTTCTATGGGGATCCACTCGTCATCGACTATGGGTGTTTGGGTGTAGATATGATCAAGTGCTTTGGTGATGCTGAGAGGCATAGGTTTACCTTTGTGTGATAAGATAGCTGATTATAACAAATTAGGATATAATCCATTTTTAATTAATAGTAAGAAAGAAGGTTAAGTATGATAGAAGAGATGATCATGGCACACAGTATATTGGTAAAGGTCTTTTTGGGCTTTTTGGTGGGAGGTATCGCTATCCCCTTTTTGACCGCGAACAATCCTCTCGGTTTTAGAAAAGCGAGCTTTATCTATACGATGACATTTCAGGCGTTGGCAACGATGATCGCATTTACCGGTGTAGTCGCCATCTTCGCCGGGGATCTGGGCTGGAGTTTCAGTACGATCCTTATGGTGATTGTCTGGGCGGCATTGATGTATATCGAGATCAAAAAATACAAGCTTATCAAAGTTGCCAATCTGCAAAAAGAGAGTACATTCAAACTCATGCGTGGTGCTTTTGTCAAGATATCTATTTTGCAGATCCTTCTGGTGGTGATCATGGTGGTACTCAAGGTGCTCGAAGCCAAAGGAATGATCTCACTGGGGTAACGGATGCTCTATCTCTATCATGAGCAGGCGGGCAAGCCTCAGATCGATATAGCAGGGGATGCGCACCGCTACCTCTTTAAGGTACGCAGACACAAAGCGGGTGAAGAGATCCACCTACGCAATCTCCAGGATGATGAGATCTATTGCTATGAGATCAGCCATATTGACAAGCGCTCGGCACTGCTGAGTCTTGTGGTAGCCCAAACGCTTCGTATCGTAGCACCCCGCCATCTGCATATCGGATGGTGTATGATCGATCCCAAAAGTATCGAGAAAGCCCTCCCGAGTCTTAATGAGATGGGGGTAGCAAAGATCACTTTCATCTACTGCGACCGATCCCAAAAGAGTTTCAAACCAGATTTGGAACGTTTGAGAAAGATACTGCTAAACTCCTCTCAGCAGTCGGGAAGATCAGTGATGATGGAGCTGGAGGTGATGGAGAGTCTGGAGCAGTTTTTGGAGCGCTACCCCGATGCCAAGATGCTGGACTTTTCCAAAGAGAGATTTGTGGAGAGAGAAAGTTTCGAGACGATCGTGATCGGCTGTGAGGGGGGATTTACCCCAGCAGAGCGATCGCTTTTTGGGGAAGCGGATATTTTGGGATTCAAGACGCCGCTGGTACTCAAAAGCGAGAGTGCCGCCTGTGCAGTGGCGGCCAAAGTACTCTTATGAGTGTGCCACTGTATGCTTTTTGCGGTCTTTTCTCAAGTAGTTCCATGTTTTTTTCTTGTCAAAAACAGATAAGAGCGCCTTTTTATAATTGCTGAGATGGGCTTTGCCGGTGTGGTGTCTGGATTGAACTGTTGCTGCCATCATACTATCCTTTCTATGCTGATCTTTGCATGATCTTTTTCACGCCAAAGGTTTTCTCTTTGGCATAATCGAGATTCTCTTAATAGTTTTACTATACTCTATGAGTATTACCAGAGTATTACCTTGTATTACTTCCGATGGTACGAGATTTTGTTGAAACTGTTAGTAGACCTTATGGCGATGAATATAAGCAGAACAAGAAAAACTTAAACATTTTTCGATATAATTCTGCCCTAATTGTTGTCTCAGCCAAGACTGTTGCAGCGACCCTATCGGAAGATACGGAAGGACTGTAAATCCGATCATACGCATCGGTAGGTCAGAACAGGTTAGTTGCCTGTCATACTATTACCGCGCCAATTAAATACCTCAAACTTTGAGAGAACGAGACGAGGTAAGATGTGCGTGAAAAAATCCGAAGGACTACCCGTAGGTAATTCAAAGATTTTTTTGCGGACAGGTTGTCTCGTATCGTTCTCCCCGAAGGGTGCACACTTTCGCCCATATTCGGCGTTAGATTTTCTTGAATTCGCTTTGGCGAGTTCTGCGAAAATCTGCCTTGATTATGAACGAAATTGCTGCATCAAAGATTGAGGTATTTAGTTGGTGCGGTAATAAAAGTCGAGTCGGCTCCGATGGAGCGACTTGGTCGGCAGTTGCCAAAATATACACATGTAAGGAAAAAACAATGAGAAAAGGTATCCACCCTGAATACGTAGAGTGCAAAGTCACATGTGCCTGCGGTAACAAATTTGAGATCAGAACAACAAAATCTGAGCTGAGTATCGATATCTGTAACGAATGTCACCCATTCTACACAGGTTCTGAGAAGATCCTTGATGCTGCAGGTAGAGTTGATAAGTTCAAGAAAAAATACAACCTCGGCTAATTTTTTCTTCCTAACGGTTCCGGATCATCGGAGCCTCTGCCATCCCGTCTACCGGGGCGGCTTTTATTTTTAAAGTATTCCCAATGATCACCTTCGTCCCGACACCTATCGGAAATCCTCAAGATATTACTATCCGTGCAATGCGCTGTTTCGAAAAAGCGGAGCTCTTTCTCTGTGAAGATACACGTCAGACAAAGCGTCTTTTGCAACTGTTGCAGGAGCGTTTCGGGATGGCATATCCTCAGGCGGACTTTATCTCTTTCAACGAACACAACGGTGCACAGAGGCTCGAAGAGCTCTCTTTGCTGCTTGGGAGCAAAGAGGTGGTCTATGTCAGCGATGCGGGGATGCCTGTCATCTCCGATCCGGGTCAGCTTCTGGTTGCCTATGCGCAGGAGCAGGGACTGGCATACGACGTGCTGCCCGGCGCTTCGGCAGTGACGACAGCCTATGCCGCTTCAGGTTTCGAGGAGGGGAAATTCCTCTTTTATGGCTTTTTGCCGCACAAAGGCAAAGAGCGTGCACTTGCATTGAGCGAAGCGATGGGCAACGGCTACAACACCGTCCTTTATGAGGCTCCCCACCGACTGGAAAAACTCCTGGAACAGATCATTGCTGTCGATGGGGAGCGTGAGCTCTTTTTGGCAAAAGAGTTGAGCAAAAAGTATCAAAAGTACTATAGGGGAACAGCCAAAGCACTACAGCAGAAGCTCTCCGGTGAGACGATCCGGGGCGAGTGGGTTGTCGTGATCCGTGCCCAGAAGTCCGATGAGGGAAGTCTCTCCTTTGATGAAGTCTATGCGATGGATATCCCTCCTAAGATCAAGGCAAAACTGCTTGCCCAGATGAGTGACAGAAGCGTCAAAGAGTGGTATGCCGAACTCGTAAAATGAGGATTAACGCCCTAAAAGTAAAAATGAGGTAAAATCTCTTATGATTATTTACGGAAAACAGGTCTGCCTCTATGCGCTGAAGCATCACCCTGAGACCATACGTACTGTTTATGTTGCCAAGAAAGGTATTTTGCCTCAAGAGCTTTTTCACCAGTTCCATGACAAGATCAAGTTTTTGGAGGAGAAGTGGGCGCAGTCGATGAGCAAAGGCGGAAATCATCAGGGCATTCTGCTGGAGATCGATGATTTTGAACAAACGCCGCTCTCAGAGATGAAGCAGGGCAATTTTCTCGTGATGCTTGACGGACTGACCGACGTAGGCAATATCGGGGCGATCGTGCGCAGTGCCTATGCGCTTGGTGCTGAGGGTGTGATCGCCACGGGTGTCAAACAGCTCAATTTTTCTGCGATTGCACGCAGCAGTTCCGGAGCCCTGCTGGATATGCCGTTTGCGATCGAGCCCAATATCCTTGACAGCTGCAATGAGCTGGGGCAGGTGGGCTTCCGGCTTTACGGTGCAGCAATGGACGGCACACCGGTACAGGAGATGACCTTCGCACCCAAGCGTGTGCTGGTGATGGGGAGTGAAGGCAAAGGACTCTCCAAAAAGGCGATGGGCAAACTCGATGAGAGGGTCTCTATCGAGATGAAGCATGACTTTGATTCACTCAACGTGAGTGCCGCTGCGGCGATATTAATACACAGGATGGCTTATGCAGTTGAATGATCTGATAGAAGAGCAGAGTGTCAAGGCGATCAGCAACAAGACCAATATCTCAGAGGAGAATATCGAGTGGTTGATCCAAAGGAATTTTGAGGGATTGAGCCGGGTAAAGGCACTGGGGTTCATCTCGATTCTTGAGCGTGAATACCATGCGGATCTGAGCAAACTCAGAGAGGAAGCGGTGGCGTATTATGATGAGCATGGTGAAGATGGCAGTGTCATGCTTTCGCGTCCTGAGATAGAGAAGAAGCGATCCAAATCCAAGTTGCTTCCGTTGATCATTCTTGCTCTGCTTGCCTATGCGAGTTGGTATTTCTTTACGCAGTTTGACAGAAAGCACTTGGCTGAGTATCTGCCTTTTGGCGAGCATAACAAAAGTGAAGTATCAGAAGCTGCGATAGAAGAGCCTGCTCCTTCTCTCACGATTGAAAAGAGTCTGGCTGAAGCCAAAGAGGAGAAAAGTGCTGCAGGTGCTCCTGCTGATCATGCGACAGAAGTGAGTGATCAGCAGCCCGCAGATACGGAAGTCAATGTGACACAAAGCAGTATCGTGCCCGCAGTTCAAAATGATATGCCCGAAACAGCAACAGCCGAAACGATGCCCCAAACTGATGCAGCTACTTTGGAGCAGATAGCGATCATGCCGGTAAGCAAGCTTTGGTTCGGGCTTGTCGACATGGATACCAAAGAGAGAAAACACTATACAGTTTCGGACAGGTTTGATATCGATGTGCGCAACAGACGATGGCTTGTCGCAACCAGTTCGGCTCCTTTCACCATAGAAGCAGGCGAGGTAAGCAGAAGCTTCAATGATGCCAGAGAACACTACCTCAAACTGGACAAAGAGGGTGTCGAGGTACTGACAAAGCAGGAGTATATCGCCCTGGGCGGATATCCGCGATGGTAAATGAGAAGAAATACGTAATGAGGACACTATATGTTTGATGAGATTCAATTTGAAAAAATAAACCGATTACCGAAATATATCTTTGCAGAGATCAATGAACTAAAGATGGATCTGCGCCGAAAGGGGCATGATATTATCGATTTTTCTATGGGAAACCCTGATGCTCCGACCCCGCAGCCGATCATCGAGAAACTCTGTGAAACGGTACACAAGCCAAAAACTCACGGCTATAGTGCCAGCAAAGGTATCTACAAACTCAGACTGGCAATGAGTAAATGGTACAAACGAAAGTACGGTGCCGACCTTGATCCCGATACTGAAGTAGTGGCGACCATGGGAAGCAAAGAGGGGTATGTACACCTTGTGCAGGCGATCACCAACCCCGGAGATGTGGCGATCGTACCAGATCCGACCTACCCGATCCACTCACAGGCATTTATCCTTGCAGGTGCCAATGTCGAGAAGATGGAAGTGGTCTTCGATGAAGAGACCTTTGAAGTCGATGAAGAGAAGTTCCTTGCCGATGTAGAAGAGGCATTGGAAAACTCTATTCCCAAACCAAAGTATCTTGTCGTCAACTTCCCGCACAATCCGAGTACAGCGACGGTTACGCCGGCGTTTTATGAGCGGTTGGTGGCACTGGCAAAAGAGAAGCGTTTCTATATCATTTCAGATATTGCCTATGCAGATATCACCTTTGACGGCTACAAGACTCCTTCGATCATGCAGGTCGAGGGTGCCAAAGATGTGGCAGTGGAGTCCTATACCCTCTCCAAATCCTACAATATGGCAGGATGGCGAGTCGGCTTTATCGTAGGGAACAAGAAGCTGATCGGTGCGCTGCAGGCGATCAAGTCGTGGCTTGACTACGGGATGTTCACACCGATCCAGGTCGCTGCGACGGTAGCACTCGATGAACACGGCTATGTGCCGGACAAAGAGATCATCCCCCGTTATCAGAAGCGACGTGATGTGATGATCGAAGCATTCGGCAAAGCAGGCTGGCCGCTTGCCAAACCGAATGCTTCGATGTTTATCTGGGCGAAGATACCGGAGATTGCACGCGATATGGGCTCTTTGGAGTTCAGTAAGCAGCTGCTGACTCGTGCTGATGTGGCTGTGAGCCCGGGGATCGGTTTTGGGAAATACGGAGATGAGTATGTCCGTATCGCACTGATCGAAAACGAAAAGCGTATCAGACAGGCGGCAAAAAATATCAAACGTTTCCTCAAAGAGCTGGAAGCAGAGAAAAAGTCGGAAAAGAAAACAGAGGGGCAGAAATAGATGGTCAAAATAGGTATACTCGGCGTGGGGACTGTCGGTGAGAGTGTCGCAAAGATTCTTGAGGAGAATGGGGATATCATCGAAGCACGCGCAGGCAAGAAGATCGTCGCAGCCAAAGGGGTGGTACGCAGTCTTGAGAAAAAGCGAGATGTCTCTATCCCTTTGACCACAGATCCGCTTGAGGTGATCAATGATCCCGATATTGATATCGTTGTTGAACTGATGGGTGGGGTAGAAGAGCCCTATGCCCTTGTCAAGCAAGCCCTCAAAAATGGCAAAGCGGTTGTGACAGCAAATAAAGCACTGCTTGCCTACCACCGTTATGAACTCCAGGAGCTTGCGGGGGATATCCCCTTTATGTACGAAGCGAGTACGGCAGGCGGTATTCCTGTGATCGGCGCACTGCGTACGGGGCTGAGTGCCAACCATATTGAGAGCATACAGGGGATCATGAACGGTACCTGTAACTACATGCTGACCAAAATGATCAACGAGGGTGCACAGTATGACGAGATCCTCAAAGAGGCACAGGAGCTGGGCTATGCGGAGGCTGATCCTACCTTTGATGTGGGCGGCTTTGATGCGGCACACAAACTGCTGATCCTCGCTTCGATCGCTTATGGACTGGATGCCAAACCCGAAGATATCCTCATCGAAGGGATCGAAGGGATTACGCAGACTGATGTGGCATTCGCCAAAGAGTTCGGATATGAGATCAAACTGCTCGGTATCGCCAAAAAAGCGGGTGAGGGTGTAGAGCTGCGTGTGCATGCGACGATGATCCCCAGCGAGAGTATGATCGCCAAGGTCGACGGCGTGATGAATGCGGTGACAGTCGTAGGCGACCGTGTGGGCGAAACGATGTATTACGGTCCGGGTGCGGGCGGTGATGCGACTGCCTCGGCAGTGATCGCCGATATCGTCGATATCGTCCGTGGGAACCAGGGGCCGATGCTCGGCTACAAAAAAGGGCTTGAGAGCGGCTTGAAGCTGCTGCCAAAAGAGCAGATCGTTACACAATACTATCTGCGTATGGATGTAAGCGACAAGGCAGGGGTCTTGGCGATGATCACCTCCACACTTGGGGAGTTTGGTATCTCGATCGATTCGATGCTGCAAAAGCCGGTCAGTGATGAGGGCAGGGCCAAGCTGCTCTTCACGACACACAAAACCCAGG
>JALWKQ010000106.1 GCA_027081395.1 Sulfurovum sp. | reverse complement strand
CAACACTCTTCACTCTTCACTCTTCACTCTTCACTCTTTTTTGGGGAACCCAAATGAAAGAAAGATACCCAACCAAAAAGATATATGTCGGAAATGTCCCCGTAGGCGGCGATGCGCCGATCTCGGTACAGTCGATGACATACTCCGATACGCGTGATGTGGCGGCAACAGTGGAGCAGATCAACCGGCTTCACTTTGCAGGTGCGGATATGGTGCGTGTGGCGGTGCCCGAGATGGAGGATGCTTTGGCGCTGGGGGCGATCAAAGAGCAGATATCGCTACCGCTGATTGCCGATATCCACTTCAACTACAAGCTGGCACTTGAAGCTGCCAAGTGGGTGGACTGTATCCGGTTTAACCCTGGGAACATTGGGGAGAAAGGACGTATCAAAGAGATCGTCAAGGCGTGTCAGGAGCGTAATCTGCCTATCCGTGTCGGGGTCAATGCCGGGAGTCTTGAGAAGGAGTTCGAAGACCGTTACGGTGCAACCGCTGAAGGCATGGTGGCAAGTGCTGAGTACAATATCAAGTTTCTTGAAGATCTTGGCTTTACCGATATCAAAGTCTCTCTCAAGGCATCTGATGTGGACAGAACAGTCGAAGCTTACCGGATGCTGCGTCCCAAAAACAACTATCCGTTCCACCTTGGGGTGACTGAGGCGGGGACGATCTTCCATGCGACGGTCAAGTCTGCCATCGGGCTTGGGGCACTGCTGCTTGATGGCATCGGTGATACGCTGCGTGTCTCGATCACCGGAGAGCTCGAAGAGGAGATCAAAGTTGGCAAAGCGATCCTCAAAGACAGCGGACGCGTGCAGGAGGGGCTCAATATCATCTCCTGCCCTACCTGTGGACGTATCGAAGCCGATCTGGTCTCAGCCGTAGCGGAAGTGGAGCGCAGAACAGCACACATCAAAACCCCGATGGATGTGAGTGTCATGGGCTGTGTGGTCAACGCCATAGGTGAAGCCAAGCATGCTGATGTTGCTATCGCCTACGGCAAGGGTGCAGGACTGATCATGGTCAAAGGCGAAGTGGTGGCACGCCTGCCGGAGGGAGAATTGGTAGAGCGGTTCGTTACCGAAGTAGAGAAGTTTGCGGAGGAAAATAGCTGATGGAAAACATGTACAATCTCAACATCGAACGTGCTGTACTCTCTGCGATCATCTTTGATCCGGAGATCTATGAGGAGATCGCTGCGAAATTGAGCCCGCAGGATTTCTATCTGCCGTTTCATCAGTATGTCTTTACGGCGATGGAAGAGCTAAGCCGTGAAGAGAAGCCGATCGATGAGGAGTTCCTCAAATCCAAGCTGCAGAGTATGGGCAAGTTCGATGAGGTGGCGATGCTGGAGTTGCTCTCTGCAAACCCTATCTCCAATACCGCTGCCTATCTTGCCGAGATCAAGGCGAAGTCCGCCAAACGTGCACTTGCGACACTGGCAACAGAGATCAAGAAGGTAACCATTGAAGATGACCTGCCTGCCGAAGAGGTGATGAATCTAGTCGAGAAGAAACTCTATGAGATCACGCAGAATAATGTCAATGAGGATTTCCGTGACTCCAAAGAGATCACCCTCTCAATGCTCGATGAGATCAACCGTCTTAAGGCACTTGGCAACTCGAAACTAATAGGGGTCGATACCGGTTTTAAAAACCTCAATGAAAAGACTTCAGGGTTTGGTAAAGGGGATCTGGTCATCATCGCCGCAAGGCCGGCGATGGGGAAATGTCTTGGCAAAGGGACAAAGGTCGTGATGTATGACGGTACACTCAAAAAGGTGGAAGATGTGAAGGTGGGGGATCTTCTGATGGGTGATGACTCTACACCCAGAAAGGTACTCTCTCTGGCACGGGGTCGAGAAGAGATGTACTGGGTACGGCAGAATAAAGGTATCGACTACCGGGTCAACAAATCACACATACTCTCACTGAAGCGTTCACGCAACGAAGGCAAACACAAGCACGGTGATCAGCTCAATATAGAGGTCTCCGAATACATTACAAAGAGTGAGAAGTTCAAGTCGAACTACAAAGGTTACAAGGTAGCTGTCGAATTTGATGAAAAGCCGCTGGAGATTGAACCCTATTTTCTCGGTCTCTGGCTTGGAGATGGAAGAAGCAGTGATGTAAGAATCGCGACGGAAGATCCCGAGATTGTAGCCTATTTGCAAGATTATGCGTTTAGCCTTGACAAAAAGCTGCACCGGTATGCTGTAGATGGCAAATGTACTATGTATGGCATTACCAATATACAAAAAGAGGGAGCACTGAAAGATTTGAGCGACTCTCTGCAAGGGAAGCTAAGACAGCTTGGTGTGCTGGACAATAAACATATCCCGCATCACTACATTGCAAACAGCAGAGAGAACAGGCTGCAACTTTTAGCGGGGATTATCGACAGCGACGGATACTATGATGACCGCTATCATGTCTTTGAGATCGTACAAAAATCTAAAACGCTTGCAGAGCAGATCAAGTATCTTGCGGATACACTTGGATTCAGGGTTTCACTGAAAAAGAAAAAGGCGACCATTCGAAGTATCGGCTATGAGAGTGATGTGTACCGTGTGCGTATCGTTGGTGAACTCGATACCATTCCTACCCTCATTAAGCGCAAACAGGCACGACCGCTTGTTTCAAAACGTGACCATACCCATACAGGTATAAAGGTAGAGTTTGACAAAGTAGATGACTATTATGGTTTTGTGCTTGATGGTAATCATCTCTTTTTGCTTGAGGATATGACCGTAACACATAATACGGCATTTGTACTCAACATGGCACTCAAAGCGATAGAACGTAATGAAGGGGTTGCCTTCTTTTCGCTGGAGATGCCCGCAGAACAGCTGATGCTTAGACTCCTCTCCGCCAAAACCTCCATCCCGCTGCAGCAGCTGCGTGTGGGTGACCTGACTGATGAGCAGTGGAGCCAGCTCTCCGCAGCGACCGATGAGCTTGCACAGAAAAAACTCTTTGTCGATGATGGGGGGTATGCAACGATCCATCATGTACGCAGCAAACTGCGTAAACTCAAAGCACAGCATCCCGAGATCAGCATCGCCATCATCGATTATTTACAACTGATGAGTGGTGAAGGGCGTGAAGGCAGACAGCAGGAGGTCTCGGAGATCTCGAGGGGGCTTAAGCAGCTTGCGCGTGAGCTGCAGATCCCCATTGTGGCACTTTCCCAGCTCAACAGGTCACTTGAGGCACGGGAGAACAAACGCCCCATGCTCTCAGACCTGCGTGAATCGGGTGCGATCGAGCAGGATGCCGATATTATCCTCTTTGTCTATCGTGATGATGTCTACCGCGAGGCCAAAGAGAAAGAGAAAGAGATGAAGGCAAAAGCGGAAGGCAAGGAGTATACCTCAGACTTCAGAAAAAAGCCCGAAGAGGATGCGGAGATCATCATCGGCAAGCAGCGTAACGGCCCTACCGGTACGGTTGATCTGATCTTTCAGAAGCGCTATACACGCTTTGTCGATGCAGTCAAATCACCGGCATTTGAAGTGGTCTATGAAGATAGTGAGATCCCTGCCAATACTGGCACGATCAATGTGGATATGCCCTCGATATAGGTCTGATCTGAGCGGATGACAAAGCCGAAGCTTTTTGAGAGTCGCAGAGAGTTTCTACTCTTTGTGCTGGTGATGCTGCTTTTGCTTTTGGGTCGATTGGGGTGGGAGTACTACCACTATCGCCAGTTTATCGCCAAACCTTTCTACTATACACATGCTATAGTGCTCAATGCCTACGAGAAACACAAAGGCAGAAGAGCCTATACCGTACTCAAACTTCAGAGTGACGAGGGGTTGAGATTTTACACAACGACCCACAGCAAACAAGCGCTAAACCATGCCTATCTGCGTCTGCAGATTTTCCCTGATGAACGTATCGGATTTTGGGAGTATCTGGGGACTTTCTATGTCAAAAGCCGGATCAAAGAGCGCAAAGCACTTCCCGAAACGATGCAG
>JALWKQ010000105.1 GCA_027081395.1 Sulfurovum sp. | reverse complement strand
TTTGAGTTTGCAATGGATCCGGTCAATATGGATCCGGCAGATCCGCTCAAAACACCGCCTCATATCTATCCGGAGTGGTATTTCCTCTGGTCTTATGAGATCTTGAGACCGTTTAGCAAGGATATTGGACTGATCGCTTTCGGTATTGCTCAGGTAGCACTCTTCTTTATGCCGTTCATCGATCGTAGCCCAGTAGTGGCTCCGGCGCACAAGAGAGGGCTCTTCTTCTGGTGGTTCTGGGCACTGGTGATCGATATGATCATACTGACAGCAATGGGTAAACTCCCTCCACAGGGTATTTACACCTATATCGGTACGGTTGCCGCTATTGTCTTCCTCCTGTTGGGGCCGGCACTGGTGGTGATTACACTGATGGAAAAAAAGCAGCAGGGAGGAAAATAAGATGAGAGAACTGAAAATATTTGCTATCGTAGCCTTTTTTACACTGCTGACCTATTATCTGGTGGAGCCTTATGCCCATTCAGTGATGCATAAGCATGTAGAGGGGCACGACTTTACCTACCCTGACTTAAAGCCGATGACGGTTAAAGGCAATGCTGCCAACGGCAAGGCACTGGTCGCAGGGTGTGTAGGGTGTCACTCTATCGAGTCACAGGGGATGCCGGCACCTATGGATCCTGTCACTGCAGCGGCGAGCTATGGTGTCAACCCGCCTGACTTGAGTATGGCAGGGGCGATCTATGATGAGAAGTTCCTGGCGAACTTCCTCAAAAATCCTGTCCATGCGGTACACCTGGATCACAAATTCGATCCTGCCAAAGGCAAAATGTACCCAATGCCGCCAATGGCAGCCGATGATCAGAGTGCTGCGGATATCGCAGCATACCTGAAGTCGATCGCTCCAAAAGTGGTAGAGCCCAAAGCGGCATTTGAAAATGCCTGTGGACGCTGCCATGAGATGCGCTATGCCAAATGGACACAGATGGGTCCGGTACCAAAAACAAAATTTGATATCAAGACTCAGACTGATCCGGAGAAGATGAAGTTCGATCTCAAGCTCGCAGAGTACAAAAAGCATCTGGTGAACTATATGGGTAAACTTCCGCCTGATCTCTCTATGATCATCAGAGCACGCAGCGAGAAGTTTCTTGAGACTTTCGTAGAAGATCCGCAAAGTCAGCTTCCGGGCACTGCAATGCCGCGTGTGGGGTTGACAAAAGAGGGGTATGAAAAAGTGAGAACCTATCTTGAAGAGGTAGGGGATTCAAGTAAACCGAAACGTGAAGCGACGGCTCCATGGGTCTTTGGGTATTTGCTTATCTTTGCGTTGTTGGCGTATCTGTGGAAGCAATACCACTGGCGAGACCTCCATTAACCTTTTGAGATGCTTTATTGCATCTTTGAAGGAGCGGCTCAGTCACGTGCTGAAGAGCACGCTCCTTCACCACAACCTTCAAATTTACAACAAATCATCACAAAATCTTTAATGGATGTTATGTGCATTGCAAAACGTCGCATTTCTTATGATGTGCTGAAGGTTAGTACTGGATCCTTCACCGTACCTTCCTTGTGCTTGCACTCTCCTATTTAACTCTATTTTTAGTGAGATTCTGCTACCCTACCTTTAAATTATAAAAATGAAACGATTGGATTTTAAATGCTTATAGACGGACACGGGCGCAAGGTCAATTATCTGCGTGTATCGGTGACAGAACGTTGTAATTTCAGATGTCAGTACTGTATGCCGGAAAAGCCGTTCTCATGGGTTCCGAAGGAGAATCTGCTCTCTTTTGAAGAGCTTTTTATGTTTATCAAAGTGGCGATGGACGAGGGGGTGGACAAGATCCGTATCACAGGGGGCGAGCCTCTGCTTCGTGAAGATCTTGACAGTTTTATAAAAATGATCAATGACCACAATCCTGATGTCGATCTTGCGATGACTACAAACGGGTTTTTGCTTCCCGAAGCGTCACAGCGGCTGAAGGATGCTGGTCTGAAACGGCTCAATATTTCGCTCGATTCTCTCAAGGCTGATGTGGCTGCGAAAATAGCACAGAAGGATGTACTCCCACAGGTGCTAAAGGGGATAGACAAAGCCCTTGAGGTAGGACTGAAGGTCAAGCTCAATATGGTGCCTCTCAAAGGGATCAATGATGATGAGATCGTTGATATTCTTGACTATGCACAGCAAAATGGGATGAAAGTCCGCTTTATTGAATATATGGAAAACCGTCATGCTGACCAGTCACTGCGCGGCATGCACGGCAAAGAGATCCTTGCCAAAGTCAAAGAGAAATATACGATCCGTGCGCTTGGACGTGAGGGGGCGAGCCCGTCGTTCAACTACATCATCGAGGAGACCGGATATGAGTTCGGACTGATCGATCCGCACAAGCACGATTTTTGTGAGAGCTGCAACCGTATCAGACTCACAGCAGAGGGCTTTTTGATCCCGTGTCTCTATTTTGATGAGGCGATGAGTATCGCCGATCATGTCAAAAAGGGAGATATAGAGGGGGCATCGCAGGTACTCGCACAGGTACTCAAGGATAAACCCAAAGAGAACCGATGGAGTGATGAGAATACTGACGACGAGGATATCTCTTCCCGTGCATTTTATGAGACGGGAGGTTGACATTATAACCATGTTGTGATATACTATAGAGGTATAAAAGGGTCATATTTGTACCATGTAAGTCCTGCAATATTAATCCAAAAGCAGGCATTGGTGCTAATATGACCCTTTTTTCGTTATAAAACTTACATTAAGAAGGTTCATAATGCAAGAGAAGGTGGCCATTTTTGTTGATTGGGATAATTTGCGTTATCTTTTACAAAAAATTAAACGGAAAAATAGTAATAATATAGATTGTTTTGATTTTAATAATCCATCCCATTTGACAGTTTTGTTTCAATCCTTTCTTGAAAAAAGTGAATCCTTTTATCGAATATTTTTTTATACTGCACAACCGCTCACTGATGATGAGATAGAAAAGCAATTAAAAAATCGTGATCAAAAACGTGCTTTTATGCAGTATAAACAAAATAGGCAAAGTTCAGTTTATGATATAGCCACAGAGTTTCTAAATAAAATGATTGAAGAGCCTTATGTTGCGTTAAGATGTGGTATGCTTAAAGTTAGGGGTATAAAAAATGGGCGTCCGGAAATAGTCCAAAAACAGGTTGATATGTTAATGGGCTTGGATATTTCTGAAGTAACATTTAACAAATATGCACAAAAAGTTCTTATTTTTTCAAAAGATACCGACATGAAACCCGCTTTAAAAATGGCACGGATTAATGGCATGGAGGTTATTGTGGCTAATTTTGACGAAGAAAACTATCTTGCAAATGAGATATTGACACACTGTGATATAGTAAGAAGTCGATCTTTAGAAAATATAAATAACCAACTATGAATAGCCAATGTTCTATCTAACTGAGCAGTTTTTCTCTATCCAGGGGGAAGGCAAATATGCGGGAACACCCTCCTATTTTTTGCGTACGGGTGGATGCAATCTGAGCTGTCCCGGCTTTGGTGCCCAATATGAAGCAGATGGCAAGATCAAACAGGGATGCGATACCTATTTTGCTGTGGACAGTGCTTTTGCAAAGCAGTGGCAAAAGGTTGAGGAGAGTGCCCCTTTGATTGAGAGGCTGCGTAAAGCGTTTGAGGAGATAGGGTATCTGCCGGATGTGGTGATCACCGGCGGAGAGCCGCTGATGTACCATACGGACAAAGTCTTTTATGAGGTGCTCTCCTGGCTTGTCGATCAGGGCATACGTGTCACTTTTGAGACCAACGGTACCATAGAGATAGATTTTGAAAAGTACCCTGTGTACCGCTCTTGTATCTTTGCACTCTCTTTGAAGCTTGCGAACTCCGGTGAGCCCAAAGCCAAACGGATCAACCCTGAGGCGCTCAAAGCGATTGCGGCACATACCAAAGACTCATTTTTGAAGTTTACGATCGATGCGGCATCAGTCGAGAGTAGTGCCATTGAAGAGATCGAGGAGATACGAAATATACT
>JALWKQ010000104.1 GCA_027081395.1 Sulfurovum sp. | reverse complement strand
CCGGTCTGATAATCTTCATCTTTCCAATCCCAGTAGAATGTATTGGATCTCAAGCGCCCATAAAAGACACCTTTTGTAAACATCTCACCGATACTATCAACACTTTCTGGCAAGACATTGTATTTGAGTGTCATATTGCCTTTGAGTTGACGCTTCGGTTTGGAGGCTGCCACAGTCACTGTCGGTGCCTCAACTACCGGCTCCATCGGTGTGATATCTCCACCTGCCATGGCAACATTGCCTATGAGCAGTGCAGACGCTGCTATTCCCATTTTGATAAACATAGTATCTTTCATTTGATTCTCCTCATCCTTCACTCATCCGTTAAGATTTTTGTGCTATATTTTAAAAGTGATTTTACATCACAAACAGTGTGCCCCGCCTTTCGATAAGAGACTAACAATGAAAAAACTTCGAAAAAAAGACGGGGCACGGTTCTACTTGGCCCTTAGCCACTAACAGGTGGCACCTTTTTTGGGACATCCGCAATCAAAATCAAGTACCTTGACATTGGATTGATTACTGATGTCGATCACTCCTTTTTTACGGATATAGTCACTAACTATATCGTAGACCGGTCTGATCTGTTTCTCATCGAGATTTTCACCTGCATTCTGCAAGTTGCCTCCCCATGATGAAACCCTGTATGTTTTTTTGGGATCTAATGGCTTACCTCCTATTTTGAAATCAGAGATGCGTTTGCCCGAAGGCGCATCTATCTTGATACTGTAGCTCGCACCTGTCAGACGGCTCATATCTCCTCCCTGCTGCAAGAGTGGATTGGCATTGAATACATTGTCGGCGATATCCTCCATCAAGTTGGCGATCACTGAGCCCTTGAGATCAAACGTGTAGACCTCGGGGTAGGTGATCGCTGTCATCTCATAGACATTGTCTTTGAGGATCTTGTCGCCCGGGAGCAGTGTCGTACCCCACCGGTATCCCGGTGTAAATACGATATCGCTTTTCATCTCATCCTGAATCGCCTGTCCAATCAAGGCATCAAAGGTTGAATAGAACGTATCTCTTTTATAGAGTACACCCTTGGTCGTTCCCAAGACCTCATTGAGCTCTTTGTTGTAGGGTTTGTACCACTTTTCGACCAGTGCTTCTCCTGCTTTGTCTGCAGGGATGATATTGGAAGCAACAGGAATCAGCTTGAAGCTATAGTCGATGACCTTCTTGTTTTGGATATCGAGATCGAGTCTTCCGACAAATTTCCCGTGACTGCCTGCGATAAGGATCACAGTGTCATTGACCACGATCGGCTTTGGACTGGGGTCATGCGTATGTCCGCTTAGGATAAAGTCGACCCCTTTGACCTTCTTCGCCAACTCCTGGTCTACAGAGAAGCCGTCATGGCTCAAGACCACGATACAGTCAACCTTTTTCTCTTTACGCAACTCATCTACATACTTTTGTAGCGATTCATGACGCAACCCAAAACTCCACCCCTCCGTAAAACGTTTCGGATTTGCCGTAGAGGTGAACGGGAAGGACTGACCGATAATACCGATCTTCGCGCCGCCGATCTCTTTGATCGTGTATGGCGGGAAGATTAGCTCTTCAAATGTATCGGAAAAGGGATCATTGTCAACCACATTTTGAGAGATAAAATCTCCTTTGAGCATACCGATAAGCTCCTGTACACGCTCTTTGCCATAGGTAAACTCCCAGTGTCCGACCATCACATCGACACCCAGATAGTTCTGCGCATCTACGATCGCTTCGCCTCTGGTCTTGAGTGCCACTGCTGTACCCTGCCATGTATCTCCACTGTCAAGAAGCAGGACATTCTTCTCTCCCCTCTCCTTTTTGACGTGATCGATGATCGGCTTCATGTGGGCGATACCGCCCATTTTGCCAAACTTGCGTGCAAGTGTTTCAAAATTGATATAGGTATCAAAATACTCATCGAGTGAGCCCGGCGCTATACCATAAAACTCCTCAAATGTCTTGCCGCAGATAAAGCCCGGTGTACCTACAAGGTTCTTCGCAGAGATCAGGGTAGAGGGTTCTCTCCAGTAGAGAGGTTTGATATGGGCGTGCATGTCACAGATATGCAGCAGTGTTGCCTTGCCCTTGGGCTCAAATGCCATTAGGTCTGAAAAAGAGAGGTTTTTGATACGCTCTTTGCCGGCTTCGCCCGCAAAAAGGTTTGTCCCTCCTGTAGCCCCCAGTATACCAAGTGCTGCTGCAATCTGGAGGAAATCTCGTCTATTTATATCCATGTTCTATCCCTTATCTTTTCAAGCCGGGGATCGCGATTGGCTGCTTGTGATCCTCCGCCAGTTTTGTGACATAGACTTCAAGCCCTATCATCTCTTTTGAGCCGATAGGAATCACTTTCAGTAGCGCATTTTTCATACATCCCTGATACCTTCTCTGCAGGGTTCGCAGACTTGATTTGGTCATACGGTACGCCGGCCAGGTTGCTCCTGAACCCACTGCACCCAGATCCGGAAGCGGCTGAGTTCTAAGTACCATACCGACAACATCTTTGCTGTGACATGAGTTGCACGAAAGCCCCCGTCCGCCTCTTTTGGTCATAAATGTCTTTTTGCCCAGATCATAAGAGACCTTCTCATGCGGTTCGTTGAGATCAATATGCGGAATCTCACCGTTGGCAAGAGACTTGACATATGCCAGCATCGAGAACATTTTGCCGCTTTTTAGTTTGGTACGCTCTTTGCCTTGCTCAACCTGCATCGCCTGAATCACTTGATCAAGCCCTACGACATTGCCCAGTTTCGGGACATATTTTGGAAAGGTGGCGATCTCTTTTGGCAGGTCCTTCTCGCTTACACCGAGAAATTTGGCCAGGGCTTCATCCCCGCCCAGCTGCTCCTCAAGGATCTCTCCTCCCTCCTCTACATAGATCTCGGCAGGGTTGTTCTCCTGCATCTCTTTATACATCGCACGGTCTGCATCACTCATAGCAAACTGCTCACCGGCAAATGCCACAGTGACCGTCACCGCCAGTGGAAGTAGTAATCGTTTCATGCTCAATCCTTTGGCTTAAGTTTCTTGCTCTTGGAGTTCTTCTCTCCTGTATTATCTGTATACTCTACAGTGATCTTACCCTTACCCGGTACCTTCAGATTGACTGAAAAGTATGGGTTTGTAGAGACTGTCTCCCATACTTTCATCGTCGTAAAAGGTTTTCCGTCAAGTTTGAATGTAATCGAATCGATATACTTGGCAGGAATGACCTCTCCTGTTTTTTTGTCCTTTTTCAGACCTGTATCCATCGGGTGTATGACAATAAAATCTACTTTGACAATATCCCCTGTTTTGTACTTTTTCGGTTTGATCTTTATCATTGATTTTCGTGCTTCAGCTGGCATTTTCTTTCCTTTATCTCTTATTTATTCTCTATTGTTTTGTTTGAGGCTATGATCAACCACATCCGCCGATAGTTACCTTGACAGGCTTGGAAGCCTTGATGAACGTACCGTCACTCAGCTCAACCACAGCGACCACATCCTGTGTACTTCCGAGCTTGATCCGTGTTGCAAAGTACCCCTTGCCGTTCATCGGTGTCAGCATCACATCTGCTGCTCTCGCATTGCCGTTTTTCGTTGTCAGGATATGAATCGCTTTGACATAGTTGTTCTCTTCCATAGGATGATCCACATTGACTTTGACCGGTACAACCGCACCGTTTTCCGCGATCTCAGGCACAGTGAGCGAAACTTTTGGGCTATCAGCAACAGGTTTTCCTCCCGTAATGGCATTCAACGCTGCGTCGTATGACATTGCATTGACACCTTTTGGCTTCTGTTTGGGTTCATCCTTGCCCATTACTATAGAAGGAGTTGCTACTGTAGCCAATGCAGATACTGCACACAGATTCTTTAAAAAATTTCTTCTTTTCATTCATTTATCCTTTGTTACTTTTTCTTTTTATCCGAGATGACATAGGCAACATAGTCACAGATCTCCTGCTCATTGAAGAGACCCGTTGTCAGGTTTACCGTCATGTGTGTTTGTGGGTTGTCGATCCT
>JALWKQ010000103.1 GCA_027081395.1 Sulfurovum sp. | reverse complement strand
GCGAGGATACGTTCAGGTTTATAACGCAAAAAGAGGAGGTTTGAAGGGATCTGGAGGATCTTTTTCTGCTGACTTTTCTTGAGTGCTTTGAACTGGGGATGTTTTTTGAGCGAGAGCTCTTTTTTGGCACGTTTGGCAGCCTCATCCAGCAGTGCAGGGCTTTGCAGCGCTTCGATCGACTGGTGGTAGAGTGTACGGATCAGTCTGGCATTGAAGGAGTTATAGATATCATCACCTACTCCGTTCATATCGGCATATGTCAGGATATAGATCATATCGAGCATCTTTTGATTGGGAAAATGTGATGCAAATCCCATGATCACTTTCTCGCTATAGAGGTCTTCACGCTGCGCGACATTGCTCATGAGCGTATGATAATGGATCAGCCGTTCCCCCTGTGCTACGAGTGTATCATCAAAGCCCAGTTTTTTCGCAAAGATACGAAAAAGAGAGGCACCGACATAGTGATGGTCTTTTTTTCTGCCTTTGCCGGCATCATGGAGAAAGGTGACCAGTTTGAGCATGGCTCTCTCATCTTTAGAAAGTTTCTCGTAGAGATCCCGTATCATCGTATCTTCGATATTTTCGAGATGATAGACACAGCGCAGAGAGTGGATGTCGACCGCATATTGATGATAGCCGTCAAACTGCGGCAGGTCGACCACCTTTTTGATTGGAGGGATCGTATATTTGAGCAGTCTGGCATAAGAGAGTGCCGTCAGGACAGAGTAGCTGTGCGGCTGGTAAAAGATCGAAGCGATCGTTTTGTAGAGTGTTTCATCGGGACGCTCGGGTCTCTTGGCTTTGATCAGTGCGGCAAGGAAGGTCGGATGGGTATAGAAAGGCTCTTTGGCATGGCTGCAGAGCTGTTTGAGCAGGGTATTGAAGTTTGGCTGCTTGCTTTGTGGGGGATAGATGAAGCGCTTGTCGTTCTCCCTGTGGTACTCTCGGGTAAGGATATCGAGCCATATAGTGCTGTAGAGCCTGATGTCTTTGAGGGAAGAGGTGACCTTTTTGGCAAACTTGGTGTGTCCTTCTTTGGTCTGTGGATAGCCCAGAAGTTCTGAGACACGGGGGATGAGGTCGAGGCGAAGTTTGTCTTCTTTTTTGCCTGTTGCCAGATGCAGTGCAGAACGCACCCGAAAGAGAAACTCCAATGCCACCCGGAAGCTTTTGTAGTCGGACTCTTCGACGATATCGGAGGGGAGCGATTTGATATTGTCCGTATTGTAGAGGATCTTTCCTATCCAGTAGACGAGATTGGCATCCCGGAAACCTCCAACGCCCTCTTTGAGGTTCGGCTCCATCGTGAGCGGGTACTTGTGGTGCTTTTGGCGCTGTTCGTCAAGCTTGGCATTGACAAACCCTTCGATATCGTCATGACGTATACGCTCGATCGCATTTTGGGTTTCGGTCCAGACAAAGTGGGACCCTTCGATAAAGCGTGATTCGATCATCGCCGTTTTGATAGTGATATCGGTCTTGGAGACATCATAGAGTTCGTCTACTTCATGCACCCTGTGCCCGAGTTTGAGTCCGCTGTCCCATAGGATATAGAGGATCTTTTCGATGAACTCTTTGGTGTTGTATCCGGGGATATCTTTGTAGACGACCATCAGATCGATATCCGAGTAGACACAGAGCTGTTCCCTGCCGTAAGAGCCCAGTGCTACGAGTGCGATGGGAACGGCGTTTTTCATCGGAGCATAATCACCGAACATCTCTCTGTGGGCTACCTTGTAGACAAGCTGCAGGATCGAGTCGATCTTTTTGGTATGTTTGACCAGAAAGTCTTTGCCGCCGCTGGTCGCAAAGGTCTCTTCAAGGGTATTGAAGTAGGTTTTGATATCCTTCTTGAATACTTTTGCGATCTCAAAGTCGGGGGCATTACGATACAGAAGCTCTTCGATCTCTCTTTTTAGATTGTCCACTTAGTCACTCCTAATGAATTAGTGATATAATAGCAAAAAATTATCAATGGACGGTTTGATGGATCTGATCAGCAAAGTACGCAACCGCGAGCGGCTAAACCAGCAAGAGGGAGAAGCGCTCTATGACCTCGATCTCTATACCCTTGGGGAGCTCGCCGATGAGATCAGACGCGAGAAGTATGGCAACAAAAGCTATTTCAATATCAACCGTCATCTCAACCCTACCAATGTTTGTGCAGATGTCTGTAAGTTCTGTGCCTACTCTGCCAGCCGCAAAAACCCCAACCAGTATACACTCAGCCATGAACAGATACTTGAGATCGTAGAGGGCTCTGTGCGCAACGGTGCCAAAGAGGTACATATCGTCTCCGCACACCACCCTGAAGTGGGTGTCGATTGGTACATGGGTGCGTTTGCGAAGATCAGAGAGCACTTCCCCGATATCCATATCAAGGCGATGACAGCTGCTGAGGTCGATTTCCTTGCGCGACACTACGGACATAGCTATGATGAGATACTCGATATGATGATCCAGAGCGGTGTGGACTCTATGCCCGGCGGCGGTGCCGAGATCTTCGATGAGGGTGTACGCGACTACCTCTGCAAAGGCAAAGTGACCTCCGATCAGTGGCTCGAGATACACCGCAAATGGCATGAGAGAGGCAGAGAGTCGAACGCCACTATGCTTTTTGGGCATGTGGAGAGCAGGGCGCACCGTATCGATCATATGATTCGTCTACGTACTCTGCAGGATGCCACAGGCGGTTTCAACGCTTTCATTCCGCTTGTTTACCAGCGTGACAACAACTTTTTGCGTGTGGAAAACTTCCCTTCAGGACAGGAGATCCTCAAAACCTACGCGATCTCCAGGATCCTTTTGGACAACATCCCCCACATCAAAGCCTACTGGGTAACCGCCTCTATCAATCTGGCACTCATCGCACAGGAGTTCGGTGCCGATGATCTTGACGGCACCATAGAGAAAGAGTCCATCCAGTCTGCTGCAGGTGCAGCCAGTGCCAAGGGGATGAACCTCGATGATTTTGTGGCAATGATCAAAAACTCCGGCTTCACCCCTGTGGAGAGGGATAGCCTCTATCATGAGCTGAAGGTCTATTGAGTTGGAACGGATACACTACAGTTGTGAGGACTTTTTGAAGGATGCCGGAGAACTGACTAAAAAGATTGGATGGGAGTTCGATGCAATTATCGCAATAGCACGTGGAGGCATGAGCCTGGCGCATCTTCTCGGGGAGTATTATGACTTGAGGTCAGTCTATACGATCAATACGATCGGTTATGACGATACACGCAAGCGTGACAGGGTTCAAGTATTTAATGTGCCTCAACTGGATGATGCCAAGAGCGTTTTGGTTGTAGATGATATCGTCGATTCGGGGGATACTTTGATAGAAGTGTTGGCACATCTTCAGGCAAAATACCCGCAGATAGAGTACAAAACAGCCTCACTGTTTTATAAAAAAAGTGCTAAAATAGCACCAACATGGTATGTAAAAGAAGCAGATACATGGATCGATTTTTTCTGGTCAGTGGATCTTAAAGGCAAAAAATAATGGTATTAATGATAGACAACTACGACAGCTTTACCTACAATGTCGTACAGTACTGTAGAGAACTGGGAGCTGATCTGAAGGTGATCCGAAACGATGAGATGACCATAGAGGAGATCAGGGCACTTGATCCTGAGAAGATTATCCTCTCTCCGGGTCCCTCCACACCAGATGAGGCAGGGGTAACACTTGATGTTATCAAAGCGTTTGCCGATACCACACCGATCTTTGGTATCTGTCTGGGACATCAGAGTATCGCACAGGCGTTCGGAGCGGATGTGGTACAGGCGAAGCATATGATGCACGGCAAGACCTCGCAGGTAGAGGTAGAGAGAGATACACCGATCTTCAAAGATCTGCCCAAAGAGTTCCGTGCAACCCGTTATCACTCGCTTATCGTCAAAAAAGAGAATCTTCCCGAGACCATCATCCCTACCTCCTACAGCAAGGATGACAGAGAGATCATGTCTTTGCAGATCAAAAACAGACCGATCTACGGTGTACAGTTCCACCCGGAGTC
>JALWKQ010000102.1 GCA_027081395.1 Sulfurovum sp. | reverse complement strand
ACATAAGTTACCCCTCCAATTAGGAAATAAACAATAGAATGATCGATTATAGCAAATAGGGAGTTAAAGTAGGTCGCTTTCAGCGTTTGGTGTCGCAAGAATCGTTTGAACAGTAACTTTTCTTGAGAATAAACTTGTATACGATATCTTTGACCATCAGCCCGAAGCAGTAGATCCAGAGGATATCTATGATGAGATTGTCCGGATAGTCCAGTCCATAGCGAAGCAGCGGCCATCCGATAAGGATCGGATACTTTAGATAGTAGAAAAAGATAATGCCCGCCCCATAAAGCTCTTTGAGTATCTGCTTCACCCTTGCCCTTCGAAGTTGGGTGTACCGTCGGGCATATGTTCCATATTTTCCCGTTTGGCTTCCTGCTCGGCTTCGTAGGCATTCATCTGCATACGCACTTCATTGATCTGTTCTGGGGTTACCCCCTCATCACTAGACCAGATCACCTCAACATCTTCGCCATAGGCTTTTCCCATCTCTTCAATCTTCTCGGCATACTCATAGACATCGAGTACCACCACAGGCTCTGCATCAGGTTTTTCTGTATCGACTAACTCAATATACCAACGTCCTATCGGACTTGTCTTGATAGTGGATTCAAATATAACTGCCATGGCTAAAACCCTAACTTTTTATGTTTAAGATCCCCGTGATAGACAACATCTTTCGGGTCGATAGTATCATCCTGAAGTACATCCGGTACTGGGTTTTCAGCTTCAAGACGTTTGATCTCCTCATCTAGTTCATCCTCCTGATAGGTCATCATCATATCTGCTGCGATCACTTCAGGGATACGTTGAATTTTGACAAGTTTTTCGATCTCCTCTTCAACACCTTCACCTTCGATGGTAACTATGATTTTGCCTTTGGCTTTATCATGCATATGATAATCGACATAGTCCGCTTCTTCAAACTGCTCCACAAGCATATCAATATGCTTGGGAAGCGCCTGTACTACGATACTCGATACATTCATTTTACGCTCCTTGCGACTTGGTTTTTAATCATCAGTTTTTCAATTCCCACACCATAACTGAGCTGTCGTCACTGGCAGAGTAAAGGTGTGCTTCATCTTTGAAAATAATAACATTAAGTGTGCTCTTTTGTCCTTTAAGCACTGCCAGTTTTGACTTGGTCATCGTATTGAATATAGATATGTCATTGTTCTCATCCATGGCAAATGCCACTTTGCGTGCAGTGGGACTGAGTGCAGTTGAATAGATAAGGAAATTGCCCTGAATGTAGCTTCCTTTACCGGTTTTGACGTTATAGAGTGCACCCCTTCTGTCTTGTCCTGCTGCAGCGACTAGATCCTTCTTGTAGTCAACCCTGTAGACATTATCTACGTTGAGCCCCTTAAGCTCTTTGAGCACTTTGCCTGTTTTGGTCTCTATCACATTCAATACACCGCTTTCGCAAGAAAAGACTGCTTGCGTCTTATCTTCATTGAGTGCAAAATCGGAAAATTTTGACTCGCTCAACTGTACCCGGTATAACTCTTTCTTTCCGGCAATATCCAATAAGGCTGCTTCATTTCCCAAATATCCAAGCAGTATATGTTCACTGTCTACAAAACGTGCCTTAATGATGGCTTTTTTATCTTCTGGGGAGATGAGCTGGGTAAGGGCACCATCATAGAGAAATAGATTAGAGTAGCCCCCTACTCCACTATCACTTAGTATCAAATTGCGTTTGCCAATTTTGTCTGTACTCATAACCCGTGCCGGTACCTCATCTCCCATAAAGTCATGGATTTTTGCAATAGTAATCTCTTTTAGTTTTTTATATGTGTTTGCATCGTATACTTCAATATGCCCTGCATCTGTTGCAATGACGAGCTCATTATCAACAAGTACCATATCTTTTGCCAAACCATTCACCGTGATCTCATAAATCGGTGTATACTGAGGTACTGCCAACAGTGCAACCATAGTTAAACAATAGAAAAAAAGAGATTTGATCATACAATATCCTCAATAGTGCTTAGTATAAATGTCGTCATCTCGTCTTCATTCAGGTCACACTTTATGCCATAAAGATCTTCTTCTGAGGCAACAAAATTTTCAAACAGATTTTCAGTTTCAAATTTTTTGCTCAATAATCCCAACTTTTCTTTACCCAAAGCATTTTGGATAGGTTCTGCAATATATACAATATAATTATACTCTTCAAAGTCAAATTCAAACTCTTCAGAATCATAATCCTCATAGTTTTCATCCACGTTCAATAGATGTCGCAGTTCTACATCTTTGTCTTCAAGCTTACCAAAGAGTTTTGGATACTTTTTTTCTAGATTCATCTCATCGCCTTTTCATTTATTTACTCTCATATGCTTCAAACATAATCGCTTGAGTAGGACACCTTGCCAAACAAAAGCCGCAAGCCGTACACTTCTGGTCATCTATGACTGGATTAAACAATCCATTGAAGAGTATGGCATCATCCAGACATGGCTCTTTGCAGGCAAAACAGATCACACCGTCGTGTGCTACGCAATCTTGAGTTGATATGCGAAACAGGGCATTAAGACGACTGGCTGTTTCTTCTCTTTCCAATGTTAGCACTCCATTTGGACATGCCTCGGCACATGCATCACAAAACGTACACCCATTATACTCAAAACTCAGTGCGGGTACGCCTTTATCATCGATAAAAATAATCTTTTCATCACAGGAAGTAACACATGCTTTGTTTTCACATGTCGGACACTCACTCTGAAAAAGAGATTCACCTCCACCATAGGGAGGTCTCACCCATATAGGTGACTCCTCTCTGGTTGGAGTGAAATGTTTTCCAAAAGATGAAAAAATCTCTCTTCTCTCTATCACTACTTGACACCTTCATCAATCATATCTGCCAGATTTGATTTACTTTTCAAATCTCCTGTCAAACCATCCGGCTTAAATGTATTTGCTACAGCCGTCTCTACATTTGCTTGTGGGGCATGACACTGTGAACAGTTGTAGCGTGCCGGATTGAGATGTTTTAGCTTCTTCTTTTTGGCAAGTTTAATATCTGATGTATTGCCGATCTCCCCATCAGGACCGACAACTTTCCCCTCTTTGATAAGTTTACCGTCTTTATAGACTGTAGTGGGTCGATAGTCGGTAAAGTGTGATGGCGGGATCGGTGTAGCACCCATGCTTGGTGCCACATCAGGCATATGACAGCCCAAACATTGATTGTTCTCTTTAGTGATCGGCAACAGTCCTTCTACAGAGTGTGGGATCATCGGCGGGGCATTCACATAGGCGCGCTCAAATCTCTGTGACGCACCCGGAGCCGGTCTGTCATCTTTGATCTTCGGTGGAGCGACATCATCCTCCTGAAATAGCGAGGTTTTTCTAAGACCAAGTGTCGTCTCATCTACCTCTTTTTTGTTACCTAGATCCTCTTTTTTGATTCTTTCAGGATCACAAGCTTTTGCATTGATGTCGATCACTTTTGCTGCTGCTACTGCTGCGGCTGCAGCATGTTCTGTAGCTTTGTCTGTCACAACACCTGTGCCACCCTTGATCGACTCTGCCATTTTTGCGATATCTTCATCAGATAGATTGGCTACCTGTGGGGTCATGATCCCCTTCATTGCACCACCGTATGTACCGTTTTTGTATCCTTTCAAGGCAGCAATGATCTCCTCTTTGCTCATATCTTTGACCACTTTCGATACGCCCATTGCCTTCTTTTCAAAATGCTGTCCGTGGCATCCGGCACATGCAGCGGTACTTACCGCATACAGTGAGGATGCTGCGAGCAACGAACCCAGCGCTACTATTTTCATAACTTTTGTCATCTCTTCTCCTTTATTGATTGACTTTGCATTATTTCTCTTATTCCAAATCTCAGTGCGTCATCATTGCAGACATCGATGCAGCGACCGCAGTTGGTACACTCACCGTCTGTTACAGAGACACTCTTTTTGTTGATCATCCATAAAACCTGATTTTCTGGACAGACTACCTTACACTCCATGCACGCGGTACATGCCTCATGGTCATGCTTGACACGTATCAGACTTTTTTGCCCGATAACCGAATATGCCGCGCCCAAGGGACACAAATGCCCGCACCAACCATTTTTGACCCCAAAGAGATCAAAAAGGAATACGGCAACAATCACCGAGAGTCCGGCACCAAATCCAAAAATAATCCCTCTTTGCATAATAGTGATCGGACTGAGTACCTCAAATGCCGCTACCCCGACAACTGCTGAGACCAAAACTCCCAATACCAAAATCCAATATCTCGTATTTCGCTTGAGAAAACGATAGTTCACCTCCTCTTTATCGAGCTTAAATCTACGCCTTATCCAGTTTGCCAGATCTGTAACCATATTGATCGGACAGACCCATGAACAAAACGCTCTTCCTCCGACTACCATATAAAAAAGTGTAATAATGGCTGCCCCCAACAACACATCCGCACCAAGCACAAAACCTGTTGCAAGCACCTGAAGCGTGGTATAGGGGTCTGCCAACGGAATCTTTCCAAATAGCAGTGACGAACCGAAGGTACCTTCAAGGATATGCCACCCGTAGGCATTGGCACCAAAATAGAGTACCAGAAGTGTCACCTGAGTTACTCTTCTTAAAATGAGATATTTGATATTTTTCATCAATACTCTATCTCCTTGTTGAGGTAGTCCACAGGCTTCTCTTCGCTTCGCTTTGTCTGTGTCTCTATCTCATCTGCTTTTCGCAGACCGGCTCTTTGCTGGTCTCTTTTGTCCCAGCCTTTAACATAATGATCTCCCACTCTTCCGGTCGCATACTCTCTGGGAAGCACAAAAATAGCCGGCTTTTCCGTCACACAGGCTTTCTCACATAGACCACAGCCTGTACATATATCCGAATGTACTACCGGCAGCAATAGTGCATGCTTGCCGGTACGTTCATTCTGTGTATACTCTAGTGTGATCGCCTCATCAAGCAGAGGGCAGGCACGGTAGCATGCATCACACTGCAATCCCCAAAAAGCGATGCAGGACTCTTTATGCACCACAGCAAGACCCATGGTCGCTTTGTTGATATCCAGTTCTCCTTTTTCATTGAGAAGACTTGGCATATCCAAAGCCCCTGAAGGACATACCGGTACACAGGGAATATCATCACACATATAACAGGGAACATCTCTTGGTACAAAAAAAGGTGTGCCTATAAGTGCCTCTTCCCCACCTTTTGCCATCTTAATGGTTCCCTCTCTCTGCTCTCCTGTCTCTTTATCGATATTGCTCTCACGGTTGTGACATGCTTCTGCGCAAAGTCCACATTTGATACACGCCTGACGAAAATCCTCTTCAGGAAGTGCTCCGGGTGGTCGCAAGACCAGTGGGGATCCTTCTGCCTCAATGGCAAACCCGCTCCACAACAATCCCCCCATAGTTGCCAAACCTATACTTTGTACGGTTTTGACCATGAATTTTCGTCTGTCGTTGGTAGCGTTTGCCATCTACTTATGCCTTATATATTTTAACTGCACATTTTTTATAGTCTGTCTGCTTGCTCATCGGACAAGTAGCATCAAGACACACTTTGTTGATAAATACTTTTTCATCGAACCACGGTACAAATACCAACCCTTGAGGCGGTCTGTTACGTCCCCTGGTCTCGACTCTTGCTTTGACTTTTCCACGTCTGGACTCTACCCATGCCAGTTCACCTCGCTTGAGTCCTTTGGCTTTGGCATCTGCCGGATGCATATAGCAAAGTGCCTCTGGTACTGCACGATAGAGTTCCGGTACCCGCATTGTCATCGTACCAGAGTGCCAGTGTTCAAGTACGCGCCCTGTACAGAGCCATGTATCATAGTTGCTATCTGGCATTTCCGGTGGATCCATGTAAGGTCTGGCGAAGATCTTCGCTTTGTTTGGTAGCGGCTTTTTCTTCTTGTCTTTGATGCCCTTGAGATCACCACTAGGTAATGCTTTTGCCAAAGGACCATAGAATGCAAAGTCTCCGCCAGGATTGGCTTTGGCTGCATAGGGATCGTACTTGACGTTAAATCGCCACTGTGTTTCTTTCCCGTCTACGACCGGCCACTTCAGTCCTCTTACCTTGTGGTAGACATTGAACGGTGCAAGGTCATGCCCGTGTCCGCGACCAAAGCTTGCATACTCTTCAAAGAGATACTCCTGGATCATGAAGCCGTAGCCCTTAAAGACTTTACCGTCTGAGCCAAGAACATTTCTGCTGTCACCAAGTGCTTCTGAGTTGTCAAAGCCTTTTTGAGGGAACTCATCAAGTTTAAGCGGATAGTTCTTCTTTGCTTTTTCATTGGCAAAGAGAATCTCATACATCGTGGTATCTTCGTTGTATCCCATTTTTTTCGCGTCTGCAATAACATTTGGCAGCTTTTTGCCGTTTCTTAGTGTATACTCGCCCCAAAGATCTTTGACAGTGAAGCGCTTGGAAAACTCGACCCACTGCCAGGTATCTGACATCGCATCACCTACCGGCAGTACCTGCTGTCTCCAATGCTGTGTACGTCTTTCGGCATTTCCGTAGGCTCCCCACTTCTCATAGATCATCGCGGATGGCAGAACCAGGTCAGAAACCATCGCCGAGATACCCGGATATCCGTCAGAAGTAACAATGAAGTTGTCCATCTCACGTGCTGCACGTATCCAGTGTTTTGCACTTGCAGAATCCTGATAGGCATTACAGACATTTACCCATGCAAATTTGACCACACCATCTTCAATGTCTCTGTGGATCTTCATGATGTGCTGGTTCCCTACCGGGTTGAGTGTACCTGCAGGAACGCCCCATACTTTTTCTGCGTGTGCTCGGTGTTTAGGGTTCTTGACCATCATATCCGCAGGGAGTCTGTGACAGAAGGTACCAACCTCACGTGCCGTACCACATGCTGAAGGCTGACCTGTCAGAGAGAAAGCTCCTGAACCCGGTTTTGCCTGTTTGTTAAGCATGAAGTGCACATTGTAAGAGAGTGTGTTGACCCATGTTCCTCTGGTGTGCTGGTTCATACCCATTGTCCAAAAGGAGACCACTTTTCTATCTTTTTCTATATAAAGATCTGCAAGCATTTGCAGCTTTTTCTTGAAACTCTCAAGCGATTCATTTGGATCACCTTTTGCAATCTTCGCAACATAGTCTAGAGTATAGGGAGCCAATGATTTCTTATACTCTTCAAACGGGATCTCCCAGTGTTTCAATGTGCCCGGTGTATGTTTCATAATATCACCTTCGACATAGCCGTACGGCCCAAGTGCCGGACCCTCTTTGGCGGAGATGGTCTTGCTCATCTCTTTGCGGATCGTCTCCATCTCAAGTGAGGTATACTTTCCGGCAGATCCATCAGGAAGTTCTGGTATCAATGAGGGCTCGCCCTTACGTCTCATACCATATCCTATATTGGTTGGTCCTGTTGCAAACACAATATGCTTATTGACAAAATCCCAGTCAATAATATCTTCTGTTCCTCCCCCTTTTTTATCGCGATACACTATCTCCCTTGCCAAATAGTTCCATATAGCAAGATCGGTATTAGGTGAAAAAATAATATTAAAATCACCCAAATCACATGTTCTATGGGTATAAGTCTGGATGTTGACTACTTTGACTTTATCCGGATTGGAGAGTTTCCTGTCTGTCACACGTGACCAGAGGATTGGATGCATCTCTGCCATATTGGAACCCCAGGTTACGATAGTATCAGTGATCTCTATATCATCATAACATCCAGATGGTTCATCCACACCAAATGTCTGATAGAACCCAACCACGGCAGAAGCCATACAGTGACGTGCATTAGGGTCTATAGCATTAGAGCGGAAACCGGCTTTCATCATCTTTTGGGCCGCATATCCTTCCATAACAGTATATTGACCAGAGGCAAAAACTGCTACACCTTCCGGACCACTCTCTTTGAGTGCCTTCTTAGCATGTTTTTCCATCTCATCAAAAGCACGCTGCCAACTGACGGGTTTAAATTTACCTTTTTTATCAAACTCACCTTTATCATTCATGCGAAGCAGCGGCGTTTTCAGTCTGTCTGCACCGTACATAATTTTCGCATTGAAGTATCCCTTGATACAGTTCAACCCTCTGTTTACCGGTGCTGCCGGGTCACCTTTGACTGCTACTATTTTTCCATTTTTAGTTGCCAACATGATACCACAGCCTGTACCACAGAAACGACATGCTGCCTTATCCCATCTCCATCCTGTTTCGGCCTCCTGTGCTTTTGCCTGTGCTTCTTGAGGTATAGAGATACCTACTGCACCTGCTGCTGCTACGGCTGCCGAATTCTTCAAAAATTCACGTCTGTTTAGTGACATTTTTCCTCCTTTTAGTAATTGGCGGATCCATCCTGATAATTATGAATAGATCAACTAGATTTATATTTAATATAAATATACATTATTAGAATAACTCTAATAGCAAGAGAAACTCTTGATTTATATCAAGAAAATGAGGTGAAGGGGTATTTGGAGCAGAAAGTAATGTCTTTTAAATAAGACTGAAAAACTATTAAATAAGTAAAAAAAATGAAAATATAAAAAGTGTTAAATATTCCTGATATAAGACAGAGGGATAGGGCTATACACCCCCCAATGCCTTCTTGACATTCTCATCTGCCATAGAGATATTCCATGCAGGCTCCCAGACCACTTCCACATCAACTTCGCCGACACCTTCGATGCGTTCCACTGCCTCCTTGACCCACTGAGTGATCATCTGGTGCAGCGGACATCCCTGGGTCGAGAGGGTCATGATCACATGCACATTGCAGTCATCATCAATGATCGCATCATAGATCAGTCCCATTTCAACCAGATTGAACCCTACCTCCGGGTCGATTACCGTCGAGATCGCATCAAAAACAGCCTCTTTTGTAATATCACACATATGTACTTTCCTTTTAAACAAAATGATAAAAAGAGTATGCATAAACATACCCTGTAAATAATTTCTAATTTCTAATTTCTAATTTCTCACTACCATACGCCAGCATCTTTTCCATAGTCATCACAAGAAACATCGCTCCTGCAACAAGAAAACTGCCGCCTGCTTTGAAAAAAAGTCCATTCTCAAAAAGCAGCCCCATCCCTGATAGCACAACGCCTGACGCCGTGAACCAGAAAAACATCGATGCCCCCTCTTTGGAGTACATCTCATGCAGCATAGGAACCTTTTGCTTCCCTACCAGAGGGGCAAAACGCTCGAACCAGACCAGAAACGGTACGATCTTGTAGAGATGCCCGGTAATCATCGATGCCACAAAACCCATGAGCAAAAACCATACCGATGCATGCAGGATCGACTCTTTGTCATTCAAAAAATAGACAATCCCCAGTACGATAGAAAGCATAAGGGAACCATAGGCGAAAAGCATCGATTTTGCCCAGATATCCAGCTCTTTTCGAACAGTGAGTCTGGCAATGAGATAGATCTGCCAAAGGTAGAAAAAAATACCTATAATAGTTACCAAATAGCCTATATACATGCCTGACTCAAAACCTGTCAGTGCCGCCAAAAATACAATTGCTACACCGGATACTACCATTTTAAAAGCCCACTTGATCGCACGCTCCTCAAATCCGTGAGCGAGAGAAAACATCGGGATCAAAATAAGCGAAAGCCCCATGATCGTCAGAACCACATACCCTCCAAGCACCGCATAGACATGCGCTTTGAGCATCAAGTCGATATGTATCCCTATCTCTCCCGCCAGTCCCAAGGCAATGGCAAATCCTGTCAAAATACCAAGCAATAGATAACCGTTGCTCCATGTGACGGTATCGACAGTCAGACTCTTTAGTGTACTCTTTCTGAGTGTCGCGAAGTTCTCTACGGCAAAGATGATCATCGCCACAAGTACCAGAAGTCCTCCATAGGGCAGCAGCACAGGTGTCAGCCAAAAGCCTGCAACCATAACGATACTTCCGATCAGCAGCAGGGGCATGATAATATAGTATACCTCCACAACCGCATGCCCGGTCTCCAGTACGACCGGTACCAGCTGTGCCATCGCTCCGAAGATCACCATCATGACAAAACCCAGCAGAAACAGATGCACCCATCCCGCAATGTCCATCTGAGCATAATGAAAGTCCGGTGTGAAAAAAAGCAGCGCTGTCATCGCCAATGCATAAAAGATCACACCAAACCTGAAAAAGGGTGAGATCAGCTTCAGCGGCGGGGCGAAATCACTTGAGATCTGCTTCATCTATCGTAACTTACCCGTGACAAGATGCGTCATCAAGATTGGCTTTTTCACTCGCTCCTTCTTTATAGGAGAAGATCAGCTTGACACGTCCGTCATTGAGTTTTTCTGTTTCGATCTCATAGTTTTCACCGATCTTGTCCAAAAGACCCATCGGTTTTTTATGGTTGATCATGACCACTTTTTTATTCGGTGTGTCGATAAGCTTGAGCCCCGCCATAGCATTGACCATAGGCTCCGGCGGTCCGCATTTGGAAGTATCAAACTCATAATACTGCGTCTCACCGATAGTATACTCATAGAAAGGTACTGTCGCACCCTCTACCTCTATCTCTTTTTTTGCTATTTCAGACATCTTATCTCCTTTATTTGTTTTTCGCATTATATGCCCTTATAAAGATGATAAGATTGATATATGTCAAGATTTGAAATATTTTTGAAAATATTCTTCCACAAGCTTCTCGAAATGCGCCATCCGTGCTTTGCCTTTGGGCAGCGTTGTCCTGAGTGACTTCATCTGTTTTAGAAAGTCACCGACAGAATCTGGGATGAGTGCTTCAAAATAATGACGTATCTTTTTGGCAAATGCCGGAGAGGTACCACCGGTCGAGAAAGCGATCGTCAGATCATCACGTTTGATGTAGGAAGGAAAGATAAAATCACAATAGTCAGTATTGTCCACCGAGTTGACCAGAATGCGCCTGCTGCGGCTCTCCTCATAAATAGCTTTATGCAGATCTACCGTATCTGTTGCGACAATCACAATATCAAATCCGTCGATATCGCCTTCTCTGTAGGGACGTAGATAGTGTGTCAGACAATGCTCTCGGATGAGCCTATGGGTCTCTTCTCTGGTCTCCTTGCTGATGACGGTGATCTCTTTGGTAAAGTCGACAAGTTTTTCCAGCTTCTCTGCAGCAATGTTCCCGCCGCCGACCACAAGTACCTTTAGTCCTGTCAAATCCAAAAACATCGGAAAATATGCCATAGATACCCTTTTTGTAAATGCTACCGAAAGTCTATCATAATTGCTTTGACACACATCAATCTGCCATAGTATAAATTTGACTATAATCTATTAAGATTATAAAAAGTGAGATAATGATGCAAGATGAACTCCTTTACCAGATGCAGCACGCTTTCCCCTTGAGCCAAAGACCCTTTAGAGACCTTGCCCAAACGCTCGGCAGCAGTGAAAACGAAGTGATAGATACAGTGCAAAGACTCAAAGAGGAAGGCATTATCCGCCAGACTTCAGCAATCTTTGATACCAAAAGGCTGGGCTACAAATCTTCACTGGTTGCATTCAAAGTCCCTGAAGAGAAGATAGAGTATGCCGCTAATATCATCAATGCACACCCCGGTGTCAGCCACAACTACCTGCGAAACCATGACTACAATATCTGGTTTACCATGGCAGTTGCACCAGACAGTAGACTGGGGCTAGAGAAGACCATTGACATTCTCAAAGAAAAAAGCGGTGCGGATGATGCCATCATCCTGCCCACACTAAAGATGTTCAAGATCAAAGTACAGATGGACACTACCGGAAAACGTGCCAAGAAAGAGAAAGTGCATAAGGCTGCCCACAAAGAGATAGAGCTTACGCCTAAGCACATCGATGTCATCAAAACCCTGCAAAAAGATATCGAGATCACCGAAGAGCCCTTTGCAGGCATGACCGAAGTACTCGGCATATCACATGAAAGACTTTTCCAGATTGCAGGTGAACTCAAAGAAGCAGGTGTGATGCGCCGCTTTGCTACCATTCTCAACCACCGCAAAGCAGGCTTTGGTGCCAACGCCATGAGCGTCTGGTCTGTTCCCCAAGAGGAAGGAGAGGAGATCGGCAGACAGCTTGCCGAGTTTTCAGCCGTGAGCCACTGCTACCTGCGTCCTCGCTACCCCAACTGGCCTTATAATCTCTTTGCTATGGTACATGCCAAAACCCAAGAGGAGTGTGACAGCCTCATAGAAGAGATGGCGCAAGAAACCGGACTGAGAGAGTATGGTAAACTCTACTCCACAAGAGAGTTTAAAAAACAGCGGCTGGTCTATTTTGATGAAGCGTTTGGGGAGTGGGAGAAACAGGTAAAGTTAGGAATGAGGAATGAGGAATGAGGAATGAGGAATTTTGGTATGTTTTCCTTTGGAAAGCTTTCATTCTACGTAGGGTATTGCCAGAAGATAATACCGAATATGGCAGACATTCATCAACTAGTAATTTTTGGAGGCAGGCCGTCCAAACATACTCCTAAATTCCTAATTCCTATCTCCTAATTCCTCATTCTTTGTACCCTATCTGCTCTTTAAAGTGTGCGATGCAGTTTGTACACTCTTTCATCGTATTTGTTTCGACGATGTGATAGAGAGCCTCCTCATTGAGGATCTCAAGCTGATGCTTTTCGATATTGATAATACCCTCTTTTTTAAATTTGGTAAGAATACGGGAGAAGGTCTCGGGTGTGATATTGAGCATCGATGCGATCTCATTGTTTTTGAGACGATTGAAGATAGAGCGTTTTTTGATCATCAGGTCGGCGATCTTCGCTTCTGAAGAGAGGATCGTCTCTTTGTGCACCAAAGAGGATAGTAGGAGTACCTTGCTTGTGAGAGACTTGATCAATTCAAGAGAAAAGGCAGGTTGGCTTAGATAATCATAAAGCTTGTCAAAATGCAAAAGACAGATGGTACCATCTGTCACAAACTCACATGTAGCAGGAAATATCTCCCTTTCAAAACAGGCGAACTCTGCGATCAATGTAGGTGCAGAAAAACGATTAATCTGGATTTGTGTACCTTTGGGTGATGTCTTATAGAGTTTGACACTCCCCTCCATCAAGATGTGTAGGTAGTCACTTTGATCACCTTCATAAAAAACGATACTCTCTTTGCTGTAGTGCTTGACATATATCTCATTTTT
The DNA here is from genome assembly GCA_027081395.1 of Sulfurovum sp. Classification (GTDB taxonomy): domain Bacteria; phylum Campylobacterota; class Campylobacteria; order Campylobacterales; family Sulfurovaceae; genus Sulfurovum. The sequence continues at coordinate 2,691 of JALWKQ010000102.1, read as the reverse complement.
CAACTCTTTGAGATATTTATCCTCCAGTGCCGAGAATATCGGTATCTCTTCAAGTTTTATCATTACTGTCACCTTCCATCCCTAAATACGAACCATACTATACAGTATGATAGATTAAAAAGTCTTCTATTACTAATCTATACTATCTGTATTTTATAAAGGATAACTTAAAGTTATGGAATGATATTTTTATTTCTCAAACCAGCTTAGCTGTTCATGAAGTCTGACGACTTCTCCCACTACGATCAAAGCAGGTGTAGGCAGATCTTTCGCTTTTTCATAGATATCTTCCAAGGTACCGATCACGGTTTTTTCATCCGGTCTAGTGCCACGGCTGATTACTGCAACGGGATGATCTTTGGGTTTACCGATCTCTATTAGTTTTTTGGTAATTTTATCCAGATTGTGCAATCCCATCAAAAAAATGATCGTATCGTCTGTCTTATAGTTCTCCCACGGGATCTGCGATCTTGCTTTTCTTGATTCGTGTCCGGTTACAACACGAAATGAGACGGTAATACCACGGTGTGTCACAGGGATACCCGCATATTCCGGTACTGCTATCGCCGAAGTGATCCCCGGAATGAACTCAAACTTTATCTCACGCTCATGCAGATAGAGTCCCTCTTCTCCCCCTCTGCCAAAAACCAACGGATCACCACCCTTGAGCCGTACCACAGTACCATATTTCAGAGCACTTTGATAGATCACCTCATTGATCTCTTCCTGCGGCAATGTATGGTGAGAGTCCTCTTTCCCTACATAGATAAATTCACATCCGTCCTTCGCCTCTGCCAATATATCCGGATTGGCAAGTCTGTCATATATAATCACATCGGCTTTGCGAATCACACGTAAAGCCTTGACTGTAAGCAGATCAATGTCACCGGGACCTGCTCCCGTTAGATAGACAATACCCATTATGCTTCCCCTTTTGTATTTTCTGCACTCAGATAACATGACGGATCTTCTGCCCACATATCTCCATAGATTGCATATGCCCTACTTCTGGAACCACCATTACATATAGGCAAATAGATACACCCTTCACACTTTCCTCCAAGTTCTCTGGGGTGTACCCGTAGCTTTCGCAACAATTCGGTGGGCTCATTGGTCCAAATATCCGAAAAATCCTGATGTAGGATATTGCCGATCTTGACAGGGAAAAAAGGATCCGGCTTGACAAACCCCTCCGAATCGATATTAAGCAGTTTGCGACCGGCAGAGTTACCGCCCCATGCCTCCAACCTTGAGAGCATCTCATCCGCATATTCAGGATATCTTTCTGAAAACCTGTCATAAAAGAGGATCGCATCCATCTCCATATTGCCTGTAACAATCTCAATATCCCTGCCGGTCTCATAGTATTCGAAAGCTTTGTCCAAGATATACTCCACTGCTCCAATACGTTGCTCCTTGCTCAGATCCATCTCCAGATTTTCCAGTCCTCTTCCACTGTAGACAAGGTGGGAGATGTAGATTTTGGGAATATTATGCTCTTCTGCCAGTTCAAAAATAAAACGCAGGTCATCATAAGTGTCTTTGGTGATAGTAAAACGAATCCCTACTTTTTTCCTGCCATATGAGTTGAGAAGATCTACAGCTTTCATAGACTCATTAAAAGAGCCTTTCAGTCCACGGAATTTGTCATGCACGTCGGGACTTCCGTCAATACTGATACCGATATAATCAAAGGTGTCCAAAATCTTCTCGGCATTGCTGCTTTTGACATAGAGTCCATTCGTAGAGAGATAGGTCACAATCCCCAGTTCCCTGCAACGTGCTGCAATATCAAACAGATCTTTCCTAGTCAGGGGCTCTCCTCCCGAGAAGATGAGGAACTTCACACCGTTGGCTTTTAGCTTTGGGAGCGTCTGCATGATATCTTCTGTAGTCAACGTATCTACAGCATCCAAGTCTGCCTTTGAATAGCAATGCAGACAACTTAGGTTGCATCGGTTGGTAAAATTCCATATAGCAATACTGCCGTCAAGTACTCTTGAGGGTTTCTCTTCCACAACAGATTTGAGTAAATTTGAGAGTCGAAACATCATGATTCCTTTTTGGATGCGATATTTGGATAGGGATCAGGCACTACTGTAGCATTTTTTTCTATACTGATATTGGCATCCTCGGATTTTACAGGTTTAAATGAGAGTATGTATGACGTAATCGCCTCTATATCTTTGGGTGAGAGATGTAAGGCAGGCATTGCATTGCGTTTATACCCAAATACCTTGGAGACTCTCTGAGGGTCAGTGATCATCGCTGCTATTTCCTCGGCAGTTCTTTTTGATGCTATTTCTGAGAAGGGAGGTCCGAAAGCCACTGCTGTTTGGTGGTGACACCCCCAGCAGTATGTCTCAAAGACTTTTTTGCCCTCCATAGCCAATGAGCATGTCACTGTTATCGACAGTAGAAAAACTATTGTAATATTTTGTTTCATAATAGATATAATAACAACTTTTTAAATAAAGAGAATTGACATAGAACAAAAATTTATCTTTTGGTACTATTGTGCTCTACAATCACCCATTTGCCATTTTGTCTTACTATCATTCCATCACTGTGACCTGCTCCCCAAAATTTGAGCCAAATCCAGAGTTAGACTATAATGTTAATACTACTGGAGGGCATAATGAAGAAACGATTCAAAGAGGAGCAGATCGTCAAGATCTTGCAAGAGGCGGA
>JALWKQ010000101.1:8681-15813 GCA_027081395.1 Sulfurovum sp. | reverse complement strand
TTACACCGGTTGGGGATCAGGAAGCCTATGAAAAGCTGCTTGCATCACTTGAAGTGGTGGACAAGGCGTGGGTCTATAACCAGTATGACTCTATGGTACAGACCAACACCACCAAACACCCCGGAAGCCTTGACGCTTCCGCTATCCGTGTCAAAGAGAATGGCAAAGCACTGGCGATGAGCTCAGACTGTAACCCGCGCTACTGCTACATCGACCCCAAAGGCGGTGCGGCACTGGCGGTGGTAGAGTCTGGTCGTAACGTAGCGATGACAGGGGCAAGACCACTCTCCATTACCGACTGTCTAAACTATGGTAACCCGGAAAACCCTGAAGTGATGTGGCAGTTTGCCCAGGGGTGTGAGGGGATAAAAGAGGCGTGCAGCGCGTTGAACACGCCGGTAGTTTCCGGAAACGTATCACTCTACAACGAGACCAACGGTGTTTCCGTATTTCCTACACCGGCTATCGCGATGGTAGGGCTGAATGACGATGAGAACAAGGTACTGCCTTCTTCGTTCCAAAAAGAGGGATCGCACATTATTCTTGTCGGTGAGACCAAAGGGGAGTTTGGCGGATCGCTCTACATCAAAGAGCTCTACGGTGAGACAGTAGGCAAACTGCCAAGCTTCGAGTATGAAAAAGAGCTTGCGCTTTGGGAGCTTGTTATTGAAGCGAACAAAAAAGGGTTGCTGCTCTCTGCCAAAGATGTCAACCTCGGCGGTATCGCCATTGCTCTGAGCAAGATGGCGGCAGTGGGTAACAAGGGTGTCTTTGTGGATTTTGAACTGAAAAACAGCAGAGATATCTTCGATGAGTCACAAAGCCGTGCACTGCTTGAAGTAGGCAGTATTGAAGATCTTGATGCGGTGATGGCAATGGCGAATGAGCTTGGTCTCAAAGCCCAAGTGATTGGAAATGTCGGTGGTCAAGATGTGAAGGTCAATGGGGTGGTGATGCCGCTGGATCGTGTCAAAGATATATATTTCAATACCTTTGCGAGAACGATTGAACAAGACCTGTAACGTTTAAGATGTGTGAATGTAGGGTGCGCATTCACGCACCTTATTTGGAAATAGCGTTCTCTGAAAACGTCCGGTTTCATCCGATAGCTCTGGCAGTCGCAAACGGCAGAGCCGCCCTTCGGGTTGGGTGCTCCTTTGTCGCCATCGGATGAAACCTCAGTGTTTAATGATTCAGAGGCATCAATTAGAAATTAGAAAAAGCGAGAGAAAATGAGAGCATTATTGAGTGTGAGTGATAAGAGTGGGATTGTGGAGTTTGCCAAGGGGCTGGAGAAGCTTGGATGGGAGATCATCTCAACAGGCGGTACCTACAAGAAGCTTAGCGATGCGGGTGTGAAGGTCATCGAGATCGATGAGGTGACGAAGTTTCCTGAGTGTTTTGAAGGGCGTGTGAAGACGCTCAATCCGTATGTTCATGGTGGTATTTTGCACAAGCGTGGTGATGAGGCGCATGTGGCGCAGGCAAAAGAGCTTGGCGTTGAGGGTATCGATCTTGTCTGTGTCAACCTCTATCCGTTCAAAGCAACCATCGAACGTACCGATGATTTTGATGAGATCATCGAGAACATCGACATTGGTGGACCGACCATGGTACGCTCGGCTGCGAAGAACTTCAACGATGTCCTCATCGTAACGGATGCGGCAGACTATACTCCTGTGATTGAAGCGCTTGAAAAAGGTGAGGACAGCTTTGAGTTTAGACGTGATTTGATGATCAAAGCCTTTGAGCATACCGCAGCCTATGACAGCATGATCGCCAACTACATGAACCAACGTTTCAACAACGGTTTTGGGGAGTATCAGTTCATCACAGGCAAAAAAGCGTTCCAGACACGCTACGGAGAGAACCCGCATCAAGACGGTGCGCTCTATGAGTTTGACGGTTTCTTCAGCAATAACTTCAAACAGCTCAAAGGTGAAGCGAGCTTCAACAACCTGACTGATGTCAACGGTGCACTCAAGATCGCTTCAAGCTTCGGAGATGAGAATGCCGTCTGTATCGTCAAACACGGAAACCCGTGTGGCTTTGCCATCAAAGATACACTGCTTGAGAGTTACACTGAAGCACTTAAGTGTGATCCTGTTTCTGCTTTTGGTGGTGTGGTAGCAGTCAATGGGGTAGTAGATAAACCTTTGGCAGAGAAGATGAATGAGATCTTCCTTGAGGTGATCATGGCAGCAGACTTCACCCCTGAAGCACTCGAAGTGTTTGAAAGTAAAAAGCGTATCAAGCTCTTTGCACAGGGCGGTGAGAAATTGGTCATGGCAGGTGACAAGTATGACTTCAAACATGTTGACGGCGGATTTGTTTTCCAGAATGCAGACTGCATCTGTGACAACGAAGTACACAACGCCCATCTTAAGTCCAAAAAAGAGGCGACGGCTCAGGAGATGAAAGACCTTGAGATTGCATGGAAGGTAGCAGGGCTGACCAAGTCAAACTGTGTGGTCTACGTCAAAGACTCAGCTATGGTAGCCGTGGGTATGGGGATGACCAGCCGTGTCGATGCCGCACAGTGTGCGCTCAAAAAAGCCAAAGAGATGGGACTTGACGTGACCGGTGCCGCGATGGCAAGCGAAGCTTTCTTCCCATTTAGAGACTCTGTTGATGCTGCAGCCGAAGCAGGTGTAAGCGCCATCATCGAACCGGGCGGCTCCATCCGTGACGATGAGGTCATCGAAGCTGCCAACGAGCACGGCATAGCACTCTACTTTACGACAGTAAGACACTTTTTGCACTAAACGCTCACAACTGCTCCACAGTTTCACGATAGCATAGGGAATCTTAACACAAAGGATCCCTATGAAGATCATACCTACTTTTATTGCCATCGGTATGGCATCTGTTGCACTCCTTGCTTCCAAGCCGGTGCTTCCGGATATTCTCAATCCCCATAAAGTCACCAAACCTTCACATCATATTTATCACCGCTACGGGCCGACAATACAGATAGGTATCTTGCTTGATACCAGCGGCAGTATGCAGGGCTTGATCGAACAGGCGAAAGATCAGCTTTGGATGATCGTCAATGAGGTAGCAAAAGCCAATCGATACCATAGAGATGTACGTATCGAAGTGGGTCTTTTTGAATATGGTAAATCGTCTATTCCAAGATACAAAGGGTATCTCAGGATGCTTTCACCTCTGACGACAGATCTGGATCGTGTATCAGAGGCACTTTTTAGATTGCGCACCAATGGCGGAGAGGAATATGCAGGACGTGTGATACTCGAATCAGTCGAACGTTTCAGGTGGTCGCATCATAGTGACGATCTGAAGATATTGATTATTGCAGGCAATGAATCTTTTGCTCAGGGGGATGTCCCCTACCGTGCTGCTATCAGAGAGGCCAGACGAGAAGGGATCATCGTCAACACGATCTTCTGTGGGAACAGAAGAGATGGAAGAAGGCTATACTGGGCTGACGGAGCAAGAGTCGGTGGAGGTAAATACTTCAATATCGATCATAACTACAGACGGGTAGATATCCCCACGCCTTATGACGACGAGATCATTGCGTTGGGGAAACAGCTCAACAAGACCTATCTAAGCTATGGTAAAGAGTCGGTACGTAAAGCAAAAACCGCTAATGTATATAAGCAGGATGCCAACAGCAGAGCACTCTCAAAGACCTCTTATGTCGAACGAAACCTTGTTAAATCCAAGAAACAGTACAGGTCTGCATCTTCTGACCTGGTCAGTGCCTATGCCAAAGACAGCAGGATACTTCAGAAGATCTCTTCGGATCGTTTACCCGATCGCCTCCACGGGAAGAGCATACAAGAGATCAAAAGAATCATAGAAGAGAAAAAAATCAAACGGGAAAAGTTGCAGAAGAGGATCCGAAAACTTGAGTCAAAAAGGGCTGCATATATTGCCAAAAAAAGCAAAAAAGGAGAGAAAAATCTGGGGGCTGCGATCATAAAAACGATAAAAGAGCAGGCAAAAACACATGGCTACAGCTTTGAGAAGCAGTGATATTTAAGAAAATTTTAACATTTATAGAAAAATTTTGATATAATGAATATAGAGTTCATTAAGAAGGGAGAGAACGTGCTGCAAAGTGTTGAATAGATTTACATATCTTTTGCTTTCTTTCTCTTTTAACTATCTTCTTCATTCCTTCCACAAGAGGAGACAATCGTGAAAAAAATCTTACTGGTCTTCGGCACCCGGCCGGAAGCTATCAAAATGGCTCCTCTGGTATTGGCGATGAAAGCCCACAGTGATACATTGGATGTAAAAGTATGCGTTACTGCACAGCATAGAGAGATGCTTGATCAAGTACTCCACATTTTTGACATCGTTCCTGACTATGATCTTGATATTATGAAACCGGGTCAGGATCTTTATGGTGTCACGAGCAATATATTGGAGGGTATGAGAGAGATTTTTGTAGAGTCTCAGCCGGATATTGTTTTTGTCCATGGCGATACTACGACCACACTGGCGACCTCTCTGAGCGCGTTTTATCAAAAGATACCGGTGGCACATGTGGAAGCGGGTCTGCGTACAGGTGATCTCTACAGCCCTTGGCCCGAAGAGGCAAACAGGAAGCTTACGGGTGTATTGGCAAAGTACCATTTTGCACCGACTGATATGAGCAGAGAGAATCTGATGAAAGAGGGGGTAGAGTCCTCAAATATTTTTGTGACTGGCAATACTGTCATCGATGCTCTGCTCTGGGTACTCCAAAAAATCGAAAAAACGCCACAGTTGAAACAACAGCTTGAAAATAAGATAGGTCAGGCTTATCCGCATTTTGGGAGTGAAAGACCTTATGTTCTGATCACCGGACACAGAAGAGAGAATTTCGGGCAGGGTTTTTTGGATATCTGCAAAGCGATAGCCACTTTGGCAGACACACATCCGGATGTCGATTTTGTCTATCCTGTGCACCTCAATCCCAATGTACAGAGACCGGTAAACGAACTGCTTTCCGCAATCGAAAATATCTATCTTATCCCTCCGTTGGATTATGAACCGTTCGTCTATTTGATGAGCAAAGCCTACCTGATACTGACAGACAGCGGAGGTATCCAGGAAGAGGCACCAAGTCTTGGGAAGCCGGTACTTGTCATGAGAGATACAACCGAACGTCCCGAAGCTGTCGAAGCAGGAACGGTAAAACTGGTAGGTACCGATCCTGATACGATCATAAGGGAAGTGGAGAGGCTTCTACAGGATGAGGAAGCCTATGCAGAGATGAGCAGGGCACACAACCCTTATGGTGACGGAACATCATGTGATAAAATCATTAAAACAGTATTGGAGGAGAGATAAATGCAAACGAAATCAGTATGTGTCATGGGGTTGGGGTATATCGGTCTGCCGACAGCAGCACTGCTGGCAAACCGCCAGTATCAGGTACACGGTGTCGATGTCGTACAGAGTACGGTAGATACAATCAATGAGGGGAAGATACACATCGTCGAACCTGATCTCGATACCTTTGTGCGCTCTGCGGTCAATTCCGGGAACTTGGTAGCCGATACCAAACCCAAAGCTTCAGATGTATTTATCATAGCGGTGCCTACACCTTTTCATGAAGGGTATGTGCCCAATATCGACTATGTTGTCTCTGCGACAGAAGCGATCGCTCCATATGTAGAAGCGGGAAATATCGTGATTCTTGAATCTACTTCGCCCGTGGGAACGACGGAGAAGATCGCAGAGGTGCTGGAGAGCAACGGTGTGGATATTTCGGGTGTACATATCGCACATTGTCCGGAACGGGTGCTTCCGGGACAGATCATGCGTGAGCTGGTAGAGAATGACCGTATTGTAGGGGGGCTGGATGAAAAAGCCACAGAAGCAGCAGCGGCATTTTACAAGACATTTGTCAGCGGCAAGGTGCTTCTGACGGATGCACGCACAGCAGAGATGGCGAAACTGACAGAGAATAGTTATAGGGATGTCAATATTGCGTTTGCCAACGAGCTCTCCATCCTGGCAGAGAAATTTGGTATCGATGTGTGGGAGTTGATCGCTTTGGCAAATCGGCACCCCCGTGTCAATATCCTGCAGCCGGGTGCTGGGGTGGGAGGACACTGTATAGCAGTCGATCCATGGTTTATTGTCCATGCCGGAGGAGAAGATGCCAAAATCATCCGTACGGCAAGAGAGGTCAATACATACAAGACAGAATGGGTGATAGAGAAGATCGAGGATGCGGCAAAAGCATTTGAAGAGCAAGAGGGGAGGAGTGCGAAGGTCGCCTGTATGGGATTGGCATTCAAGCCCAACATCGATGATCTTAGAGAGTCACCGGCACTGTATATTACACGCAGGCTGATCGATGACGGGATAGAGGTATTGCCGGTAGAGCCAAATCTAAACAGATCAGAAGAGTTTGAATTGAGAGATGACGAAACAGCGATCAATGAAGCGGATATTATTGTCTTTCTTGTTGCGCATGACGAGTTTAAAGGTATCAGGATCTTTGGCAAAACAGTTTTTGATTTCTGTGGTGTAACGAATCATTAAGAGGTAGGAATGGAGAATACAGAGGAATGGAGAAGGCTATGAAATATGAAACTGTAAAGAAAGCGTTACTGGAGAACCCTCGTGTTTGGCTGGTGACCGGTGTTGCCGGATTTATCGGCTCAAACTTGGCAGAGACGCTTTTGCGTCTGGATCAGAAAGTGATCTCTATCGATAACTTTGCAACTGGTCACAGATACAATTTGGAGCATATCAAAGCCTCTGTTTCCAAGGAGCAATGGGATCGCTTTACATTTGTCGAAGGAGATATTTGTGACTATGCATCTTGCCACGCTGTGGTTAAAGATGTGGATGTCGTGTTGCATCAGGCGGCTTTGGGTTCAGTACCGCGTTCGATCGATGATCCTTTGACCTCGAACTGTTCAAATGTTACAGGGTTTCTCAATTTGCTTACCGCCGCGAAAGAGAATGGTGTAAAGCGATTTGTCTATGCCTCTTCCTCATCTGTCTATGGAGACTCTCAAGAGCTTCCGAAGGTTGAGGCACGTACAGGGAACCTACTCTCTCCCTATGCCGTTACCAAGTATGTCAATGAGCTTTATGCCGGTGTTTTTCATAAATGTTACGGTATGGAGACGATAGGACTGCGCTATTTCAATGTCTT
>JALWKQ010000101.1:0-8581 GCA_027081395.1 Sulfurovum sp. | reverse complement strand
TTGAGGCACGTACAGGGAACCTACTCTCTCCCTATGCCGTTACCAAGTATGTCAATGAGCTTTATGCCGGTGTTTTTCATAAATGTTACGGTATGGAGACGATAGGACTGCGCTATTTCAATGTCTTTGGCAAGAGACAGGATCCAAACGGTGCCTATGCGGCAGTGATGCCAAAATGGATCGCACAGATGCTTAAGGGAGAGGATCTCTTTATCAACGGTGATGGTGAGACAAGCAGGGATTTTACCTATATTGAGAATGTTGTGCAGGCAAATATACTTGCGGGAACCACAGAGAACGATGAGGCGTTCGGAGAAGCGTTCAATACAGCGATTGCCGGGAGAGAAACACTGAACAATCTCTATGAAGCGATCGCTTCCGGACTCAAAGAACAGTTGCCGGAACTTGAGATCAAAGCACCGATCTATCGTGATTTCAGACCTGGAGATATCAGGCACTCCAATGCCAATATCGATAAGATCAAAGAGGTACTTGGCTATGAACCGACCCATACACTTGAAGAGGGATTGAAAGCCTCAATCGCATGGTATATAGAAGATATAAGAGGGAGAGAAAATGGATAAGATAGCAGTGATAGGATTGGGCTATGTGGGATTACCTCTGGCGCATGCATTTAGCAGCAAGTACAAAGTGATCGGTTTCGATATTGCACAGTGGCGTATCGATGAGCTCTCAGAAGGACATGACCGTACACTGGAGCTGAGTGATGATCAAGTGCAAGAGGCGATCGATAACGGTATGGTATTTACCAATAGAGTCGAAGATATAGAAGATTGCAATATCTATATCGTGACAGTTCCAACACCTATCGACAAGCATAAAAAACCTGATCTGACCCCACTGATCAAAGCGAGTGAGACGATTGGGAAAGTCTTGAAGAAGGGTGATATCGTTATTTATGAATCGACTGTTTATCCTGGTGCGACAGAGGAAGAGTGTGTACCGGTACTTGAACGTGAATCTGGTTTGAAATTTAATGAAGATTTCTATTGCGGTTATTCACCTGAGCGAATCAATCCGGGAGACAAGGAACATACGGTCACCAAAATCCTCAAAGTTACTTCAGGCAGTACACCCGAGATAGGCAAAAGAGTCGATGAACTCTATGCGAGTATCATTACCGCAGGTACCCATTTGGCACCTACGATCAAGGTTGCTGAAGCGGCAAAGGTGATCGAAAACTCCCAGAGAGATATCAATATCGCTTTTGTCAATGAGCTCTCTATGATCTTTAACAGACTTGGCATTGATACCAATGCAGTACTTGAGGCAGCAGGGACAAAATGGAACTTTTTGCCTTTTAAACCGGGACTTGTGGGAGGACACTGCATCGGTGTAGATCCCTATTATCTGACGCACAAGGCACAGGAAGTGGGATACAATCCGGAGATCATCCTTGCCGGACGGAGACTCAATGACAATATGGGGATCTATGTCGCCAATCAGGTAATCAAACTGATGATCAAAAAGGGGCAGACGATAGAGGGAGCAAAAGTTTTGGTACTGGGTATCACCTTTAAAGAGAACTGCCCGGACATCAGAAACTCACGGGTCATTGATGTGATCAGAGAGCTTCAGGACTTTGGGTGTGAGGTGGATGTGAGTGATTACTGGGCAGATAAAGAGGAGGTAAAAAGAGAATATGGACTCGATATGGTTGAAAATCCGGACTTTTCAGAATACAGTGCGATCGTACTGGCAGTAGCCCATGATAAATACAAAGCACTGGATTTCTCCAAGTCTGGAGAGAGAGTGATTTATGACATCAAATCGACACTCGATGACAGCATAAGTGACGGTAGGCTGTAGGATATGATATGAAATCCAGGATCACTTTTATTCTTTCCACCCTGACCGGCGGCGGTGCCGAACGGGTTACGTTGAACATCATCAACAATCTGGATAGAGAAAAGTATGAGATCAGTTTGATACTGCTTCAGAACTATGGCGAATATCTGGATCAGATCCCAAAGGATATAGAAGTAGAAATCCTTGATGTAAAAAGAACGCTTTTCTCTTTTGCCAAACTTCGGAAAGTGATCAAAAAGCAAGCCCCTGATATCCTCTATGCAACACTCTTTCACACAGGTATTGCACTCTATCTTTCAACAATAGGCATGAGAGCCAAACCCAAAATTGTCTTGCGTAATGCTACATCTCCCAAACTTGTAATGCAAAATGGTGACATAGGTCTTCTGTACCGCCTGGCATTACAGTGGATCTATAATAAAGTCGATATGGTTATTGCTCAGACACCGGAGATGAAAGAGGAGATGGTTGAGTATTTTCACACCGATCCACAACATATTGAAGTCTTTCTTAACCCGCTCGATATTGACAGAATAGAGAGCGCTTTGCATAATATCAGTAACCCCTTTGATGAAAAAAAGACCAATATCGTTGCAGCAGGTCGGATGAGCTATGAAAAAGGGTTTGATATCTTGCTTGATACATTTGCCAAAGTGATTAGAGAGGAAAAGCATTTCTATTTACATATTATCGGAAAAGATGAGGGTGAGTATCAGCGTTTGTTAAAGCAGGTAGCGGCGCTCTCTTTGGAAGAGCATGTCACAATATGGGGCTTTCAGGATAATCCTTACCGGTTTTTCTATTTTAGTGATCTCTATGTATTGCCGTCAAGACGAGAAGGGCTGCCCAATACCGTATTGGAGAACCTCTATATCGGCAAGCCTGTGGTTGCAACGGATTGTGTGCCCTTTATCCATCGACTGATTGATGACGGGAAAAATGGCTATATTGTTGATGTTGAAGATAGAGATGCACTCGCAAAAGCGATTTTGGCGTATAAAGAACTCAGTATGGAATCTCCAGCCTTCAGCTTTGCTCCCGGTGATCCAAATACTCTTTTTGCGAAGCTGATTTCTCGGGAAAAGGGTGCAGATGATAGAGAGTAAATATAAAACCCTGTTGTTCTTTGTCGTCAATGCGCTGATCTTTCTCAATCTTATTACCTATAACGGTATTGTGAAGCTGACCCCGTTTCCTGCCTATGTCGTGGATCTGATGCTGTTTGTGCTTTTTGGGGCACTCTATATAAAAAAAAGACTCCCCTTCCCGTGGGAAAATAAAATATTTTTCTGGCTTATCTACTATTTTGTCATAAATTTGATCTATTTTGTTTTTTCAGACGCAGGTCCGGATGAATTTCAATACCTGAAAGTGATCATATTTTATATATTTTTTATTGTCTATACATCACTTTTTTTCAATCTTGATGATGAAGAGCTGACATTGACAAGAAAGACACTCCTTGTGATAGGGGTGATAGCAACCATTACATTGGTGATAGATTATCTTGATCCCGGATTTTTTTTCAAATCGTTTATCAGAACATTGAGTTATTATGAACCTGGCAGGGCGGCGGCTACCTATATGAATGCCAATATCGCCGGTGGAGCCATGGTGCTTTTTTTGATATTTACGATCGATCTGATTCCCAGAAAGTGGCGTTTTCTATATATTTTTATCCTGTTTATAGGGTTGTTTGCCACAATGTCCAGATCGAATATTATGATTTTTCTTCTTGTTCTGGTGTTCATGTTTTTCCAAAAGAAACTTGACAGTAAACATTTGAGTGTTTTTTTTATAGCGTTTATTATGTTTTTTACATGGCTTTCAAACGGAGGATTGGAGTATCTGGGAGAGAAGTTTGAGTTCAAGGTTACGGAAAATATGATAAACCGTGTCAATTTCTTTACAGAGAATAAAAAAGCGGATACAAGTGATATGCAAGAGCGTAAGATGATACTCAAAGCAGCACTGGAAATGTTTGAAAACAAACCCGTATTCGGTAACGGATTTGCCTCTACAAGGTTATGGCAGTTTGATGTGGCTCCTCATAATACATTTGCGGTACACTGGGCGGAATTTGGATTTTTTGGAATGTTGATCATTCCTCTGCTTCTATATCTTTCCACCTATGATATCTTTAGGTACGGTACAGGAAGACAAAAGCAGATGGCGATACTTGTGATCATCTTTTTTACCTTTTCATGCTTCTTTTCCCATAATATGCTTGAACAGCAATTGGATGTGGCAGCTTTGGTTATGCTCTCCGTGATGGGGTATAAAAGCAAAATCAGATATCGCAAAGAGCACAAGGTACCGGCATGATCAAACGAACTCTGCGCCTTTTGAACAATAGTCAGTATAAAAAGCTTATCAGCAACTTCTCCTACCTCACGGTGATCAATATCGTCAACAGGATACTGCCTTTGATTGTAGTCCCCTACATTGTTCGTACGATCGGTGTGGAGAAGTTCGGTGTTGTTACTTTTGCATGGGCCTTTGCTTCGTATGGTATATTGATTACCAAATATTCATTTGAACTGACAGCTGTGAAACATATCTCTTTACATAAGCGTAATGTTGAAGAGCTCAGCAGATACTTATGGGCAGTACTCTCGACACGTTTCGTATTAACCGTTTTGGTCTTTATTGTCTATGTTGTTCTTATATTCTCTGTTGAGAAGTTCTATGCTGAACGGGAAGTAATGCTCTATACCTTTATTGCAGTTGTGGCAGATGCGATGATGCCCATATACTTTTTTAGGGGCATAGAGGAGATGAAATATATAGCGATATTTTCTATTTTCAGCAAGCTTTTGTACGCTGCAGGGGTATTTATCTTTGTGCATGCTCCGGAAGACTATGTCTACATTCCTTTGCTCAACGGTATTTCACTCTTTTTTGTAGGTGTTTATGTACTCTATTATATTCATACAAAATATACATTGAGGCTGATTAGACCCAAAATTACAGAGATATACTTGTTGCTCAAAGAGGGCAAAGATATTTTCTGGTCAAATATGAGTGTCTCATTTTATACGATGATCAATCCTGTTTTGCTTGGACTTTTTGGGAGTTATAGTGCCGTGGGTATCTATTCACTTGCTGAAGCCATCTATAATGCCTACAGTTCGATCATTAAAAGCTATACGGTGGTTGTCTATCCTCACCTTGCACAGTACATCGATGATCTGCAGCAGCTCTACAGACAGGCACGTAAGTTTTTCAGAGCCTATGTGATGATCCTCGTTGCCGCTTCGGCGCTGCTCTATGTTATGTCAGACTTTATTATTACGCTCTTGTATGGTCCCAAGCATGATACTTCGATAGAGATATTGAAAATTTTGGCAATTGCCACACTGCTCGAACCGCTGGGAGGGTTTTTTACCGCCTATTTGGCACTCAAATCGCAATACAGTGTGATCCGAAGCATCACCTTTAGAACGATGCTGGTGAACCTTCTGCTGATCATACCCGCGATCTATCTTTATGGTGCAAAGGGATTGGCATATCTGTTTTTATTGCTTTCTATACTGCAGGTCTATTTGAATCTAAGCAAAAATCCTGAAATTTTACGCAACAGCAGCAAAACGAGGAGGGCAGAATAGTGGTGAAAATATCCAAATGGCTTGATGGTTATCAGGCACCTGCAGTATTGATGATCGATGATCTGAGTGACGGCTATATTGATATCCATAAAGAGCCTTATAAAAATGACTGGGGCTATCTTTGTGATACAGAAGAGTCAGTATATGCTTTTTTGCAGAGGGAGTTGCTTGCACACTATCCTGATATCAAGATTACTTTTTTTGTCCCCTATGCACGACATAATGTCATTAATGAAACAAGAGACAATTACGAAAAATATGCTGTAGGGGAGAGAGAAGCTTTTACAGCTTTTTTGAAACGTTTGTTAAAGCAGGGGCATGAAATAGCACATCATGGATCCAATCACGGCAGATATATCGACCATGAGAAGATCGATACAGCAAACAACTTCATACATGAATGGCAGCTTTTTGAGAGTGTGGAAGAGGGGGTCACCGTGACACTGAAAGGCAAAAAAGTGTTTAGAGAGATCGTGGGTACAGAGGTCACAGGCGGTAAATATTGCGGCTATCTGCAACGCTCGAATTCAGCGGATATTATTGATGCCTGCGGTTTTGAATACTGGTGTATCGATGCAAAACTTGATCCCAAAGAGAGCGATACCTATCTCTTTGGCAAAAACAATGTGATTGCATTTCCTACCAACTTTAACGGAAATGCATTTGTCCGCCTCAAATACAAAACAGGGAGGAAAAAAAGAGATAATCTCAAGCGTTTTACACGCTTCCTGCAGCCATTGTATAACATCACCCAATACCATAAGCTTGAAACACTTTACAAACTCGGCAACATTATCAGTATCCAGGAACATATCTCTCCGGCAACATCTTCAGGCAATATACAGGCATCCAATATCGTTTCAGATATGGAAAGTCTGCAAAAAATATTTGCCTATCTCTCAAAAAAATCTATCTGGTACGCTACCTGTGGAGAGATTGCAAGATATATTTATGTGAGGGATCAGTGCCGCATAGAGCATCGTAAGAATGAAATCGTGATTATATTTGACAATAAAAAACGGCTGGACAACACGAAAGTGACGGTGGAATCAGAAAAAACATTTGCATTGGAAGATAGCGATGGGAGGCGTCTTGATTCTCAAAAGGGAGACGGAAAATACTTCCTATCATTATCAGTGCATGAAGGTGAAAACAGGTATCTCTTGCTCGAGGGAGCTGAAGAATGAAAATGATGTTCGTGATTCACTCACTGGAGCGAATGGGTGGTGCAGAGAAGGTATTGGTCATGCTTGCAAACCATTTTGCTTCTTCTGGGCATAGTGTCTCTATCTTGGTACTTTCAGACCAGCAATCTATTTTCGATCTTCATCATGATATCAATGTAATCTCCTATCATCCATCAGGTGGGAGAAAAAGCAGAGTCGGAGGTATGATCGGACAGATAAAGTTTATATACAGCGCTTTGGTTCTGGAAAAATCCGATATCGTGATAGCATTTATTGCCGCAAGCAATATTTTGACCACCATCGCGGCGAAACTGGCAAAAAGAGCGGTGATTATCTCAGAACATACCAATTATGAGCGTGCGCTGACAGATACGAGAGGTTCTTTGTCTGCCAAAATATGGAGAATGCTACGGAGAGTTGTGTATCCATGGGCTGATCATTTGATGATATTGACAGAACAGGATAGAGAAAAATATCCATATGTGCGAGCCTTGAGTGTTCAGCCCAATCCTTTGGTTCTTTCCCAGAAGTATACTTCTCTTCAGCGTGAGAAAATCATTCTTGGGGTCGGCAGACTCTCTCATGTCAAAGGTTTCGATATGTTGATCGATGCCTTTGCGAAAGTAGAGGCTCCTGATTGGCGTTTGGTCATTACAGGAGAGGGGGATAAGAGAGAGGTATTGGAATCAAAAATACGAGAATATGGGCTTGAAGACCGTGTAGTGTTGACAGGCTTTGTACAAGATATGGAGTACTACTATAAACGGGCATCGATCTATGTGCTTTCATCACGGGCAGAAGGTTTCCCCGGGGGACTTTGTGAAGCGATGGGATACGGATGTGCCGTTGTCGCTTTCGATTGTCCTACCGGACCGGCTGAGATCATCAGAAATGATATTGACGGTATTTTGGTTGAGGCTGAAAATGTAGGTGCACTTAGGAAGCAGATTGCACTACTGATCCAAGATGAAGAGAAAAGAAAGCAGCTGGGAGAGAATGCCAGAGAGATCAGTGAAAGACTTGATATCAAAACTATTGCAAAAGATTGGGAAGAGATCATGACAAAGGTTATACAAAAACATGAGGAAGAGATATGAGTCAAAGAGTATATTATCTCGATGGAATGAGGGGATTACTGATCCTCTCTATTGTTCTGATACATACCCTTCAGGTATACAATCCTGATCAGACATGGTTAATACACAGTGATACAGGGATTGCATGGGCACCCTACCTGATAGAGTTGCTTATGCTTTTTACTTTACCCTCTTTTTTTATGATGTCAGGTTATCTTGCTGCGATGAGTATCGGGAAACAGGGTACAGCCCATTTTTTCGAATCCCGGCTGAAACGCATCGTTGTACCGATTATAAGTGCGGCCCTGATCTTAAATTCGCTTCAGACATACCTGTTGGTCAAAAGCGGCTGGATGTATTTTGCGTTATTGGATTATTTAAAAGAAGGCAAATGGATCTCCCATCTATGGTTCCTGATAGATCTGGCGGTCTTTTTTTCCCTGATCTATATTGCTGTGAAGTATTTTTCAAGGTACTTACAGCGCTTTGACCATGTGCTGCAAAAATATATTGCAAGAACCAATATCTATCTTGTGCTTACGATGATTGCAGGACTGACAGTAGTTTTCCTGGCGCTTTTTAGTCTTTTTGCACCCTATCTGAACAACCCTATACTCAATATCCGCTCTTTGGCGTTTTATCTGCCGTTCTTTCTCTTTGGGATTTTGATGTACAGATACAGGTCTCTGTACGAAAAGATGCTTGGGTTATCTCTTTTCTCTCTTATACTTGTGACGGTTTTTTCATATTACAGCGCTTTATACTTTGCCGGATATGAAGGGAAAGCCTATCGGTTTTTATACTATTTTTTCGATACTGTCGCACATCTGTTCGCGTCAGTGCTCTGTTTTGTGCTCTTCTATCGCTTTATGAACCGGCG
>JALWKQ010000100.1 GCA_027081395.1 Sulfurovum sp. | reverse complement strand
GAGGCAGCGCGCATCGATGCGGGTCAATCCAATCTCACCGATCCGCAGGGACAGGAGCGTATCGCACAACAAGGCGGTATGGGACTGGGAGAAACTATCTTGGCGAGTGCGGCGGGATATATGCTCGGCGCATGGATCGGCAGCAAACTCTTTGGCAACCAAAACTACCAAAACAACCGAAAAGCCGGCTACAAATCCCCCCAAACCTACTCCAGAAGCAAAAGCAGTTTCAACAAACCGCGCAAAAGTATGAGTTCGAAAAGAAGCGGTTTTTTCAACAGTAAAAAAACATCTACAAAAAGCGGTTTTAGTAGAAGCGGCGGCTTCTTCGGCGGTTAGAGATGGTCAAGCTCAAAAAAGTACAACCTCTCGACCCTGCCTACCTTGAGAAACTCGGCTTTACCTGGCATACTGACAGTGACGAAACCCCCTACATAGCAGATGAACTGGTACTTGTCACCCAGAAGGAAGCCGAAGCCTACTACGAAGCGGGCAATACCCTCTACGATATGTTCGTAGAAGCAGCACAGTATGTAATAGACCACAACCTCTTTCACGAACTCGGCATCCCTTTCAACCTTGTCGAACAGATCAAAGAGACTTGGGAAAATGATATCCACTGGCATCTCTACGGACGCTTCGATCTGGCAGGCGGTATCGATGGTAAGCCTATCAAACTGCTTGAGTTCAATGCCGATACACCTACTGCCGTCTTTGAGACTGCCGTAGTACAGTGGGCGATCCTCCAAAAGAACGGTTTCGATGAGGGTCAGCAGTTCAATGGACTCTATGAAGCACTTCTGGACAACTTCAAACGTCTTGTGACTCTCCAGGAGGATGTGAGCGATTTCGAAGATCGCTATGAAGGCTGGAAATTTCTCTTTACTTCTGTTAGAGGCAATGCCGAAGAAGAAAATACCGTACGTCTGCTGCAGCACATTGCCACAGAAGCAGGCTACATTACAGAGTTTGCCTATATTGACGATATCGCCTTTTCTCCTGATGAGGGTATAGAGTATAACGGTGAGCAGTATGAACTCTGGTTCAAACTCATCCCATGGGAAGATATCGCACTTGAAGAGCCCGATCTGGCACTCCTGCTTACGCAGATCATCGAGAACCAAAAAGCGATCATCTTCAACCCTGCCTACACCCTGCTCTTCCAAAGCAAAGGAATGCTGGCGATACTCTGGCAGCTTTACCCGGATCATCCCCTGCTGCTTGAGACCTCTTTTGAGCCTCTTGCATCAGGCAGACAGGTACAAAAACCGATCTACGGCAGAGAGGGTGAAAGTGTACGCATCCTCGATGATGAAGGCACTGTCATCGAAGGAGAAAAAGGTGTCTATGATAACCACAAGATGATCTATCAGGAGTATGTGGAACTGCCACAAGACGCTCAAGGCAGATACTATCAAGCAGGTCTCTTTTACGCTTACGAATCCTGTGCACTCGGCTATAGAAGAGGCGGCAAAATACTCAACAACATGTCCAAATTTGTCGGACATATGATAGAGGACTAACCCTCTTCCCCCGGCTTCATCGCACCTGGGCACTCTACCTGTACGATCCTTGGTGCTTCTGAACTGTCGAGTCTGGCAGCGGTAAGTTTACCGCCCCAGAGACAGCCGGTATCGAGTGCAAGTACATGCTCATCTTCATAAAACCCCAGTGTTGACCAGTGACCAAAGAGGATCTTTAGCTCGATCTCTTTGCGGTTTTCACACTCAAACCATGGTTTGAGTCCTTTGGCTCTGAGGGCATCGGTCGGTTTACCCTTCTGTTTGAAATCGAGACGATGGTCTTTGTAGCAGTAGCGCATCCTCGTAAAACTGCTGACGATATAGCGGTCTATATCTTCCGGGCGCGCATCTCTGTCAAAACGCTCTACCCCACCCTTGAAAACAGCACGCAGCCACTGCCCGGCATCTCGACTTTGCAACTTCTGCTCTACCCGTCTGGCATACTCTATCGCCATACCCAGATCAAACTCCGGGGAGATCCCCGCATGTGCCATGCAGTAGCCAAGCTTGAAATCCGTATGCAAAAACTTCTGTCCCCGCAGCCAATCTACGAGCTCTTTGGCTCTGGGGGATGCAAGGATAGGATCAAGTGTAGGATTGGACTTTTTGATACCATAGTAGGCTGCTATGAGTGTCAGATCATGGTTGCCCAGTACAATCTCTACGCTATCTTGTATCTCATAAAGATACTCCAATACTTCAAGGGATTTTGGTCCACGGTTGACCAGATCACCCGCCAGCCACAACCTGTCGTAACGCGGGTCAAACTGAATCTTCTGCAAAAGCCTCTGCAGCGAATCATAACACCCCTGTATATCGCCGATTGCCCAGACACTCACTTTTTATTTCCTATTTCTAATTTTTCCGCATATATTTTTGCTTTCTCCTCAAACCCCATCGCCGCATACGCCCCAGAGGGAGACGGTAGATAAACGCGATCAATATCAATATATCCAAAATGCGTCTCGAAGAGTGCCTGCGCCTTTTTGCCGGTAAAAGCGATCTTCTCTATACTTGGGTAGGACGCAAGCAGTGCCGGAATATCATTGACCACTTCATCTTCCAAAGAACTGTCAAGCGAGTTGTCACGGCTGCAGCTGCCGATCATATCCCAAAGTCCCAATCCCGTCTCTTTGAGCAGCCATATTTTTTGGTCGCGGTTGTTGACAGGATAGCCGCTAACCGCCTCAAGTATCTTCCAAAACTGATTGCGAGGATGCGCATAGTAAAAGTTGTTTTCAAACGATTTGATACTTGGAAAAGAGCCGAGTATCAGGGTATGTGTATCTTTGAAAACAATAGGATCAAAAGGATGCTGTAAAGTTTCATTCACTATTTTCTCCTGTAGGGTGTTGTATCATTTTAAACCTATTTGGTGCGTGATTACGCACCCTACCTAAATCCTAAATCCTAAACGCTCATCACTTACATGCTTTTTGCATGTTACGCACGATCAATACCAACAGTGCTGCCGCAAAGATCTTGATATTGATCTCGCTTCCTTTGTGGGTATTGATAAACGCTGCTGATTTTGTCATCGCTTCGCCCGCAAGCTGCATGTTGACAATGTCAGGGATATAGTAGTGTCCGAACATCACGCCTGTTGCCAAGACCAAGAAAGCTGCAACAAGCGTGATGTTGTCTCTCTCAAACATTTTGTATTTGTAGCCCTCATAGAGCACCACAACAATCACCGTGAAGTCAACCAGATAAGAGAGCCTGACAAAATTCTGTGTCATGATCAGCCCCTCTTGATACTGACTAAGCGCCGCATCACCCAGCCACTGCTCCGTATGAAACGTCACCGGTGCCACCACAATACCGGCATACAGCACCGCCCCAAGCGTTGCACCCAGCAGTATGAGATAGGCTATAGTTGTCATTCTAAAATATTTTTTCATTCTCTTTTTCCTTTATCCTGTAGGGTGTTGTCCCCTGACAACACCGATTGATTGATAGATTAATGGTGTTGTGAGGGCACAACACCCTACATGAATTCTATGACAAACCCGCGATCAAGTCCCGAAAGATCCTTATAAAATGATATAGATTTTACTCCAATTTCATTGACATATGCTTGAATAGGGGCTTTTTGGTCATAGCCCATTTCACATGCCAGCCACTTGATCCCTCTGGCTTTAACTGTGTCGATGATCTCTTTGAGCAGTTCATCCCCCTTTTCTCCCCCAAAGAGTGCCTCTTTGGGCTCATATGCGGCAACATTGGCTTCCAATGGCGCATCTGCGGCGATATAGGGAGGATTGGAGACGACCATCTCGACAGGTTCATGCAGATCATCAAGCAGATTGCTTTTTCGCAGATCTATACGCTTTGCTACTCCCCAACGTTGTGCATTCTGGGCAGCGATTTTGAGCGGTATGTCACAAATATCGGTTGCGACGATCTTAAGGTTGGGAAACTTGCGTGCAAGCACAACAGAGATCGCCCCGCTTCCTACTCCGATCTCCGCAATAGAAACGATCTTCTCCTCTTCAATGATCCTGGAAACCTCGTCAATGAGCAGTTCCGTCTCCGGACGCGG
>JALWKQ010000099.1 GCA_027081395.1 Sulfurovum sp. | reverse complement strand
GCTCATCGCCAAATGGGTCAAAACCAAATATGTCGAAAAACTCCGCCATCTCTTTGAACTGCAAAACGGCATCAAGCCTGAGATCGTGATCAATGTCGGCAAAACAAGCCCTGCCAAAAAAGCGGCTTCCAAACAGAGTGCAGAGAAAAGCAGCTCGAAAAGTACCTATCTCAACCCCTCTTTGACCTTCGAAAGCTTCATCGTGGGTGATTCCAACCAGTTTGCCTATACAACAGCAAAGTCAGTCGCGGAAAAACCCGGGAAACAGTACAACCCACTCTTCATCTACGGAGGGGTCGGTCTGGGAAAAACACACCTGCTTCAAGCCATAGGAAACTACCATATCGAGCTTGGCAATACAGTGATCTATACCACCCTTGAACAGTTCATGAACTCTTTTACCTCCCATCTACGATCACAGACCATGGATAGATTCAGAGACCGATTTAGAGAGTGTGATCTGCTGCTGATCGATGATATCCAGTTTCTCTCCCGAAAAGAGCAGACACAGGAGGAGTTTTTCCATACTTTCAATGAACTCTACAACAATAACAAACAGATCGTTATGACTGCTGACCGTCCGCCCAACAAGATCGCCGGACTTGTCGACAGACTCCGAAGCCGTTTCGAGTGGGGACTGATGGCAGATATACAGCCTCCGGGTCTTGAGACCAAAATCGCCATCATCCAAAAGAAGTGCGAACTTGACGGTATCAGACTTTCACAGGATGTTATCCACTTTATCGCTACACACATGGGTGACAATATCCGCGAGATCGAAGGAACGATCATCAAACTCAATGCGCTTAGCTCCATGCTCGGTCAGGAGATTACCCTCGATTTTGCACAAAATGCCATCAAAGACCAGCTCAAAGAGAAAAAAGAGAACATTACCATTGATGATATCGTCAAGATCGTCTCACGCGAACTCAATGTCAAACCAAGCGATATCAAATCAAAAAAACGTACCAAAAATGTCGTCAATGCCAGAAGAACCGCTATCTACCTCGCCAGAAATCTCACACCCAACTCCATGCCGCAGATCGCACTCTACTTCGGTATGAAAGACCATACCGCTATCTCGCATGCGATGAAAAAGATCAACGAAATCATAGAAAACGACGAAAATTTCAAAGTACTGCTTGAAGAACTCTCCAACAAAATACACACAGATATCCAAAAGAGTATCGACTAATTCAGGAGGTCATAAAACTTGAATAAAAAAAAGATATAATTTTATAAGTGAAGAGATGTGAATCTTGCTATAAAAGATCACAATCGCAAACCTGTCGATATTACGGGGTGCAGAGTAGTTTTTCACACTTTCATCGAGAGCTACTACTACGTACTAAAATATTAAAAATTAAAAGGAATTTCAATGAAGATCAGAGCACAGAAACAAATCATCGAATCCATACTTATCAATCTCCAGCCTTTCTTGGAAAAAAAAGATGCAAGTCAGATCACTTCTCATCTGCTCTTTACTACACAGGATGATAAATGTGTGGTCAAAGCAACAGACGGTGAAATAGGTCTTAAGATCGTTACTGATCAGATAGTTATCGATCAACCCGGAAGCTTTACTGCCCATGGAAAGAAACTGTTGGATATTATCCGAATACTCAAAGATGATGAAATTGTGCTTGAAATTCTTGACAATACACTGATAATTAAACAAAAACACTCCAAGTTCAAACTTCCT
The DNA here is from genome assembly GCA_027081395.1 of Sulfurovum sp. Classification (GTDB taxonomy): domain Bacteria; phylum Campylobacterota; class Campylobacteria; order Campylobacterales; family Sulfurovaceae; genus Sulfurovum. Next base: position 14,389 of record JALWKQ010000099.1, on the reverse strand, counting down.
ACCTTTGATGCCAACGCCTATCCTTCCTTCCCGACAATAGATGATAAACCTCAAATCTCTCTTGATTCCCTCAGTCTTATCCAAAATCTCAAAAAGATCTCTCCGGCAATCGATACAAACAATCCAAAGTTTGAACTCAATGGAGCGCTGATCAATATCAAAGAGGATGCTACCGATCTTGTAGGGACAGATACAAGAAGACTGGCTATTGCAACGATCCCGAGTACCAACAGTGAACCGCTCTCTCTGATCGTACCCAAAAAAGCGATTTTGGAAATCCAAAAACTTTTCCTCGATCAGATCGATATCTTCTATGATGAGACCAATCTTATCATCACCAATGAAAACTACTTTTTCTATACCAGACTGATCAACGGAAAATTCCCTGACTATCAGAGGATCATTCCAGCATCTACCAAGCATCAGGTCACGCTCCCTAAAAAAGAGATGATCGATGCGATCAAAATGATCACCACGATCTCTCAGGAGATCAAAATGACACTGCTCTCGGATACCATTATCTTCCACTCTTTGAGTGCAGACAATGTCGAAGCCAAAACGGAGATAGAATTGCAAACAGGATTGAATGACAAATTTGAAATTTCGTTCAACAGCAGATATATCCTTGATTTTATCTCCCAGGTGGACAAAAATGAGTTCCTCATGGAATTCAATGAACCGAGTCTGCCTTTCATCGTCAAAAGCGATAATTTTATTACAATCATTATGCCAATCGTTGCATAAAAAAGGAAAAATGTTATATGAGTGATAATCAAACAAAATTTATTTTTGTTACAGGCGGTGTATTGAGTTCTTTGGGTAAAGGGATCACAGCAGCCAGTATAGGTACCCTGCTGAAGCATACAGGACAGAGAGTGGGGGTGCTCAAGCTTGACCCATATATCAATGTCGATCCCGGTACAATGTCTCCATTGGAGCATGGAGAGGTTTTTGTCACCAAAGACGGTGCGGAGACTGATCTGGATCTTGGACACTATGAGCGTTTTCTCGATACCTCACTGACCCAGAACAACAACTTCACCACAGGACAGGTCTACAAAACAGTCATCGAAAATGAGAGAAAAGGGAAGTACCTCGGCAAGACCATCCAAGTTGTACCCCATATCGTCAATGAGATCAAAGAGCGTATCTATCTTGCAGGAGAAGGCAAGGATATACTTATCGTAGAACTTGGCGGTACCACCGGAGATATCGAAGGGCTGCCTTTTTTGGAGACGATCAGACAGATCAAACATGAGCTTGGCAAGAGCAGAGTGATGAATGTCCATGTCACACTGCTGCCTTATATCAAAGCGGCAGGCGAACTCAAGACCAAACCTACCCAACACTCCGTACAGGAGCTTAGACGTATTGGTATTGCCCCACATATGCTGGTATTGCGTGCGGAAGTACCTGTCGATGCGGACATTAAACGAAAGATCGCCTATTCGTGTGATGTGGAAGAGGATTCTGTGATTGTCGCAGAGGATGCCAAAACGATCTATGAAGTACCGCTCAATTTCCTCAAACAGGATATCCTTGCACCGATCTGCAAACAGCTCGAACTTGAGAATTGCAAACCGCAGATGGATGAGTGGACCTCTTTGGTGCATAAGATCATCATGCCTGAAGATGAGATGAAGATTGCTTTTGTGGGTAAATATCTCGATCTCAAAGAGTCTTACAAATCACTTACCGAAGCATTGATCCACGCCGGTGCGCATCTCGATACCAAAGTGGTAATCAAATGGGTCGACAGTGAAAAGATCGAAGATGATTCAGCAGAGAAATATTTGCAGGATGTTGACGGGATACTTGTCGCCGGCGGTTTCGGTGAGCGCGGTGTCGAAGGGAAGATCGAAGCAATCCGATTTGCCAGAGAGAACAAAGTACCCTTCCTCGGTATCTGTCTGGGAATGCAGCTGAGTATGGTGGAGTTTGCCAGAAATGTTCTAGGATTGGAAGATGCAAACTCGGTGGAGTTCGACGAAAATACAGCCAATCCTATCATCTATCTGATCGATGAGTTTATCGATGCGAGCGGTTCGAAGCAGGTACGTACCACCACTTCACCGATGGGCGGTACGCTAAGACTGGGAGAATATGAGTGTGAGACAAAAGAGGATAGTAGACTCAGAAAGGCTTATGACAGTCCGGTGATCTATGAGAGACACAGACACCGCTATGAAGCCAACCCCAAATTCAGAGAGGCGTTTGAAGCCAACGGTCTTGAGATCACCGGAGAGTCCGGCGGTCTGATCGAAGCGGTTGAGGTCAAAGATCATCCGTGGTTCCTTGGTGTGCAGTTCCACCCAGAATTTACCTCCAGACTCCAAAATCCAAATCCTGCCATCCTTGCTTTTGTGGATGCAGCCCATAAACACAAAAACTAAATGTACCCTGCATTAACGCTTCATGCGTTAGAAGAGCTGCTGACGAGTCGTTTTGAAGAGGGGTTTCTCTCTTTGAAGGATCTTCCCCAGCCTTCTGCATTCAAAGATATGCAAAAAGCGACCGATCGTATTCTCCATGCGATCCGTCATCAGGAGAAGATTACGATTGTAGGGGATTATGATGTCGACGGTGTCACCTCTACGACGCTGATGAAGCTCTTTTTTGATGAGATAGACTATCCGGTAGAGTGGATCATCCCAAACCGTTTTAGAGACGGTTACGGACTCTCTGCAGCGATCATACCGCGTATCGAGGAGAGTGATCTTATCGTCACAGTCGATAACGGTATCTCTGCGGTAGATGCAGCCGCACTCTGTAAAGCCAAAGGGATCGATCTGATTATTACCGATCACCATCTGCTCCCTCCCAAGATCCCGGATGCCTATGCGATCATCGACCAAAAACAGCCCGAATGCACTTTCCCCTACAGTGATGTGTGCGGTGCCCAGATCGCATGGTATCTGATCGCTTCACTCAAGAATGCACTGGAGATAAAGATCAATATGATCACGTATCTTGAACTGGTGGCGATAGCGATCATTGCAGATATGATGCCGCTTCAGCATATCAACCGCACGATGGTACAAGCAGGTATCAAAGCGCTCAATGCAAGTCAGCGACCCTGCATAAAGGCATTTTTGGAACACAGCGGCAAAGCGGAGCTGAATGCAGAGGATATCGCCTATTTTCTTGCTCCCCTTATCAATAGTGCAGGGCGGATGGATGATGCCTTACATGCCGTCGCATTTTTGGCTTCGAGCAATATCTATGATGCGAGAGTGAGACTGGAACGTCTCATTGCCTTCAATACATTACGCAAAGAGACAGAGGCAGACCTGACAGCCAAGGCATTGGCACAGGTAGGGTCAGAGGATCAGGTGCTTGTGGCGTATGGCGAGGATTGGCATGAGGGGGTAGTGGGCATTGTCGCTGCCCGGGTGGCACGCCGTCATGAAAAACCCTGCATCATCCTGAGCCAAAACAGAGAGGGTGTTTTGAAAGGGAGCGGCAGGAGTTTTGGCAAATGTGATCTCTTTAGACTGGTCGAACAGAGCCGTGGGTATCTCGAGAAATTTGGCGGGCATCAGGCTGCGATAGGTTTAAGCCTCAAGTTGGATGTGTTTGAGAACTTTCGTTCAGAGCTGCAGCTGCATTATCCACACAGCCTGACAGATGAAACCGGCAGTGACACAGAGATAGTCGGTCAGCTCGATTTTAAGGAGATCACATTTGAACTTACGGCGCTACTGAAGCGTTACGAACCATACGGACAGGGTAACCCTGTACCCAAATTCATCGCTGCCGATGTTACCATCCTTCAAGCCGATCCCATGGGAAAAAACGGAGAGCATCTACGCTTTGCCTTTGCACAAAAAGGGATCGTGATGCAGGGGGTACAGTTTAAGACAGAGGAGAGATATGAGGCAGGGAGTGTGGTAGATCTGATCTTTACCGTCAACGAAAATCACTTTAGAGGCAATACTACCTTACAGCTAATGGTTGAGAAGATCATACAGGCGAAACCCTGATATTCTCTCCGAGTTTTTGGCGAAGTGTGTTGCCGATTGCATAGAGTGTCCCCAGACTCGATGCGGCACAGCCGCTGCAGGCACCGAGGTAGCGGATATAGATATCGACGTGTTCACCGTTCTCTTTGATATCAAGTACCTCTATATTGCCTCCATCCATGATGAGCATAGGACGTACATCTTTGTCAAGCACTGCCTCTATAATCTTGCGTTTTTGGTCAGGATTGGCTGCTTTGAAGGATGCTTCTGTGATCGTTTCGACATCTATCGCCTCATTTTGCTCTTTGTTGTTTGTATCGGGTGCGGCTTTTTCCATCTTCTATCCTTTTTGTATAGTGACAATAGTTTTGGATTTATGAGTGATTATAGCACAAAGGTGAAGATAGGGCAGAGGAAGAGCCAAAAAGGCTCTCTATTAGATAGGGAGGACTCTTATGTTTGGATCGAGCTTCTCTTTGAGGATATTCTCGATTGCAAAGAGTGTACCGGTGCTTGAGCTTGCACAGCCGCTGCAGGCACCGAGATAGCGGATATAGATATCGATGTTTTCACCGTTCTCTTTGATATCGAGGATCTCCATATCTCCACCGTCCATGATGAGCATCTGACGGATATTGTCATCGACGACCTTGTCGACCGCTTTGATCTTCTGTACGATAGTCATATCTTTAAATGCTGCATCACTGCCGGATGCTGAAGCATCCGCCGCTTTTGCCATCTTCTCTTTCTCATACTCATCAAGCAGATCAACCAGATAGATATCTTTCTCTTCATGTCCGCCAGGCTTGATACAGGATTTACAGAAGGCACCCGCTTTGGTATAGTCAGTGATCTGCTCGACAGTAGTCAGGTCATTGAGGCGGATCACCTCTTTGAGGGTCGAGAGGCTTACACGTGCACACTCACAGACAATGATCTCCTCTTCGAAACTCTCCATATCGACACCCTTGTATTGTGCCGCCGCTTTCTTGATGACATCATATGCCATAACTGAGCAGTGCATCTTTTGCGGTGGTACGGCAGGGGTGTCAGGCTCATCACGCATCGCTTTTTCTACATCGATATTGGTGATCTTGACCGCCTCGTCAACGGTTTTGCCTTTACAGAGCTCTGCCATGGTATCGGAGCTTGCGATCGCGGTACCGCATCCGAAACTTTTGAACTTCGATTCGAGGATCTTGTCCGTTTTGGGGTCTACTGCCCAGTAGAGACGCACAGCATCCCCACAGCTCTCCGCACCGAAATCTGCTACGATGAGTTGTGCACCCATCTCTTTTGCCTGCTCTTCAGTGATCTCACCCATATTTTTTGGGTTGTTCATAAGGTCTGTTACTTTTTGGCTGTACTCATCCCAGATGGTACCGCCGATCAAACTATCCATTCCCATGTTCTTTCCTTTGTTTATCTATTTCTATCACGGGCGTCAGGTGATTCATGATTTATTGCTTTGCAACAAATCACAAATCACCAGACCCCTTACTTCTTTTTAATTTCTAACTTCTAACTTCTAATTCTCAATGGTGTGCCTCAAGCCCGTTCACATGACCCTCAGGGGCATAGGAGTAGGTACTCGATATCCCTCTGAGTCTCTCTACCGCTTTTTTGACGACATCGAGCGTATAGTCAAGTTCCTCTTGTGTCGTATAGCGGCTCAGAGAGAAACGGATCGCAGTGTGTGCAAGATCATCATCTGCACCGATCGCTTCCATGACGGAGTTGGCTTCGAGATCTTCCGATGCACAGGCAGACCCCGTACTTGCCGCGATCCCGGCATTGTTCAGATCCCAAAGCATCGATTCGCCTTCGATACCTCTAAATGAGATGAGGATCGTATTGGGTGTTCTTTTGTTTCTCGGTGTCACCACGAAGGTATCGGGGATCTCAAGCAGCGCATCTTCAAAATCATCACGCATCTCTCTCACTTCCGGCATCTCAAAGTCAAGCGCATCGACTGCCTGCTCGATCGCTTTGCCCATACCTACGATACCCGGTACGTTCAGTGTACCTGAGCGGTAGCCGCCCATCTGTGAACCGCCGTGGAACAGAGGCAGAAGCTCTCTGCCCTTTTTGATATAGAGTGCACCGACACCTTTGGGTCCGTGGAACTTGTGTGCGGAGAAGGTCAGATAGTCGACATTGATCGCCTGTACACTCACAGGGGTTTTGCCGATCGCCTGTACCGCATCGGTATGAAAAAGCACACCGTGCTCTGCACAGATATCACCGATCTCGGCGACGGGGAAGATAGCACCGGTCTCGTTGTTCGCCCACATGACAGAGACCAAGGCAGTTTTGTCAGTGATCGCCTTGCGCACATCCTCTGCCTCGATCAGCCCTTCGCTATTGATCGGAAGATAGGTGACTTTGCACCCCATGCTTTCGATCCACATCGCAGTAGCGATCACAGAAGGGTGCTCTACCTCGGAGATGATGATATGGTTTTTCTTGCCTGTGAGGATCTCACTGAAATAGATGCTTTTGAGTACCCAGTTGTTACTTTCGGTCGCACATGAAGTGATCACGACACTGTCCTCTTTGGGTGCATTGATTCCGGCATAGATCTTCTGCATCGCTGTTTTGAGGGCAGGGTGCACTTCGCTTGCAAACTGGTGCAGTGAATTGGGATTGCCGTATTTTTCTACAAAATAGGGTTTCATCTCTTCAAAGACGACCGGGTCGACTTTGGTTGTAGCGTTGTTGTCCAGATAGACTCGCATAGATTTCCTTTGAAACAATTTCTATTTTAATTAAGACCTATTTAGTCCTAATTGATTTTCTGCATATTACATTAACTTTCTTAATCTAATATAAATAGATAGATTTAAAGAGGAGGATTATACTCCGATTAAAATGAAATCCGCTTGATTTGTATCAAGGGTCTAAAAATCTACCATTCATTTTGCTACTCAGGTAGCAGCACCCCTTTACATATAGCGCTGTACTTGTAGATAGCTACATGCTATGAAGCATAGTATCCAAAGGAGAAGATATGGCAAAAGTTACAGTCAAAGAACACGGCATGGGTGTCTCTATCAGAAGAGAAGGCAAAAGAGTTTTTATCGAGATAGATATGATCGGCAAGCTTACCCATGAGGATTATATGGTGATGATCCCTATGGTAGAAAAGGCACTCAAGGAAGCCAAAGGGCTGGAGGTAGATCTTTTGGTAGATATGAGTGCATTCAAAGGCTGGGATGAACTCAAGGCGATCATAGATGATGCCAAGTTTGGATTCAAACATATCAATGATTTCGACAAGCTTGCCGTAGTAGGCAAAAAGAAGTGGGAAGAGATCGCAACCAAAACCTGGTCTCTCTTTACCAAAGCCAAAGTGAAATTTTTCAAAGATAGAGCCAAGGCACTTGCCTGGCTTTTGAAAGATGCTTAGAAGTTCGACGGTGCCGGAGTGTTGATGAGGTTGTAGAACTCGTTTCTGGTACGCTCGTCGCGCTTGAAAAGCCCCCGCAGTGCGGAGCTGACGGTGGTAGAGTTGATCTTCTGCACGCCGCGCATCTCCATACACATATGGCGGGCATGTACCACGACGGCAACCCCTTTGGGTTTGATGGTCTCCAAAATCGCATCGGCGATCTGCTCGGTCATCTGCTCCTGAATTTGGAGCCGTCTGGCATAGACATTGACGATACGCGGTATTTTACTCAGTCCTACCACCTTGCCGTCTGGGATATAGGCGACATGACAGCGTCCGATGATAGGCAGCATATGGTGTTCACACATCGAGTAGAACTCGATGTCACGTACCAGCACCATCTCGTCATTGCTGGTAGAGAAGAGTGCCTGGTTGAGGATCTCTTTGGGGTCTTGGTGATACCCCTCGGTTAGAAACTCCAGTGCTTTGGCGACACGGTGTGGGGTCTTTTGCAGCCCCTCACGGTTGGGGTCTTCCCCCAAAAGCTCCAGCATCCGACTGACCAACTGTTCAAACTCTTGTTCCTTATCCATCTGCAACCTCTCTTAAATTATAAAAGCTTTCTGTTAAGAAAGCATACCAAAACTCTTCACTCTTCACTCTTAACTCTTCACTGCACCGTATCCAAATACAAGTTCAAGATTTTCTCATCAACCTTGGAGATAGCAAGCTGGCGTATCTGCTGCGGGGTGAAGTAGTGATCTTCGCTCTGCTCAAGCGCATCATAGAGATAGACTTTGCATGTGAGTTTGAAGTGGGTATAGGCATGCGTCACTTCCCCTATATACTCGGCAGCACACAGCGGCACTTCGGTAGCGGGGAATCCCCAGAGACCGTGCAGGAATTTCCCTTGCCGTTTTGTGAGGGCGAGTTTGTTGTTGTAGAGGTTGAGCATGATATGCTGCTCTCGTGTCGGTACGGTGCGTCTCTTTTTTGTCGGATAGCACTCCGGAGTATCTTTGCCTTGGCAGATGCTCTCAAACGGACATGTTTCACACTGAGGTGCTTTGGGGGTACAGAGGGTTGCCCCGATATCCATCATCGCCTGATTGTACTCAAAAGGGTTTTCTCTATCGACCATATCGTAGGCGATCTGCCAGAGGGCTTTGTCGTTGGCATCTTCCATAGCATGGATGCGGCAGAGGATACGCCGTACATTGGCTTCCATGACGGGCACGGGCTGGCGGAAAGCAAAGGCGGCAACGGCATGGGCAGTATTTTTGCCGATACCGGGAAGCGCGATGAGTTTATCTATCTCTGAAGGTAATGTAGGGGCAGCGCCTTGTGCCTGCCCTTGAACCAATATTTGCGCCGTCTTATGCAGATTTTTGGCACGGGTATAATACCCAAGCCCCTCCCACATCTTTAACACCTCATCCAGCGGTGCACTGCCAAGTGCCTCAAGTGTGGGGAACTTCTCAAGAAAGGGAAAGTAGTAGCGCTCCAAGACCGTTTTGACCTGTGTCTGCTGGAGCATCACTTCACTCAGCCAGATAGGGTACGGATGATCCGTGTTGCGCCACGGCAGGTCGGTTCTGCCGTGTTTTGTATACCAGTCAAGGATCTTCTGATGGATAGCTTGCATAGAGGTTTTCATGGAGGGAAGTATACACCTCTTTTTCGATATATTCCTTTTTTATCAAATTTTAGCTAAAATCACGGGATTATATTACAAAGGACTGTAGTGAAAGTGACAACAAAGAAAATCGATGATGCCAATGTACTCGTAAGCGGTACACTCGACGGCGAAACAATCAACAAAACAATCGACAAACTGGCAAAAGAGGCGGCAAAGCAGATCAAGGTAGACGGCTTTAGACCGGGGAAAGTGCCTGTACATGTCGTCAAACAGATGCACGGTGAAAAGCTGGCTCAGGATGCTGAGGGCGAAGCGCTCAGAGAGCTTATCGATGCAGGGATCAAAGAGGCGGGGATCGATGCGGCAGATATGATCGGTCAGCCGACATTCAAAAAGTATGACAAAAAAGAGGATGGCAGTATCGAGGTTGAGGTAGAGATCTCTATCAGACCAAATCCGGAACTTGAGGGATATATGGATGTCGTGCCAAAGTTCGAAAAACCAAAAGCAGATCCTAAAGAGGTAGAGGCAAAACTCGAAGAGCTGGCAAAAGAGAATGCGCCGTATGAGAAGCTAAAGCGTAAAAGAGCACTCAAAGAGGGTGACCTTGCAGTGATCGACTTTGAAGGATTTGTTGATGGTGAGCCGTTTGAGGGCGGCAAAGCGGAAAACTTCGAGCTCAAGATTGGTTCGGGACAGTTCATCCCCGGCTTTGAAGAGCAGCTGATTGGCATGAAGTACGATGAAGAGAAGACGATCGATGTCAAATTCCCAGATGAGTATCCTGCCAAAGAGCTTGCCGGCAAAGATACACAGTTCAAAGTCAAACTGCATGAGATCAAGGCACCTGTAGAACCGAAAGTCGATGATGCACTGGCTCAAAAACTGCTTAATGACGAAAATGCTACTGTAGAGACACTCAAAGAGAAAGTCGAAGCACAGGTAGAGACTGCTGCACTCTCCAAGCTCTACAACGAAGAGATCAAGCCCAAACTTGTCGAGGCGCTTGTCGAGAAGTATGACTTCGCACTGCCAAACAACATCGTAGAGCAGGAGATCGATGCGAAGATCAATGCAAAAGCCAGAGAGATGAGCGAAGAGGAACTCAAAGAGTATCAGGAGAATCCTGAAAAGGTTGAGGAGCTTCGTGAGTCTGTCAGAGAAGATGCCCAGAAGAGTGTCAAAGCTACTTTCATCGTCGATGCACTCGCAAAGAAAGAGGGTATCGATGTAGAGGATCAGGAAGTGTCACAGGCTATCTACTATGAAGCGATGATGAGCGGACAGGATCCTCAGCAGGTGATCAAATACTATCAGGAGAACAATCTCCTCCCTGCGATCAAAATGGGTATGATCGAAGACAAACTCTTCGGCAAAATGCTCGGTCTGGAAGAGAAATAATTTTCCCCAAACAGACGGCATTTTTGCCGTCTGTTAACCATTCTAATGTATATTTGAGTTGATTTTCAATTGAACTATACATTAAAATATCACAATCATTTCAAAAGGCAAACAATGAGTTACATTCCTTACGTAGTAGAACAGACAGGGCGCGGTGAAAGATCATACGATATCTATTCGCGTCTGCTTAAAGACCGCATTATCATGCTTAGCGGAGAGATCAACGATGCGGTGGCATCTTCTGTGGTAGCACAGCTGCTTTTCCTCGAAGCGCAGGATCCGGATAAGGATATCTATTTTTATATCAACTCTCCGGGTGGTGTGATCACGTCAGGATTTTCGATCTATGATACGATGAACTATATCAAGCCTGATATCGTGACGATCTGTATGGGTCAGGCGGCATCTATGGGTGCATTCCTGCTGGCGTGCGGGGCAGAGGGCAAACGCTACGCGCTTCCCAATGCACGCATTATGATTCATCAGCCTCTTGGCGGTGCGCAGGGACAGGCGACTGATATCTTGATCCAGGCAGAAGAGATCAAGCGTCTCAAGGACACCCTCAACCAGATTCTTGCAGAGAAAACAGGCAAAAAGGTCAAGCAGATCGAAAAAGATACCGACAGAGACAACTTCATGTCAGCACAAGAGGCAGTTGAGTATGGACTGATCGATAAAGTCCTGACCAAAAGTTTCGCATAGGGGACAACGATGGTACGAGAAGTGGTCATCTATCCTGACAAGCGGCTCAAGCAGGTCTCCAAAGAGGTAGAATCGTTTGATGCCGAGCTGCATGAACTGCTTGATGATATGTATGATACGATGATTGCACGCAACGGTGTAGGACTCGCTGCGATACAGGTAGGGGTCGACAAGCGTGCACTGATCATCAATATCCCGCTCGAAGATAAAGAACCCGAAGCGTCACAGCCCCGAGAGAACACACTCGAGATGATCAATCCGGTCATTATAGAGGCAGACGGCAAAGAGAAGTTTCAGGAGGGGTGCCTCTCGGTTCCCGGCTTCTATGAGGATGTCGAGCGGCACAAGCATGTCGTGGTCGAATACTATGACCGCTTTGGAGAGAAGCATACGATAGAGGATGATGACTTTCTCGCCATTGCCATGCAGCATGAGATCGACCATCTTGACGGCAAGGTCTTTGTGGAGCGCCTCTCCTATATCAAGCGTAAAAAATTTGAAAAAGAGTGGAAGAAGAGACAGAAAGCCTCATAAGTCCACACCTCTCACACCCCTTGGGCAAGCATGGCATCAGCCACCCGCTTGAAGCCCAATATGTTCGCCCCGCTGACAAGATCCATCTCCAGTTCATACTCATCACAGGTTCTTTTGATATGTGTATAGATATCTGCCATGATCTTTCTGAGTTTCGCATCGACCTCTTCGGCACAGAGATAGTTATGCGTATGGTTCTGGCTCATCTCCAGTACACTGACCGCTACACCGCCGGCGTTGGCAGCCTTGGCAGGCGCAAAGACCACACCGTTTTGCTTGAAATAATCGACAGCTTCAAGCGTCGTAGGCATATTGGCACCCTCGGCAACCACATGCACGCCATTGCTGACAAGTCTTTGGGCGGCATGAATATCGAGTTCATTCTGTGTGGCACACGGGAAGGCAGCAAAACAGGGTATCTGCCAGACATAGTTGGAGCCCTCAGGATATGCCTCTTTACGGATATAGGAGGCACTCTTTCTGCTTTCGGCATAGGCAGCGAGAGAGAGGCGCTTGACCAGCTTGATCTCTTTGAGGAGTGCCAGGTCGATTCCGTTTGGGTCGTGGATCGCGCCTGTTGAGTCTGAGCAGGTCACAGGGATGGCTCCCAGGGCATAGAGCTTTTCTATGGCATGGATAGCGACATTGCCTGCCCCGCTGATAGTACATATCTTGCCTTTGAGACTCTCATCCATATCTTCTAGGAGCGTCTGTGTGAAGTAGACCAGTCCATATCCGGTAGCGGAGTTTCGTCCTTCACTTCCGCCAAGTGAAAGCGGTTTGGAGGTGATGATGCTGTTGTAGGTATTGGTCAGGGTCTTGTACTGTCCGAAGAGATAACCCACCTCTCTCTCCCCCACGCCGATATCGCCGCCGAGGATATCGATATCTGCACCCACTGAGTTGTAAAAGGCAGTCATAAACGCCTGACAGAACTTCATAATCTCCTGATCACTTCTGCCTTTGGGGTTAAAATCCGCACCTCCTTTGGCACCGCCGATATGCAGACCGGTGATAGCGTTTTTGAAGATCTGCTCAAAAGCGAGAAATTTGAGGATATCAGGATTGACGGTAGGGTGGAAACGTACACCGCCTTTGTAGGGACCGAGCGCATTGTTAAACTGGATGCGGTAGCCGTTGTTGATCTCGATCTCATTGCGGTCATTGAGCCATTCGATGGTAAAGTGGATCTCACGGTTGGGGTAGATGATCCGCTCCACGATTCTGTTTTCCGTATAGTGCGGATGCTTTTCTATAGCAGGACGGATAGAAGTCAAGACCTCACGAAGCGCTTGAAAAAAGTTGTAGTCCCCTGCGCAGCTGCTCTGTTTTGCCAGATTGAGAGTGTTTTCTATATAGTCCATAGATTGATTCCTTAGTGTGAGATACTACCCTAATTATAGTCAAAAATATGACAATTTGACATATATTTCTCTTTTTTGTACCAAATGCTTCATACTTTCAACATGAATGCAAAAGTAGATAGTGGTAGACCACCTAAAACGGCAAAAGTCAGAACCAAACCTAAAGAGAAAGCGATCGTCAATGCACTAGCCTGTGCGACACTTGATGGGGTCAACGCAAGGGTCATAGAGGTTGAGGCGACATTTACCAAAGGGCTTCCGGGGTTTTCGATCGTGGGTCTGGCAAGTTCGGATATACAGGAGGCAAAAGAGCGTGTCAAGTCGGCACTACTGGTCAATGATTTTGTCTTTCCGCCACTCAAGATCACGATCGGACTATCCCCTTCGGAGCTACGCAAATCGGGCAGCCACCTCGACCTGCCTATCGCGCTGCTGGTGGCGATGAACAAAAAGGCATTTGAGTATGAAGGGCTCTTTGTTTTTGGGGAGCTTGGACTTGACGGCAGGGTCAAAAGCTCGTCGATGATCTTCCCGATTATCCTTTCGCTCAAAGAGCAGGGTCTGATCAAGCGGGCGATCGTTCCCAAAGAGGCGATCGGATATCTCAGCTACATCTCCGGTGTAGAGTTCATCACAGTAGAATCACTGAGTGAAGCGATAGGGCTTTTGCAGAGCGGCACTTTTGAAGCGCACAGTCATACCTTTACCTATGATGCCAAACGTTTGGAGGTGGGAGGTGAAACCTACTACTATGAAGCGTCGTTCCAGAGTGATTTTGCAGATGTCAAGGGACAGACGGTCGCCAAACGTGCCGCTCTGATCGCTGCAGCAGGGATGCACAACCTGCTTATGGAGGGTAATCCGGGGTGCGGCAAAAGTATGATCGCCAAGCGTCTGAGGGATATCCTCCCACCGCTTGGCGAGGCAGAGATGCTCTCTATTGCAAAACATCAGTTCCTTGATGGGCAGCAGCCAAGCTTCAAGGCGGTGCGTCCGATGCGTTCTCCGCACCATACGGCAACTTCCGCTTCGATCTTTGGCGGAGGCAGCGGACAGATGGCGAAGATCGGAGAGGTGGCGCTGGCGCATAAGGGGATCCTTTTTTTTGATGAGCTGCCGCACTTCTCCAAGAGTATCCTTGAGGCACTCCGGGAACCGCTGCAGGATCGCAAAGTGCACATCGCGAGGGTCAATGCCAAAGTCGAGTATGAGGCGGATATCATGTTTGTTGCGGCGCAAAACCCCTGCCCGTGCGGCAACCTGCTCTCTAAGAGCCAAGAGTGTCGCTGCTCTGAAGTGGAGATCAGCCGCTATCGCAACAAACTCTCCGATCCGTTTCTTGATCGTATGGATCTCTTTGTGGTGATGCAGGAGGTCAGCAGCAGCGACAGAGCAG
>JALWKQ010000098.1 GCA_027081395.1 Sulfurovum sp. | reverse complement strand
CACTAATATGCCGGAAATCCCACCATTGAAGTACAATTTTGCAGCCAACTATGACTGGGATGAAACCTTCACAATGCGTATGGAGCTTGTCGGTTCCGCAGCTTGGAAAGATTATGATGGTGAGAATGGAGAGCAGTACCTCCCTGCATACACCATTGTGAACCTAAAGACAACGAAGTCATTTGATAATCATTTCGAGTTGACTGTGGGTGTAGACAATCTCTTCGATAAGAGTTATGCAGTTTCCAATACCTATAAAGATCTCATCCTTTTACCGACAACTACACCCAATGACAAAGTGATGCTGCTCAACGAGCCGGGCCGCTATCTCTACGCAAATCTCAAATACAGATTTTAGCCCCGTAACATACACGGGGCTTCACGCTTTCTCCACAAATATAGGCTTAACTTCCAAAGTATCAGGTGACGCAGAGAAAAATAGGGCTTCTATAAGCTTTTTATCATTTTTTTGCTATACTTGTGCGTATTTTTAAACACTTAAGGAGTAATCAATGGCATTATTTGATGATGTAAAAGAAGTAGTTGTCGAGCAACTGAATGTGAGCCCGGATGAGGTCAAAGAAGAGTCTAAATTTGTAGAAGACCTCGGAGCGGACAGCCTTGATGTCGTTGAGCTTGTTATGGCACTTGAAGAGAAGTTTGATATCGAAATCCCTGATGATCAGGCAGAAGCGATCCAGACAGTCGGTGACGCGATCAAATTCATCGAAAACGTATAACAACGTGCATCTGCCTTCTCCTGCGGGAGAGGGAGGATAAACTATATCTCAGTATTTGAGAAAAACATTGAGATATATCTTATAAACTACAATAGGAGAAGCAGTGAAAAGAGTAGTAGTGACAGGATTGGGGATGATCAACTCTCTGGGTTTGGACAAAGAGAGTGCATTTTCCGCTATTGTTGAAGGCAAATGCGGTATCAAAAATATCGAGAGTTTTGATACTGAAGCACATACGGTCAAGATCGCCGGTGAAATCACTGACTTCGATCCGCTCTCTGTACTGGATGCAAAAGAGGCAAAAAAAGCGGATAGATTTATCCAGCTTGGGCTCAAGGCTGCAAAAGAGGCGATCGCCGATGCCGCTCTTCCTGAAGATTTCAACAGAGAAACCTTCGGTGTCGCATCTGCTTCAGGGATAGGCGGACTTCCCAATATCGAAAAAAATTCTGTCGTCTGCGAAACGAGAGGCCCAAGAAGAATCTCTCCATTCTTTATCCCCTCTTCACTGGTCAATATGCTTGGGGGATTTGTCTCCATCTATGAAAATCTCAAAGGACCGAACCTCGCCTCTGTAACGGCCTGTGCGGCAGGTACACACGCCATTGCCGAAGCGGCAAAGTGTATTATGGTAGGGACAGCTGAGAAAATGCTTGTTGTCGGTGCGGAAGCTGCTATCTGCCCTGTAGGTATCGGCGGATTTGCCGCGATGAAAGCACTCTCTACACGCAATGATGATCCACAGCACTCTTCACGCCCGTTCGATGCAGATCGTGACGGTTTTGTGATGGGTGAGGGTGCCGGTGCTCTGGTACTTGAGAGCTATGAAGATGCCGTAGCACGTGGTGCGACGATCTACGGTGAGCTGGTAGGATTTGGTGAAAGCGGTGATGCCAACCATATTACCACACCTACCATGGATGGCCCGCTGCGCGCGATGAAGATGGCATACAAAATGGCAGGCGAGCCGAAAGTGGACTATGTCAATGCCCATGGTACCTCTACACCTGTCAATGACAAAAATGAAACAGCAGCACTCAAAGAGCTCTTCGGCGGCAAAGAGAACTGCCCGCCTGTCAGCTCTATCAAGGGGCAGGTAGGACACTGTCTCGGTGCAGCGGGTGCGATCGAGGCGGTCGTTTCACTGATGGCAATGCGAGACGGCGTACTGCCTCCGACGATCAACTATACGACACCGGACGAGAACTGCGATCTTGACTATGTCCCGAACGAAGCGAGAAAAGCGGATCTCAATGTCGTGATGAGCAACTCTTTCGGATTTGGCGGAACCAACGGCGTCGTCATATTCAAAAAGGTATAAGGGATCAGCAGATGGCAACCTATTTAGACTTTGAGAGCAAGATCGAGAAGATACAAGAAGAGATCGTCTCGGCACATGCCATTGCCAACATGGAAGCAGTAGAGAAGCTGCAGAAAGAGCTCGAAAAAGAGGTGAGCAAGACATTTGGCTCACTGAGTGACTTTCAGAAGCTTCAGCTTGCAAGACACCCGGACAGACCCTATGCGCTCGACTATATCAAACTGATGATGACAGATGCCTATGAGATCCACGGTGACAGGGCATTCCGTGATGATCCTGCGATACTCTGCTATATCGGATGGATCGACGGTCAGAAGACGATGGTGATCGGTGAGCAGAAAGGGCGTGGTGTCAAGAACAAGATCAAAAGAAACTTCGGCATGCCAAACCCGGAAGGCTACAGAAAAGCACTGCGTGCAGTCAAGATGGCGGAGAAGTTTGATATCCCCGTTTTGATGCTCGTGGACACTCCGGGTGCCTATCCCGGGCTCGGTGCAGAGGAGCGTGGACAGAGTGAAGCGATCGCACGTAACCTTTTTGAGTTCTCTGCGGTCAAAGTGCCGATGATCTCTGTGGTCATCGGAGAAGGCGGATCGGGCGGAGCACTGGCGATTGGTGTCGCAGACAAGTTGGCGATGATGCGCTACTCCGTCTTTTCGGTCATCTCTCCTGAGGGGTGTTCCGCGATCCTTTGGAATGACCCGTCCAAAGTAGAGACAGCGACCAAAGCACTCAAGATCACACCAAACGATCTGCTTGAGCACGGCTTGATCGATGATATACTTGATGAGCCGCTTATCGGAGCACACAGGGACAAACAGACCGCGGCAGATGCGATCAAAAAATATTTCCTCGAGAATGTCAAAGCCCTTCAGGAGCTCTCAACCCAGGAGCTTCTCGACCAGCGCTACAAGAAACTCACTTCTGTGGGCGCATACAGCGAATAATCCTCTCCTATGCTGCATGATATAGCACTCTATCTCGTCGACAAGGTCGGCGATATGGGCTACTTCGGCATCTTCCTTCTGATGTTCCTTGAGAGCACTTTTTTCCCTTTTCCAAGCGAAGTGATCATGATCCCCGCAGGCTATCTTGCCTATAAGGGTGAGATGAATCTTGTGGCGGTCATCGTCGTAGGGATACTCGGCTCAGTCGCAGGCGCACTTTTCAACTACTATCTGGCACGTCACTTTGGACGCGCTTTTTTGCTGCGATATGGGAAATATATGCTTATCAAGCCCCAAACACTTGAGAAACTCGAAGCCTTTTTCCGTAAGCACGGAGAGCTCTCGACCTTCAACGGCAGGCTGATCCCAGGCATCAGACAGCTAATCTCCCTGCCGGCGGGACTGGCGAAAATGAATGTGGCAAAATTCTCGTTTTATACGGCACTGGGCGCAGGTATCTGGGTGATCATACTGGTGGCGTTAGGATACCTGCTGGGCTCAAACGAGGCGCTACTCTCCAAATACCTGCGCAGCGCGACCTTGATCGCACTCTTGAGTGTTGCGCTTATCACACTTTTTTACATCATTCGAAAGAGACGGCGCAAGGAGATTTTGGACGATTAGTCCAGTACCCACCCCTTGACCTTACGTTTCTTGATTTTCACCCCGTTTTTCAATGCTTTGAGGACTCTGTCAGTGGCGTGGTGGTTAAGGGCGATGTAGCTTCTGTTTTGGGTAAGGTCTATCTTGCCTATATCCTCTATCTCTATACCGATCTCTTTGCAGAGGGTGCCGAGGATATCCCCTTTGCGGAGCTTGTCTTTTTTCCCACCACTCAGACAAAGGGTGTCATACTCTGATTGCATGATGTAGTGCTTGTCAATGCGGAGTGCTTTGGGATCGCCCCTCTGCGCATGCTCACGGATATAGGCGGTTTTTGGGTTGATCTTGGAACCAGTCAGCGAGAGGGCGGTACCGACAGCATCTGCTCTACCGGTACGTCCTATGCGGTGTGTGTAGACCTCCTGATCAAAAGGGAGATCGTAGTTGATCACCATATCAATGCCCTGAATATCCAGACCCCGTGAAGCGACATCGGTAGCAACCATGATCCTCTTTGAGCCATTGGCGAAAGCGATCACAGCTTCAT
>JALWKQ010000097.1 GCA_027081395.1 Sulfurovum sp. | reverse complement strand
GTCTGAGTGTACCGGTCTTCATCCATGCCCTGTTTTTGACGACACTGCCCCGAAAACGCTTCTTGATCGTACCATCTATACCGGCGATGGAGAGGATATCCATCCAGCGTTGTCCGTAGTGCATATAGGCATGATCCAGCACATCAGCAAGTATCTTCGCATTCAGTTTCGCTGTACGTGAAAGCCCGCTGCCGTTATCAACTTTAAGAAGAGTATCAATAGGAACACTATGCGCTTTGAGCACCTCTGCAACAGCCCTTCTACCCTTATCAACCGTAGCGGGCGCACCAAAATGTTTCGCACCCAGATAGAGCAGCAGGTGTCTTGCATAGAGGTTGTTGCTCTCTTTGGCAGTTTTGGCAAGGATCTCTTCAAAGGGCTGTGAGAGATGCACACTCAGCGGTATGGCATTCTGGGGGATGTTTCGCAGACGCATTGTCCCTTTGGCTTCGATCCCCTCCGATTTGAGTGCCTCTTTGAGTGCATAATAGAAGGAGAGATAGGGCTTGGTGATCACCTTGCAGATCTTCCGCTCTCCACACCGCTTGGAGATCTTCCCTTTGAGGATGACACTCGGTCTTGGACTATTTGGATCTATCTTGACTGCAGGCCATGAGTATCTTCCCCGACAGGGTTTGTTGACTTTTTGCAGCTGGTTAATCAGCCGATAGCTGCCGTCTGCATCCTGCTTGGAGATATCATCTTCTCTGGGGTTGACACAGATGATACTGACACGCTCATTGAACATCATCGCATCGGGCATTGCATTGTAAGGGCTGTATGGGTGTTCATCAAAATGGGACGAGTTTTCTGTACCGACACGGAAATAACTTCTGTCTATTACGATATGCCCGGTGATCTTCGTGATCCCTTTGGCACGGATCGCTTTGACAATTTGGGGCAGATCATCAGATGAGAGTGTCGGATCACCGTAGCCTTTGATGATCAGATCGCCTGCAAGTACCCCGTTTCGGATCGGACCATTACTGTAAAACTCCGTTCTCCAGCGATGATCAAACCCAAACTCCAAAAGCGCCGCATAAATTGTCAGGACTTTGATCACCGATGCCGGTTTGCGTACACTGTTTTCATTGAGTCGTGCAACAACATTGGCACTGTTACCTGCCTCTTTGATGATCAGGCTGATATCTTTTTTGGGGATACCTGAGTGCCTGATCGCATCCTCAACGCCCTGCGGCAGCGCTAACAAAAAAGTGGACAAAACCAAAACCCATACTATCTGTTTCAACATCTCTCCTTCCATGCATCAAGCAGACGCTGCATCGCCTCTTCGAGTACCTCTCTGGAGGTAGCGGCATTGAGCCGCATAAAGCCTCTGCCCGCCTCCCCAAAACTCAGTCCGTCATTGAGTCCCAGTTTTGCTTCATGGACAAAAAAGTGCACCAACTCCTCCTGCCTCATCCCCATAGCACGACAATCCAGCCACACAAGAAATGTCGCTTCGGGTACCACCGCTTTGATAGGGAAAGAGTGAGACTGGACAAAGGACTTCACATAGGCGATGTTCTCCCAGAGTCTCTGCTTGAGCGCTTCCAGCCATGCATCGCCTCCCTCATAGGCTGCCATCAACGCCTCGATCCCAAAAGGATTGCCGTTGGTAATCCCTGAGCGGTTCTGTTCTGCGATATACTTGCCTCGTAGCGTGGCATCGGGGATGATCGCATAGGAGCTGTTGAGTCCGGCAACATTGAAGCTCTTGGAGGGGGCATTGAGGATCACACAGTGATCGGCGATCGCCTCAAAACTCCCAAGCGCATGGTGCATCCCGCTATAGACGATATCGGCATGGATCTCATCTGAGACGATCAGCAGATCGTGACGCAGTGCGATCTCTATGAGTTTCCCGATCTCCTCTTTGTGCCATGCCCTGCCGGTAGGGTTGTGAGGAGAGCAGAAGAGAAAAAGCCTCGCCTCTTTTGCTTTCGCTTCAAAATCATCAAAATCGATCCGGTAACGCCCCGATTCGTAGCGCAGGGTATTGTCCAAGATCTTCCTGCCTCGACGCTCTATGCTGCTGAAAAACGGCGGATAGATCGGGCTCTGGATCATAACAGCATCACCTGGCTCAGTGTAGGCTTCGATCGCAAAATTCAGAGAAGGCACGACCCCATAAGCCGGCACGATCCACTCTCTTTCGATTTGCCACTCATACTGTCGTCTCATCCATCCCATGATCGCATCAAAATAACGCTCAGGATAGACGGTATAACCATAGATAGGATGTGCCGCGCGTCTGCGCAAAGCTTCTTGTATACAATGCGGTGCGGCGAACTCCATATCTGCCACCCACAGCGGCAGCAGATCACTGCTGCCAAACTTTTTGCCCGCCTCCTCATGCTTGACGCTGTGTGTTCCTTTTCGATCTACAGGATGGATCACTTTGTACTCCGTTTTTGCCAGACACTCATCTGGGCGACCGTATGTTGGTGTTTGCGTGCTGTCTCCCGGATGACAAAGGGGATATCCTGCGTATCGAGCAGTGTAAATGCTTCGCCAAGTATCTCTTCGAGCCCCTGCAGTGTCGTGACATTCTCGCCGTCTCTCTTGTAACCGCCGATCCACTTCTCTTTAGGAGTAAACTCCTCCAGCCAGGTATAGGGAGAGGTGAGGATCAAGAGTCCTTCATCATTAAGCCGCCATGCCAGATCTTCGAGAAATTTACGCGGATCATAGAGACGGTCGATAAGGTTGCCGGCGAAGATCAGATCCAAATCCCTATAGAGGGGCTTGAGGTTGCACGCATCCGCTTGCCAGAAGGAGACTTTCTCTTTGACTCCATCCAAACCAAACTGTGATAGGGAGACCTCATGAAACTCTTCTATCTCTCCCTCTACAGGTATCACATATCGCAGCGTACTACTCTCTTTGAGCCGCTGTGCCTCCTGGATAAACCGGGTCGAAAAATCCAAGCCGATCACCTCATCAAACTCCCGTGCGAGTTCAAAACTGCTGCGCCCGATCGCACAGCCTATATCGAGGGCTTTGTGCTTAGGACGATCTGCCATGTATTTGAGTGCTGTTTTGGCACAGCTCTGGGGATAGTTGGCGACACCAAAACGATTCTCTCCCCATCCAAAATGGCAATATTGCGAAATGATCGTATCTGTTGTGTAGGCATTGCTGGCTGTCTGCTCCTCATAGTCACTCTCCACATAGCGGAATCCCGCATGCTGATAGAAGTGTTTTCGAAAGCCGTAACGGCTCTTATGTGTCGCAAGATTGCCGCAGCTGATCCATGATCCGCCATTGATTAGATTGTGCTTGCCGTCAAACGTCGGCACGGTAAAATCATCATAGATCGGATGTACCTTGAAGCCCTCAAAGGGGTACATCGCTGTTCGGCTCCATTGCCAGACATTGCCCATCACATCATAAAAGTCCCCATGCCTGAAACGATCTATCGGCAGAGATGATGCTGCGTACGCCAGCGAAAGATTGGCAGGGATCTCCCCCTCTTCCATCCAGGTCAGATAGTTGCCTATCCCTGAAACTTTTCGCAGCTGGTTATACTCATCCTCGGTAGGCAGTTGTATATGTTTGCCCTCCTTGGCACTTTTCCAGCGGCAAAAGGCTTCCGCTTCCAGTGCGTTGACTTCCACCGGCCAGCTTAAAGGCAGCGGGATCTCTCGGCTGAGTGTCCGCAGACGGTAGCCGCTCCCCTCTTTTGCTTCTCTCCAAAAAAGCGGATGTTTAGATCGGTGGTAGTTGCGCCATGCCAACCCCTCTTCATCCCAGAAGCGATCCTCTCTATAGCCGCCCTCCTGCACAAACCCAAGGAACTCCGCATTGCTTACGAGATACTTGGAAGCCTTGAATGGAGGCAATGTCACCCGGTGCGTGCCATACTCATTGTCCCAGCCAAAGAGCATCGCATCCTTCTCTTTGCCAAGCGTTACTGTGCCGCCTGCAACATCGACCAGTTCATTTTCCGGGGGCAGATGATCTTCATCTGACTCCTGCCAGTTTGGATGCGGTGCTACACTGTCAAGAGGCAGCTGCCGGATCAATACAGAGGAGGTTTCCAGATGGATATTTTCGTGCTCTATACCCATCAGTATCACCCACCATGGAGATTCCCACGTAATGGGAAGCTCTATGGGCAGCCGATCTATCAGATCATTGACCAGTGCATAGACCTTATCACGGTAAGCCTGTGTAT
>JALWKQ010000096.1 GCA_027081395.1 Sulfurovum sp. | reverse complement strand
ACATCGATAGTGCCAAGCTGTGCTTCTTCTGCATACAGTGATACCGCACATATTATAGAGAGTGCCAATCCCTGTTTTTTCCCGATCATTGTCTCCTCCTAAAATTGATTAAAAGGAGTATGACAAAGCTGTGTTAAATTAGTGTTAAATAGAGCGCTTAACGAAGCCTATAACGAAGTGTGAGATTGACCGTGGCAGGCAGATGCATCGGTACGGCTTTGACACTCACAGGAAAGGCATCGATCACCGCTTGCCGTGCTGAACGCAGAAATACTTTGGGTCCTTCTACCGAAACCGCACCGACCTCACCGTTTGGAAGTATCGTGAAGCGCACTTTCACTGCCCCTTGCATCCTGCGCTTCTTGGCGATCCTCGGATAGCTCTTATGACGGTCTATCCGCTGTCTGATCTGGGCAAGGAAACGGTTTTTTGCCGCGGAGGAGTAGTGTGTTTTGGCAGCACTTGCCTGTGCGCTTTGCTTTTGTGCCTTTTTTCGATGCTTTGACTTGACGATCTTGGTATGTTTGACAGGTGCGCTTTTTTTGTGATGTTTTTTGTGATGTTTTTTTGCCTTTGGCTTTGGCTTAGGCACCACGGTTTTTTTTACGATGCGCTTTTTGGGCTTTACCGGCTTTTTGGTCACATGCTCTGCCTGCTTGGTCACCGGCACAGGCTCCTTGGCTGCTGCTGCCTCTTTGGGTATCTCTTTTTTGGGTGGTTCCTGTTTTGATACTTCAGTGGGAGGCTCACTCTTGGGGGGCGGTGTCGGCAGCGGCTGTGCTTTCTGTTGCGGTTGGGGCAGAGATTCTTGAGAAAAAGCAGAGAGTTTCAGATCTATTTTCTGTATTTTTGGTGTTTCATCAGAGACGATAAGGTGCTGCTGCAGATACCAGATGATCCCTCCGATCCCAAGGTAAAGCAGTGCCGTAACAACAAACGCAACAACTGTATGCCTCTGGCTCTCATCCTCTCTATACATAGCAGGTATTATGACCAAAAAGTGTTAAGCAGAGGTTAAAGGTGCGGCAATAAGTCTACCCAAATCGAGTATTACTTTCGTACCCTTCCCCTTTTGGGAATGGATGCGGATATCAATCCCCTCACTGTCACAATACGCCTTGACAAGTGCCAGCCCGATGCCTCTGCCCTCTTTGGCTTGGTCTGCCTGATAGTAGCGCTCCATCACACGGATCAACTCCGTAGCATCCATGCCGATCCCGTGATCCTGGATCATTATTTTGCCCGAGATAAGCATGATCGTCACAGGCTTCTCTTTGGGCGAATACTTCATCGCGTTGGAGATTAGGTTGTCGAACATCTGTTCAAATCCGATGCGATCGGCTGAGATCTCCATATCTTCCCCGATCTCTACATGCAGAGGGTTTCGCCCCTGCGCTTCAAAATATCCGACACGTTCATAGATCAACTCTGAGAGCAAAAAACGCTCTTTTTCAATCTCTTTGGTCTCTTTACGTATCTGGTAGGAGAGCTCCTTATAGAGCCTCTCCAGGCGGCTGGAAGCATCTTCTATCCTCTCGATCCTGCGCAGGGAACGCGGATCTTCATCCAGCTTTTTTTTGAGCAGTTCACTGTTGGCACGGATCGTCGAGAGCGGGATATTGAGCTCATGGATAATATCATCGATGAGACGTTCCAGCTCCGCTTCCATACGTTTTTGGGGGTGCATAATCAGCGAAGCGATCACATACCACCATCCCAATGCCACCAGCAAGACCAAAAAACCCGCCACAAAAAAACCAAGATCACTCAGATGTCGCCACTGAAGGAAATGGTACACGGCAGAAAAGAGGATACCAACCGATACAAAGTAGAGCAATGAAGCGAAGATAAATAACTTTTTCATCCATACCCCTCTCTATCGAAGGCATAGCCTACACTCCGTTCATTGCGTATCTGATGAGGAAAGTATTTTTTAAGCTGTGTGATGTAGACACGCAGTGCCCCATCACTCCCCTCCTCTGCCGCACTCCAGAGACGTCTCTTGATCTCTTCAAGCGGCACGATCCTACCTTTGGCTTCGAGGAGTACCAAAAGCAGCAATGCCGTCTTTTGACCAAGCAGTACTTTTCCCTGTGAATCATAAAGCTGTCTATTATGAATATCAAAACGGTAGCTTCCCAATTGCAGCAGACTTTGACGTACCTGCCGACGCAAAATCGCTTCGATACGTAGCCCCAGCTCTTCGAGATCGACCGGTTTTTTGATATAGTCATCCCCTCCTTTGGCAAACCCCTCTTTGAGCGAAGCCTTGTCCTCTCTGGAGGTAATGAAGATCACCGGTGTCTCATCACCGCCCTGCCGCAGTTTTGAGAGCAGATCAAAGCCGCTCTCATAGGGTAGATTGACATCAAAAAGATAGAGATCATAGTTGTTTTCGTAGGTAAGGTCGAGCGCAGAGTAGGGATCGAGTACCGTATCGACACTGTAGCCCTCCTCTTCGAGAAAATCCTGCAGGGTTTCGTTAAAAAGTCTATCATCTTCGAGGAGGAGAAGTTTAGCGGACACGAACGCCTCCGGCGAATGAGGAATGAGGAATGAGGAATGAGGAATTGATGTATATTTTCTTTACAAGAAAACTTCTATAAATAAAGGCATCGTAAAGCGATGCAAACCAAAACTCCTCACTCTTCACTCCTCACTCCTCACTCTATGTAATGCTGCTTTTACACAGCCTTCGGTGGTTCGCTTCGCAAACATCACCTCCGGTTTCGACCCTACAAACGTGAAGCAGTTCACGTTTGCTTGACGGGTCTCACATGAACATCCCGCCGTTGACTTTTAGAGTTTCACCGGTGATGTAGGAGGCGTGGTCTGAAAGCAAAAAGGCTACAGCATCAGCCACCTCTTCGGGTTTGCCGAATCTTCCCATAGGGATCTTGGAGGTAAAGGCATCTTTGACCTCATCTTTGAGCACATCTGTCATCTCTGTAGCGATAAAGCCCGGGGTGATGGTATTGTAGCGGATATTGCGCGGTGCCGCTTCGATCGCGAAGCTTTTGGTCATGGCGATCACACCGCCTTTGCTTGCAGAGTAGTTGACCTGTCCCGCATTGCCTGTCTCCCCTACAATAGAGGCGATATTGACCACTGATCCAAAGCGTTTTTTACCCATCACTTTGACCGCTTCACGGCATCCGATAAAGGTCGATTTGAGATTGGCTTCGATCACCTGCATGAATTCTTCTGTCTTCATACGCATTGCCAGTTTGTCATTGGTGATGCCTGCATTGTTGACCAGATAGGAGAGCTCGCCGTCACTCTCGACGATCTGCTTGATCGCAGCGACAAATGCCGTTTCATCACTCACATCAAATCCGATCACTTCAGCCTGACCGCCTGCTGCCTCTATCTCTGATTTGACCGCATTTGCTTCAGCCTCCCCGCTGCGATAGTTGACCCATACTTTCAGACCCATTTGGGCAAGTCTCTTTGCGATCTGCGCACCGATCCCTCGGCTCGCTCCTGTGACCAATACATTCGTTCCGGAAAATTTCATCATTCACCTTTAAAAAATTTTGGGAATATTGTAACATAAATGCCCCTAAGGAAAACCACCCAAAATCTCGAAATCAAAACCCTGCAGCCCGATAGACTTCAACAGGCAAAGAGTTTGTTTTTGATCGCTTCAAATATCTGATAGTCCTGAGGCTTGATACGGTCGGAGTAGATCACATGATTGAGCTGTTCAAGCAGATGAAATTTGGAGAGTTTGTCTTCGCAGAGTGCCTGGTTTATGATATCTACATGGGTATCCAGGTCATACTCTTTGTCGACGATATCATACAAAAAGGCTTTTGCTTCCTCTTCGGAACAATCGAAATTCTCACCCATAATCTCGCAAAAAAGCGGTGCCTCTTTTTCTATATCTCTCTTATCTACTTTGATAATATGCGCCAACAGGGTACCGACAGACTCTTTGATCTTCTTTTCCATAGATTGATCTCCTTTCTGCTCTCCTTCCCATCGACGCCATTTGTCGATCGATCTTCCACCACACTAAGACCTATCATACTGAGAATGCAAAAAAAAGTCAATAAATTAGATCAGCGGCTCATCCATCTCTTCAGGGATCTCAAGCCCCATCAGCTTGAGTACCGTCGGTGCGACATTATTCAGACCGCCGCCCTCTTTGACCTTCTCCACGCCGTCTGCTTTGACCCAGAGCCAGACATCTCCAACCGTATGGTTGGTGAGCACATGCCCCTGGGCATCTCGCATCTCTTCACAGTTGCCGTGGTCGGAGGTGAGGACGATATTATAGCCCTGCTCTTCAGCCTTTCGTATGATCTTGCCAAGCTCAGTATCGACGGCGCTGACCGCCTGGCAGGCTGCCTCATAGTTGCCGGTATGCCCGACCATATCACCGTTGGCGAAATTGACCACGATAAAATCGTACGCTTCATCCATCGCCGTACGTACCGCTTCGCCTACCTCCGGCGCAGACATCTCAGGCTTGAGATCATAGGTCTTGACATCCGGACTGGGGATCAGCACGCGGCTCTCCCCCTCATACGGGGTCTCTATACCGCCGTTGAGGAAGAAGGTCACATGGGCATACTTCTCCGTCTCTGCAGTATGCAATTGTCTCAGCCCTGCTTTTGAGATCACCTCTGCAAGGGTATTTTTCGGTGCCTCTTTGGGGAAAAGTACCCCATACGGGAAGCTTGCATCATACTGCGTCATCGTTGCGATATGCAGCGGGATATCGTCACGCTCGAAGGCATCGAAGCTGGGATCGCCGAGTGCGGTTGTGATCTCCCGCATCCTGTCTGAACGGAAATTGGTCATGATCACCGCATCCCCTTCATGCATCCCATCATAACCGGTAAATGCAACCGGCTCAATAAACTCATCAGTCTCCCCCTTGGCATAGCTTGCATCGATGTATGCCTCCGGGCTGAGATCGGTTTTGGGCTCCGCCTGAACAATGGCACGGTATCCTTTTTCGATACGTTCCCATCGGTTGTCCCTGTCCATTGTGTAGAAACGTCCGCCTAGTGACGCGATAGAGATATCCTCATCTGTGATCGCTTCGATCTGCTTTAGATACTCCTTTGCTGAGGTAGGGCTGACATCCCTTCCGTCCGTGATCAGATGCAAGAAGACCTTTTTGCCTTTGGCTTTGGCTATCTGTGCCAGACCGATCGTATGTTCGATATGCGAATGTACCCCGCCGTCACTCATCAGTCCTATCAGATGTACCCTGTCACTCTGGGCAAGTGTTTCATTGAGTACGTTGTTCTCGGCGAGCGAACCATCCTTGAGTGCGAGGGATATCTTGACAAGATCCTGATAGAGCACGCGTCCGCTGCCTATGGTCATATGTCCTACTTCAGAGTTGCCCATCTGCCCCTCAGGCAGCCCCACACTCAGCCCGTGTGTCGAGATGAGTGCATGCGGCACCTCCTCAAAAAGTGTGTCGTAGGTCGGCTTGGAAGCATCTTTGAATGCGTTGCAGCTGCTGTCGGGTTTGCAGCCGATACCGTCAGTAATGATCAAAAGGGTTTTCTTGATATCTTTCTTTTCTGTTTGCATCTGCATTGTCCTGACTTAAAATTTATTGAAATAATAGTAAAATAACCTTGCTTAAACATAAAGGAAAAAGAATAGATGTTATATACCCTTGCCCACCTTCTTGATATTAATCTTTTCATTTATATCTCTGTACGTGCCGGATTTGCCTTCTTGATCGCTTTTGTGCTTACCCTTTGGCTCATGCCAAAATACCTTGCCTGGGCGATCTCCAAAAAGGCAAACCAGCCCATCAGCAAATATGTCCCTGCCCATGAAGGCAAACGCCATACACCCACCATGGGCGGTGCGATCTTTCTCATCTCTACCCTTATAGCCGTCTTGATCACTACCGACCTGGGCAACATCTATGTCTGGGGAGGCATCATCACACTGCTTGGCTTCGGACTTGTCGGATTTCAGGATGATCTGGGCAAGGTACTCAGCGGTGACAACCTCGAAGGACTTACCGCAAGAGGCAAGATGGGGTTGCTTGCGATCATCGCTGCCATTGTCACCGGTTTGCTTGTTTACAGCGGATTTCCGACAGAGTTCTATATCCCTTTTTACAAAAAACCACTTTTTGACATGGGCTATGCCGCGATCCCTTTTTGGGTATTGGTATTTCTGGCGACCACCAACGCTGTCAACCTCACCGACGGACTTGACGGACTAGCGACAGTGCCTTCCATCATCGCTCTCTTTACACTGGGGATCATCGTCTATGTGACCGGTCATGCGATCTTCAGCAGCTACCTTCTGATCCCCAATATCAAAGGGGTAGGTGAAGTGATGATCCTCGCAGCAGCACTTGCAGGCGGATTGATGGGCTTCTTGTGGTACAACTCCTATCCGGCGGAGGTCTTCATGGGCGATACCGGATCTCTGGCGATCGGCGGTTTCATCGCCTACCTGGCGATTCTGGGCAAGAGTGAAGTGCTCCTGATCCTCATCGGTCTTGTCTTTGTCATCGAAACGGTCTCCGTCATCCTGCAGGTAGGCAGCTTCAAGCTGCGTCAAAAGCGTATCTTCCGTATGGCACCGATCCACCACCACTTCGAACTCAAAGGGTGGGCAGAGAACAAGATCATTGTCCGCTTCTGGATGATCGCTTTTATTGCCAATATTTTGGCGTTGATAAGCTTTAAATTTAGATAGTAGTGAACTATGGACAATAAGCAACTAAAACCAACCCTTTTTGGCTACGGATTAACGACAAAGGCAATTGCTAAAAAGCTCGGCGGAGGCTGCACCTTTTTCGATGACAATTGCAAAGCACCTTATACCGACGAGATGGGCAACCGTATCTACCCCTCCTCCATGTTTGACCCAGACAAAAGCAGCCTTGAGATCACCACCCCCAGCCTCCCCCCCAAACACCCACTGATCCAACAAGCCAGAAACCTAATGAGCGAATATGACTATTTTCTTTCCCCTGAACGCTCCAAACCGTTCACGGTTTGGATCTCCGGTACCAACGGCAAGACAACCACCACCCAGATGCTCACCCATCTACTCAAGAATCGTGGTGCGGTAAGTGGCGGGAATATCGGTACCCCATTGGCAGATCTTGATACCCATGCCCCTATCTGGGTACTGGAGACCTCCTCTTTTACCCTTCATCATACCCGCATCGCCTCACCCGATATCTATCTGCTCCTGCCTATCACCCCCGACCATCTCGACTGGCACGGCACACCGGAGTCTTACGCAGCAGATAAGCTCAAGCCGCTTGAGACGATGAGAGAAGGAGAGCTTGCTCTGGTACCCAAAGGGCTCGATCTGCCCAAGACAGATGCCTATGTAGTAGAGTATGACAGTGATGCTTTCCTCTGCGACTACTTTGGTCTCGAGAGCCAAAAGGTGGCATACAGGGGAGCCTTTTTGCAGGATGCGCTGCTTGCCCTTGCCGTTACCAAGGTGCTCTTTGATGAGGCGGACTACGATCTCATCAACCGTTTTGAGCGTGACGCACACAGACAGGAGGAGTTCACCGATGCGCAGGGCAGACTCTGGGTCAACGACTCCAAGGCGACCAATCTCGATGCCACAATACAGGCACTCAAAGGGTATGCCGACAGACCGATCCACCTCATCCTCGGCGGCGATGACAAAGGGGTCGATCTGGCACCGCTTTTTGAGCAGATGCAGCCTCTTATGCTTACACTATATACTATAGGGGCAAACAGTGACAGGCTCCTCTCTCTTGCCAAAGCCTACAATATCGAAGCCAAAGAGGCAAACATACTTGACAAAGCCGTTGCCATGATCGATGAAGTGCACAGTCTCAACAGCGTAGCGCTCCTCTCCCCTGCCGCTGCAAGCTTCGACCAGTTTGACTCCTACAAACATAGAGGAGAATGCTTCCAAGGCTTGGTTCGGGCACTACCGTAGGGGTACCCCTCGTGGGTACCCGCATCCATCCGGCAAGGCATATATCAACACATATTACCAACCACAAAAACCAAGGGCAACCACAAGGGATTGCCCCTACGAAAACCTTCATCCTCCGCCGTAGGGGTACCCCTTGTGGGTACCCACACCCGTTATGGCAATACCAACATAACAAATTTTTACAAAAAATCGATTTCCCCTGTCTATCTTAGTCTTCTTTAAGGTTTCAGTGTTATAATTTCAGCCACTTAAGAGATAGATATTTCTTAAGCAGCGTGGCTCCGTAGCTCAGTTGGTAGAGCAATGGATTGAAAATCCATGTGTCGGCGGTTCGATTCCGTCCGGCGCCACCACTTTCAAAAATTCATTTTTTATCAAAAAATATAAAAACCCATTGACTTTTCTTAAATTTTGCTGTCCAAAAAGCTTATTCTGTCTTTTTTCTCCATATGTGAATCCTCGCAAATGCCCAGAGACAGGGCAAAGTAACACTTGATTAATGATTTGTTAACTTTTTATTAATTTTATTGACATTGTTTCAGATAGTACGCTATAATTTGGGGTATTCAAACAAATTCAAGGAGATTACAATGAAAAAGACACTTTTACTCTCAGTAGTAGCGTCAACAATGATTATGGCAGGCGGAGATATCGCTCCGGTTGAGCCAGTAGTAGAGGCACCGGTTGTCGTAGTAGCACCGGCAGAAGCTGCAAAGATTTCTGGAACAGCAAAACTATACTATGGAACAAATGACAGAGGTGCAGCAAACGACCTCTTTAGCAAATCAGGTGCTTTTGGAGATGTATATGCAGATCTGAAGTATTCTAGAAAAGTAATGGAAAATGTTACAGTAAACGCAGGTATCGCAGGGATCTCCACACTCGGTCTCGAAACTGACGTTGTAAGTAGCACATGGGCTATTCATGGACCAGGAGCATCTGCACTTGATGATGTAGTATGGATCAACGAAGCAAATGTAGTGATTGATCTTCCATATAACACTTTTACAAAAATTGGTCGTCAAGAACTTGACACACCATATTTCTACTCTGAAAACTGGAGTATCGCGACAAACACATTTGATGCTGCAGTTGTAGGAAACACTTCTTTGCCAGACACTACTTTGGTAGCAGCATGGGTAGGTAGAGGCAATGGCGCAACTAGCAATGCCGGTTCTGTAGATCTTCAGGCTGAGAACTTCCAAGGTGGTCATACTTCATTCGGTGGTAACCCAGCATATGCTTTCGGTGCAATCAACAAGTCACTTGACAATACAACACTTCAAGGTTGGTACTACAAAGTTCCATCTACATTCCAAGCTGCATGGCTTCAGGGAGATACCAACATCGCTGGTTTCGATCTTGGTGCACAATATGCATACTATGACAACTATGGACCAAATACTGGTGATGTATGGGCTGTTAAAGCTGGATACGGCATGGATGAATGGAATATCTATGGTGCATACTCTCAAACAGATGATAACGTCGGTGCCGGTGCAAACCTTGCAACTGGTGGTCAGTCTAGACTCTATACTGAAGCATACTGGAACTACGGTTTCGTAAGTGCTGCTGATGCTACATCATTTGCAATTGGTGGTAACTATGATTTCGGTATCGCTAAAATTGGTGCTCAGTATACAAATGTAGATAATGGGGCACCTGCAAATGCTGGTGACCTCGAAGAGTATGCAGTTACAACAAGTGCAAAACTTGGTCCGGTAAATGCAGATCTTGCTTATGTTTATGCTAAAAAAGGTGCGGCTATGAACGGTGCAAATACTGTACTTATCATGCTTAACCTTCCATACTCTCTCTAATCCTTTAGAGACAGTCCAAGTTCGGGCTCTGCCCGGACTTACTTCATCTATTTTCTATCACAAACAATCATATATCCAAAATTTTCTCTTTCTTTTTAAAAATTGATATACATCAATTTACCATTATTCAATCTATGTTATGATTATCATAAATAAATCTTAACAAAGGATCCCATTATGAAAAAGACACTGTTACTCTCTGCTTTGGCTTCGGCTTATCTTTTCGGAGGTGGAGACATCCAGCCGGTTGAACCTGTCGTAGAAGCACCTGCTCCCCAAGCTGCCGCTTCTGATTTCCTAATCTTTAGCAATATCACCACAAAAGGTGAGATCAGACCGAGATATGAGTATGTCAATATGCGAAATAACGGCAAAGACAAGGCAAATGCCTACACTAACAGACTGACTCTGGGCATTGGAGCAGACTTTATGCAGGTAGATGGTCTCTCCGTCTATCTGGAAGCAACCAATGTAATGGGCTCTGGAGATTTTTTCAGTACCGACAACAATAAAGTCAATTATGAGACTGTAGCTGATCCGGATCAAACAAGAATCACTCAGACATATCTGGACTACAAGTTCAACGATACTTTGCTCCGTGTCGGTCGTCAGGGTGTCAATCTCGACAACCAACGCTTCGTCGGTACAGTCGACTGGCGACAGATGCCACAGACCTACGATGCAGCAGCCCTCATCAACAACTCTGTTGAGAATCTGAGTTTGATGGCAGCTTATGTATGGAAGGTCAATCAAGTCAAAGCAAGTGACTTCGATACAAACTCGGTACTGCTGCATGCGGCATACACCTTGATGCCGGAGTTGACATTGACAGGGTATGACTATATGATCGAGGACTTTGCAGATACCTATGGTATCGCAGCTACCGGGAAAGTAGGTCTAAACGATACAAAGGTAACATACCGTGCAGAGTATGCACATCAAGCTGATCCGACCAATGGTACCGGAAGTGCAGATGCAGACTACTATAACATTCAAACAACCGCAAATATGAGCGGTTTCCTGTTTGGTGCACAGTATGAAGTGCTTGGCGCAGGGAAAGGCGGCAATAGTGCCTTCTATACACCGCTTGCAACACTGCATGCGCATAATGGATGGGCAGATATGTTCCTTGCAGGTACACCGGCAAACGGGCTCGTTGACCTCAATGGGATGATTGGATACAAATCAAAAGAATTTGGTCTTGCCAAGGTGATCTACCATGACTTCTCCAGTGATAAAGGCAGCATAGATTACGGAACTGAATGGGATGCACTGTACAAAAATAAAATCCCTGGGGTAAAAGGGCTTTCCGGACTTCTCAAAGCTTCTTGGTACGAGGCTGACACTTACAAGACAGATACCACTAAAGTCTGGGTTATGCTCGATTACAAATTCTAATCTCTCCTTTCTTACCCGCCTCTTTTGGCGGGTACCCCTTGCTTGCAACTGAACCAAACTTTTCAAATACTATCCCCCTTAACCCACAATGCACGATAGCAAGCCCAAATCACGAAATAGGATTCTTTGAATTTGCGTTATGCTCGTATTTACGGGGTTTGCAGAAAATTTGAGTCGCACCCGTAGGTTCGACGATGATTTTATGCGAAGTCCGTGAATGCGATGATGATGCAAAGTCATGAATTACTATTTCGAGATTTGGGGCAAGCTTAGAGATTGACAAAGTCTCTCATCTATGATATATTACTGTATTACAATATTACAAAGGGGATCCTCGTGATAGCAACAGTAAGACTGGATGAACATATGGAAAAAACACTTGAAAGTCTCTCCAGCAGATTACACAAAAAAAAGAGTGACGTGATACGTGAGGCTATTGCATTTTATGCGCTCAATATAGACAAGAGTAAAAATAGCAGAATACTTAGCGCCGTCGAGAAAACAAAAGAGGCAGACAGACGTATCAATGCAGAGATGGAAGGTACACTCAGTGACGGCATCTAGGGGCGAAATATGGCTGGCAAACCTTAATCCAGTCAAAAAAAATAATGAAATAGGGAAAATACGCCCGGTATTTGTCTTTCAGAACGATATACTCAATCAAAGCGACTATCCTACAACCATCGTGCTCCCACTATCCACACAGCTCATCGATGATGCGCAGCCCATACGTATGCGTATACAAAAAAGGGAGAAACTTAAAGAAGACTCTGATATCATCATCACCCAGATTCGAGCTATAGACAATTCCAGACTTATAGAGTATTTGGCTTCCACCACAGAAGAAGAGTTCAATAGAATTAAAACACTTTTTCTTGAAATTATTGAATAAGGTATCCTATGTCAAATAGTAAAAAACTCCACCTTGTCAGCCTCGGCTGTACCAAAAACCTCGTTGACTCAGAAGTGATGCTCGGCAGACTTCAGGAGTACGAGATCACCGACGACAACACCGAAGCGGATGTCATCATCGTCAATACCTGCGGTTTCATCGACGCTGCCAAAGAGGAGAGTATCAATACTCTCCTAAACCTCCACGATGAACGGAAAAAGGACTCCGTACTGGTCATGGCAGGGTGCCTCTCGGAGCGCTACAAAGAGGAGCTGATGCAGGAACTCCCGGAAATCGACATCTTCACCGGTGTAGGCGACTACGAAAAGATCGATGCACTCATCGCCAAAAAGCAGAGTACCTTCTCTCCGGAGGTCTACCTCGCTACCGAAGAGAGTGGCAGAGTCATCACCGGATCAAACTATCACGCCTACATCAAGATCGCCGAGGGGTGTAACCAGCAGTGCAGCTTCTGTGCAATCCCCAGCTTCAAAGGCAAACTCCATTCCCGAAGCCTCGAGTCGATCGTCAAAGAGGTGCGTATACTGGCAGACAAGGGGTTCTATGACTTCTCCTTTATCTCACAGGACAGCTCCAGCTACGGACGCGATATGGGGCTCAAAGACGGTCTGCGTGACCTCATCAAAGCGGTTGAAGCCATCAAAGGTGTCAAAAGTGCGCGTATCCTCTACCTATACCCCAGTACAACAAGCTTTGAACTCATCGATGATATTGCCAACTCCAAGATCTTTCAGACCTACTACGATATGCCCATCCAGCACATCGATGACCGTATCCTCAAAACGATGAAACGTGGCTTTGGTGAAGAGAAGACCATCGCCCTGCTTGAACATATGAAGAGCAAACCTGATGCCTTTATCCGCACTTCTGTCATCGCCGGACATCCCGGTGAGAGTGAAGAGAGCTTCAACAAACTCTGCAACTTCATGGAAAGCTTCGGCTTTGACCGCTTCAATGTCTTCGCCTATTCCAACGAAGAGACAACCGCCGCATACACCATGGAACAGCTGCCACAAGAAGTGATCGAGAGCAGAGCCCAGATTCTTGGTGAGATCGCCGAGAAGACCACAAAAGCATCCCTCGAAAAGATGGTCGGCAAAACCGTTACCCTCGTCATCGACGGCGAAAGCGACGAACACGAGTTTCTCCTCTCCGCACGCCCACTGCAGTGGGCAGTGGACATCGACGGAGAAGTACTTGTCAACGATACAAACGATCTTCCTGTGGAGTATGGCAAGCTGTATAAAGCAAGGATCACTGAGTTGGCAGGCAATCAATGGATTGCTACACTCTTGAATGAGGAATGAGGAATGAGGAATGAGGAACCGAGAAGGAATGATCCTTTAAAAGAGAAAAGTTTTGCTTTTTCTCTTCGTGTAATTAAACTTTATAAATATCTAACTAATACACATAGAGAATATATTTTGTCAAAGCAAATTTTACGCAGTGGTACTGCTATTGGTGCTCTTGTTCGTGAAGCCAAATTTGCTCAGTCAAAAGCAGATTTTCTTCACAAATTGACCATAGCGTTAAAAGAAGCCAATGAAACCTACTATTGGTTGGAACTACTCCATCAATCAGAGTATCTTGATGATACCATGTTCCAGAGTATTCAACCTGACATTGATGCTCTTTTAAGCTTATTAATTGCCAGTACAAAGACGGTCAAAAATAAACAATGAAATCTCGGTTCCTCATTCCTCATTCCTCATTCCTCATCCAGAAGAAAAACCTTTTAGGTTTTTCTTCTGGCATCGACTCCTCCGCACTCTTTTTTCTACTTTTGGAGAACAACATCAAATTCGACATTGCTATCGTCGATTACGGGCTAAGGGCTCAGAGCAAAGCGGAGGTGGCACATGCCAAAGCGTTGGCAAAAAAGTACAAGCTCTACTGCCACACGATCACTGCACCAAAGTTTGAAACAAATTTTGAGAAAGAAGCAAGGGATTTCCGCTATGAATTTTTTGAATCTCTGATCGCAATAGAAGGGTATGACACCCTGCTCACTGCCCATCAACTCAATGATCAGTTGGAGTGGTTCCTCATGCGTCTGAGCAAGGGGGCGGGAGTCAGCGAACTTGTAGGACTTGAACCTGTCACAGACAAAGGGCACTACACACTAGTACGTCCGCTGCTTGAGTATACCAAAGAAGAGCTGCTTGACTACCTTACGTCACACGGCTATCCCTATTTTGTCGATAAGAGCAACAGTGAAGAGAAGTATGAGCGCAACCGCTTCAGAAAAGCCTTCTCCGATCCGCTTCTTGCAGCTTACAGTGAAGGAGTACGCCGCAGTTTCTCTTACCTTAGAGAGGAGAAAAAAAGGCTTGAAGCAGATTATGAAGTAATCACAAAGATCAAATCACTAAGAATCATCAAGCTACATAACATCCAAGCCAAAAGCAAAGCGGCAGATATGGCACTCAAGCAGCTTGGCTACCTCCTCTCTGCCGCACAAAGAGAGGAGATCGATAAAGAGGACTCGCTGGTGATTGGCGGCAAATGGGCGGTAGCGTATCAAGAAGAGCTTCTCTACATTGCCCCCTACCTCACGACCGATATGCCAAAAGCGTTTAAAGAGCGATGCAGAACGAACAAAATACCGTCAAAAATAAGACCCTATCTCTTTGAAGCACAGATAGACCCGGGAACAATACACAGACGCGCATTGTTTGGTGAAGAGAGAATAGTGAATAGTGAATAGTGTCGGTATGCATTGCGGTGCAATGCTTTTGTTTATGTGGGATACAAAGCCTAACACCCCTGTCTCTCAGCACTCAATGCTCACCTCCTTTCGGTTCCTCACTCCTACTTCCTACCTCCTCACTAACAAGCGGGTGCGCCTTCATATACTCCTGCATTTTCTTCACACTTCCAAGCTTCGTATAGACTTGTGTCGTTGCCATTGTTTCGTGCCCAAGTAACTCACTGACATCGGCGATACGTGCACCGTTGTTGAGCAGGTGTGTTGCAAAGGAGTGTCTCAGTTGGTGCGGAGTGGCTTTGATACCTGCTGCTTTAAAAAGCTTGGTTACCTTGTAGCGTATCTGGGCGGCATTGAGTGGACTCTTGCCCTTCTCAAAGAGGTACTCTCTAGGGGCAAAGTCGCGTCTATAGCGCTCTATAAGCGTGTAGATAGAGGGCATAAGAGGTATTTGACGACTCTTGGAGCCCTTTCCAATGACCTCTATCCACTCTTTTTTGATCTGGCTGAGTTTTAGGCTGCTAAGCTCAGAGATACGCAGTCCCAGCCCATAGAGCATCATGACCATTAGCCGCTCCTGTATATCTGCCATCTGCATGACTTCAGTGATATATCGCTCTTCTATGGGCTTGGGAAGGTTCTGAGGTATTTTGATGGACTCAAGTCCTATCACCCTGATCTTGAGATGACACTGATCTTCCAGATATTTGACAAAAGAGCGGATCGCAGAGAGTTTTTTGACGATGGTCTTCTTACTGTTTTTGGAGATATCGAAACGGAAGGGGGTAATATCCAGCATCGTAACACCATCTTCTTCATAAAAATGACTATTCTGCCCCATCTGACGAAGTGCGATCTCATAGGTCTCTACCGTTGCCTCTGAGTAGCCGCGTACATCAAAAAGATAGTTCAAAAAATCCTCAATTAACCCCCTGATCTCTTCACTCTTCACACTACACTCTTCGCTATTTAATCGTGTGTTCCAGCATCTCCTCTCTTAGATACTGGCTGGCTTCCTCTGTCTGCATACCTTCAAGAGAAAGCGACTGTATATAGAAATCTATTCTGCTAAAGGGTTTGGGGATCACAAACTTATCCCAGCTTTTAAGCTGCCAATAGCTGCTACACTCATAATTCATCACAAAAATCGGAAGTCCGCTTTTGAGCGCCAATCCGATCGCCCCATCACTCATCAAATGCCTGGGCCCCCTTGGGCCATCCGGTGTGATCAGTATCTCTTCTCCTGCCTTTACCGCTCTAAATGCCTCCAAAAGTACTTTTTTAGCACCCCGCTTTGAGGAACCTCTTAAGGCTCTTATCCCCAAAAATGACAATGTCTTTGCAATAATCTCTCCATCAAGATGCTGGGAAATAATTGCAGCTGCTTTCTGTTTTGGACGGATTTTTCTGTATGCTTGCGTAGACATCAACAACTCTCCATGCCATGTGACACAGATATACTGCCGCTCTTCAATCGGGGTGATATAGTGAAAAGTTTTGCGCGTGGTATACCACAAGAGACGCATGATCACATATATGA
>JALWKQ010000095.1 GCA_027081395.1 Sulfurovum sp. | reverse complement strand
TATCATTCTGCAAAAGTTGATAATTCATACTGGTACCGTCAATCCGGTAGATACGAAAGTAGTAGGCAAGGATCAACACTGCCAATAGCAGATATAGATAGTATCTCTTCTTCATAAGAGTAGTATAGCGTTTTGTCAGCTACTTGGCAAAATAGCGTATCGACGCGAAGCCCTCGGCACCTGCCTGCCGTACATCCTCTATCTTTGCTTCATCTGTCACGCCACCCAGTGCGATCACCGGGATAGACAAGGCTCTACAGACATCTTGTAGCTTCTCCAGTCCCAGTGCTTCGCCTTTGCCAGGACTCTCAAAGATGGGGCTTAGCGTGACCATATCTGCACCAAGATGCTGTGCATTTTGGGCATCTTCAAGCGAATGTGCACTGTAAAGCACAAAGAGCCCCATGGACTTTGCTTTGGGGATATCTGCACTTTGCGTGCCGCTCAGGTGTACTCCGTCAGCCTGTAGTGTCGGCACCAGCCACATATCCCTGTGCAAAAGTACCTTTCTAAAAGGATAGGCTCTTGCCGCTTCGACCACCGCTTTGGCATCATACATATAGTTGATGTTCTGCTTGTCACGGTAGAGAAAAAAGTCTGCTTTATCCGCAATCATTTTCAGATAAGTGTGGGGATCTTTGGGGTTTAGCAGCGTGGGGTCACTGATAGCATATCGGATCATCTCTCCTGCTCGCTTTTGTGAAGCAGCTCTTCAAGGAGTCGGGTCTGTTTTTGCGCTTCATAATAGTGTGCTTTGGCTGTAAAAAAATGTTCCAGAAGCAAAATCGCCGCCATGCCGGGGATCATCCCCGTCACAGCAAAAAAAAGTGCGGGTAAAATACCCGAAGAAAGGTTGGAAAGAAAAGCGCCGGTAGCGCCGATGAGCACAGATGCCCAGGCGACCCCCAGCAGAAAATTGGCTACGAAACTGATTGATCTCTCTTTCAGTCTCATCAGAAGATTATACGGCACCCATAGTATCAGCTACTGGGTTGGGTGCTTTCTCATGCTCTTCATCTATTGCAACAGCACCTGCCAGATATACATAGATCAGGATCATAAAGACAAATGTCTGCAGCAGTGCCGAGAATGTCAGCAGCAGATATGCAGGAAGCGGTGCGATGAAGGGTACAAGCATCAAAAGTACCCACAAGAAGAGATCATCCCCTTTGATGTTACCGAACAAACGGAAAGAGAGTGAGATGATTCTTGAGATGTGAGAAACGATCTCGATAGGGAACATCAACGGTGCCAGCAGTTTGACCGGTCCTGCAAAGTGTGCAAAGTAGTGTACTACACCCTGCTTTTTGATCCCCTCGTAGTTGTAGTAGACAAATACCATGATCGCCAAAGGAAGCGTCACGTTGATATTGGAAGTGGGAGATTCAAACCCGGGAATGATACCGATCACATTCGATACGAAAATGAAGAGCCCTACTGCCGCCACAAGCGGAAGATATTTTCTCGCAAGCTCTTCACCGATGACATCTTTGCCCATCGCGATCACGCCGCCAAGGTATGCTTCCATCACATTCTGTGCACCCGTAGGTACCGCTCTGAGACTCTTTGTCGCCATCTTTGCGATCAGCAGTACGATCACTGCTACAAGCAGCAAATGTGCAATCAGTACGACCGAATGGTTATGCTCTCCAAAAATACCGCCAAGGTAGGTAAATACACCGTCCATAAAACATCCTCTTTGTAATAATATTGCGTGGATTATACCTTTTTAGGACTTAATGATGACTAAGAATACCCCAAAATCATCCCAATTCTCGAAATAGGATTCTTGCAATCTGTGCAATGCTCGTGTTTAGGGAGTTTGTATCGTATCTGAGGCGCACCCAAAGGTGCGGTGACTGATAGGATGCGGACTCCATAAATGCGATGATTGTACAGAGTGCTGAATTTCTATTTAGCGATTTGGGATCACACCAATTTCTCCTGTCCGAGACGGTAAAGTGCAAAATCATATTTCACAGGATCGTCCGCATCGAAGCCTCTAAGAGTTTGGGTCAATTCCAGTACTGCTTTCATATCGTAGCTTTTGCGCCTTAGAAGTCCCAGCCGTCTGGAGACCCCAAAGGTATGCGTATCAAGAGGAATGAGCAGATCTTTTTTGTCTATTTTTGACCACAGTCCCATATCGAGTGCATCGCGACGTACCATCCAGCGCAGATACATCAAGTATCGCTTGTAGGTACCGGCTTTGGCAATGCTATGAGGTATGCTGCCGATAAGAAAACGGTACCCGTAACTTTCATAGGGGTAGGCTTCATGCAGTTTACCTATCAGTGCCCATAGCCCATCGAGAAAACTCTCTTCTCTTTTGTACCCTTCATAAAAGATATTCTCCAGTGTATCGATCTGCTTCAAACGTCTCAATGCAATAAAAAGCGCCGTCACATCCGCACTCTTTTGAAAACGGTAGTAGTGTGTGGAGAGTGCATCCCTGATCCCCTCTTCGCTGCTTTCAAGCAGAGAAAAATCGAGCGTTTCGAGAAACTTGACGATCGAGCCTGCGTTACCATATCCGAAAAGGGCACAGATCAAGGCGATAGAAGGATCTTGATGGCGAGAGGCAACAAGAAGAGGATCAGGACGCTCGTAGGAGA
Organism: Sulfurovum sp.; assembly: GCA_027081395.1. Classification (GTDB taxonomy): domain Bacteria; phylum Campylobacterota; class Campylobacteria; order Campylobacterales; family Sulfurovaceae; genus Sulfurovum. The sequence goes on along the minus strand of JALWKQ010000095.1, from coordinate 1,589 downwards.
GTTCAGCAAGATCGTTGCGTTTGGCCGCCTCTCTTTCAAGAACAGTTTTGATCTCGCCAAGTTCCATCTAAGAAAGTTTCATCTAAAAAGTAAAGTGTTCTCCAAGATAGTACTTGCGTACATTCTCGTCGTTGGCGATCTCTTCGCTTGTTCCTTCTGCGAGCATCTCGCCGCTGCGCATCACATAGGCTCTGTCACAAATGCCCAGTGTTTCACGTACATTGTGATCTGTGATAAGTATCCCCATATCAAGTTCGACAAGCTGTTTGATAATATTTTGGATGTCCAGTACCGCGATCGGGTCAACGCCCGCAAAAGGTTCATCAAGCAGGAGAAACTTAGGCTCTCCCACCAATGCACGTGCGATCTCTACCCTACGGCGTTCCCCGCCGCTGAGCCGAATCCCCTGCCTTGCCCGGATCGGTTCAATATTGAAAATCTCAAGTAGTTTTTCAATACGGGGGTGTATGACCTCCTCCTCCAGATCCAATGCTTCTGCTGCCATACGTAGATTCTCTTCAACGGTCAAATCTTTAAAAATACTCGATTCTTGAGGAAGATAACCGATGCCGAGTCTCGCTCTACTACTCAAAGGTAACCTTGTAATATCCAAGTCATCAAGCAGGACCTTGCCGCCTGTTGCATCGGTCAAACCGCAGACCATATAAAAAGTTGTCGTTTTCCCTGCACCGTTGGGACCAAGAAGCCCTACAATCTCCCGACTCTGGACATAGAGAGAGATGTCATGTACGATCTTTGTTTTCTTGATCGTTTTGGAAAGATGATGGGCTTCAAGGGTATGCATAGGCTTCTCTGGTCAGTGGGATATCCGATATCTGCGTCCATGCTCTGTCGCATCGATATCGATCGTGGTGACATTATACCCTACACCCTCTAAAAAGGCTTTAAGGCTCTCACTGCCCCACTCTACCATATGCCATCCCGGCTTCTCAAACTCTTCAAAGAGCCCCATCTGCATGAATGCCTCATGCTCCAGCCTGTAGAGGTCATAATGATACAGATTGTTGCCGTCCTTTCCCTCATAGCACTGCTGCAGTGAAAAGGTAGGTGACGTCACCGCATCCTCAATGCCTCTGGATTTTGCAATAGCTTGGGTAAGGGTTGTTTTGCCTGCTGCCAAATCCCCCCGAAGAAACACAATAGCATTCTGGGGTAATATCGCATTGAGATACTCTACAACGCTATCCAACTCCTCTAGTGAGGCTTCAATCTCCTTCATTCGCTCCCCCGCCCTACTACCTACTACCTACTACCTACTACCTACTACCTGCTACCTGCCAAAGCCTGACTGGTATCGGAAATACGTGCCAGATGTTCTCTCGCCTTACCGCTGTCAAGCGCGTCTTTGGCTATCTCAATCGCCTCAGGGATATCTCTGACATTACCGTCAACAAAGAGTGCAAACGCTGCATTAAGCAGCACAATGTCACGTTTGGCACCCTGCTCTTCTCCTGAGAAGATATCACGCGTGATCTGGGCATTGTGCTTGGCATCACCGCCAAGGATCGCCTCTTTTGGCGCGCGTTTGAAACCAAAAAGCTCAGGGTCGATGATCCCCTCGGAGATAT
>JALWKQ010000094.1 GCA_027081395.1 Sulfurovum sp. | reverse complement strand
TCAATATCTTTTTTGAGCTTGGGCACACCGAATCGATCAAAAGCATCCTGCAAAACCGTGAGTGTCTGACATGTATTTCGAAGATATCGATAGAGAATGAGATCAAAGAGGAGAAGCTCTTTGAGGTACCGGTCAAAAACTTCAAATGCCAGCGCGACTTTCTGATGATCTATCACAAAGACAAGTATCAGAGCACGCTGTTTGAGAAGTTTGTCTATTTTGCTAAAAAGCTGATGACACAGATGATCGAAAACAACTCAGAGCTCTGCCTGCGCGAAACAGTCAAAGAGATACAGGCAGAAGTGAAAGAGAAATAGAAGCCCCTTAAAAACTTTGTATTGGTTCGATAGCTCTGGCAGTCGCAGACATGAGAAGCGTAAGCAAAGGACAACTGCTTGTCCTTTGTAGCTTCGGAACCGTAGCTATCGAAGCAAATGCGAAGCAGTGGAGGCATAGCCCATTTCATGGGTTGAGTGCTCCTTTGTCGCCATCGAACCAATACGAATAGTGCAGTTTCCAATGGTAACTGTATTAGTGTAGTGCAGACTGATACTCCTGGGGGGTGTTGAGGTTGATAAAGGTTTTTTCATCCTGTATTGTTACAGGAAGTGTTTGGGCATCTTTGAGCAGGTGCTGGAGTTTGTGGATATTCTGGCGCAGGTTTTCCCGGGCTTGGGGCAGGATACTCCTGCGGTAGAAGCCGCAAAGCGGCTGCAGCCCTTGAGGACTCTGGGCGATGACGGCATCCCATGAGGCATCCCTGTGGGCATAGAGTCTTTCGATCACCTCTGCTTCGACAAAGGGGATATCCACCCCAAGTATAAAGATCTCATCACTGCCCAATGTCTCAAATGCAGAGACCAGCGCAACAAGCGGAGAGCTTTGGTCATATCTATCACAGATCACAGGCGCATCAAAAGTAAACTTCTCTTCTTTGCTGCCAAGATAGACCTCTTTGAATAGTCTGGAGAGCCTCTTGTGCTGATAGGCTGCGAGGCTCTCTTCGCCTCCAAAGGGCAGCAGTGCTTTGTCCCGACCCATGCGCGAGCTTTTGCCTCCGGCGAAGATCACAGCGGGGATATCATACATGCTGCAGCTCCTTTTTGCGTCTTTGGTGGATCAGCAGGGCGGCAAACGCCAGGAGGGTAATGAGCGCTTCGACAAGGAAGAGATAGTCGCCGTAGATCAATCCTGAGAGAAGTGCACCCACCGAGCCTCCCAGCCCAAAAGCGATCCCGAGGAAAAACTGCTGTGCAAGTTTCTTTTGGCTGTAGAGCGAAAAGACATAGGTGATTGCAGCGGTATGGTAGAGGGCAAAGCTGACGGCATGGAGACTCTGTGATGCGAAAGTAAGCGGGATCGAATCGGGGAAGAGAAAGAGGATCAGCCAGCGCAGCGCCGTAACCAGTGTGGCAAACTGCAGGATATGCAGAAGATTTCGCTGAAGCAATGGTGCCTGAAAAAAGAGCATTGCTATCTCACAGATCACACCAAAACTCCACATCCATGTCACCATCTCCAGAGGGATACCGTGCTCGGTCTCATAGATCGTAAAAAAGTTGTAAAACCCGCCAAAGCCCACCTGCATCAAAAAGACAGAGAGCCAAAACGCCCAGTATCTGCCCAGAGAGAATGCGGTATCACTCTGGGCACTCTCATGTTTGACGGTGTCATATTTGACGATAGCAGCACCAAAGAGCATCGTCGCAAAGGCGGTAGCGACAAGATAGTAGAGGGTCTCCTGCGGTGTCTGCAGGATCTTGCCCAGCCAAAGTGCGATCCCCATGAAGCCCAGCGATCCCCACAGGCGTACTTTGCCGTAGTGGCTCTTGGAGAGCGATGCGAGTGCGATGGTCTCGACATAGGGTAGAGAGATCCCCATCGCCGCTCCGAAAAGCAGATTGGCAATGAGATAGACCCAGAAGTTCTCGACCGTGACCATAAAGAGCCCGGTTGCCAGAAAGGTCAGCACCAGAGAGATGACATAGACCTTCGGTGTGAGTGCCACATAACTACGGAAGAGAAAAGGGAGCAAAAAGCGCATAAAGGGCGCGGCGGCATAGATGATCCCCACTTCTGAAGCGCTATATCCAAGATCAAGCAGCATCTTGGGCATGAAGATGATATAGACACCCACAAGCGCGAAATAGAAGAAGTAGTAGGCGGAGAGCAGCAGGGTTAAACGTTTCATGATTTGACGATCACCGCAGTGCGACTTAGCAGATCATGCAGTGTCTTGCTGTCTTTGCGGAAAAACATCATCAGCCAGCCTACAATCGTCAGTGCCGAGAGGATGGCACAGAGGTTTCGAAAGAGGATGATCCCCCATGAGGGCTTGCTGCCGGTACGTTCATCTATCAGTGTCAGACCATAGGCACGGTACCCCGGTGTCTGCCCGGAGATACCCATAAAGAGTGTCTGCACGATCACCAGCGGTACAAAGATATAGAGCCATCCCATCAGCCGGTGCTGTGCAAATGTCTGCAGAGAGCCCATGACGATATAGACCACGAAGTACATGATCGGCATCATCAGCATAAAGGTATCGGTCAGAAACGCCTTCATCTTCAAACGGGCAGGGGCATAGGGGTACCTGAAGTCACTCTGGGCAGGCGATGTGGCAGTCTCTTTTGTGTGGGAGGAGAGACCTTTGCCCTGCTTGACATCCCTGAAGCGCCGCTTTGCCATCTATTTGAGCCCCTGTGACATGGTCATGATCGGCAGCATCATCGCTGCGATGATGATCCCTACAAACCCGCCGATAAGCAGCATCATCAGAGGGTTGAGGAGCGCAAGCAGTATCTTGATACGCTCATCGTTCTCTTCTGCGTAGAGTCTGGAGATATTGCCGAGGATCTCTGCTACTTCACTCGACTCCTCACCAAGAGCGAGCGACTGGGTAAAGTTGCGTTTGAGTTTGGCACCCTTGGTCATATAGAGGGCGTTGGAGAGTTTGTTTCCCTCCTGTACCTTGATAGCGGCTTTATCGAAGAGATCTTTGAGTGCTGCATTGCTGAAAGTGGCTTTGGAGAGCTCTACCGCCGGTGCATAGGCGACACCGGAGTCGAGCATCAGCGAGAGGATATAGCTAAATCGTCCAAGCTCATGGTTCTGGATGAGGTTGCCCGTGATGGGGATACGCAGCAGCCAGCTGTCTATCGTGCGTCTAAAGGGCATCCATCTGCTGTAGAGCAGTTTGAAGAGCAGTACCGCAGAGACCATCGCGACAAGGATGGCGATATAGTGTGCCTTGAGAAAGTCACTGAGAGCCAGTACGATCTGGGTGATCTTGGGCAGTGCCTGTCCGGTATCCTCGAAGATCTGGGTGATCTGCGGTACGACTACAGTGAGTAGAAAGCCGATGATGCCGATCGCCACGACAAAGATCGTCGCCGGGTAGATCATCGCCCCTTTGACCTGCTTTTTGACCTTGTTTTGTGCGGAGAAGAACTCCGCCATATTGGTCAGTACCTCGACCATCTTGCCGCCCTCTCCGGCGACTTTGAGACTCTGGAGATAGAAGTCGGGCAGGGCGTAGACCTTTTGGGATTTGAGTGCATGGTAGAGGGATTTGCCTTCATCGATCATCGTCTTGACGGAGTTGAGGAAAGAGACGAAGCGCTTCTCCCCTTCGTGCTGGTTCTCCATCAGTTTGATCGCAGTGAGGATCGCCATACCGGAGTTGAGGTAAGCAGCAAGCTCTTTGGAGAACATCGCCAGCAGTTCGCCGGGCATCTGACGCTTGGAGAAGGCATCCAGAGAGAACTCACGGGTCGGCTCAAGAGTCTCATAGTAGATCCCCTGCGAACGCAGCTTCTGCCCCGCCTCCTCGACAGTAGCAGCCGTGACAGTCCCTTTGGCACGTTTACCACTTTTGTCAAAGCCTTTGTACTTAAAAAGCATCTGCTCTCTTTCCTCATTTTTTAGTTAGATATAGATTGCTGATATTATAGCTTTTTTAGCTTTTAGGTAGTGAGAGTAGTAAGAAGGCAAAGATAAGTCAGTATTTCAATGTATGCCACACAAGGCTACTCTCAGCATAGCATTGCTAAAGTATTGGGTATGGCACAGTCGACGATCAATGGAATTGTCAAGAGATACGGGTGAGCGGATCAGGGGAAATACGATCACCGATCACCTCGTATAATACAAATGTAGCAAATATGCTACCATTCCAAAGAGCTTGTTAGCGTGCAACAGATCAGACGATCACCGAAGCGTTTACAGACCGAATGTAGATAGCTTGAGGGTCAGTGAGAT
>JALWKQ010000093.1 GCA_027081395.1 Sulfurovum sp. | reverse complement strand
GAAAGACAACCTGAAAATGCAGCTCAAACAGAAGTAGAAAAAACCACAGATACCAGCGCATTGGAAGATCTGTTTAAATAATAACCGAACTATTTTCCCATCAATCAAACACCCCGTAGGGGTACCCCTCGTGGGTACCCACACTTAACAGGGGAAGTATCAATACAAAAATACTACTTAATTTTTGAAGGGCAACCACAAGGGATTGCCCCTACGCATTAACCGAGGATCATTGTAGCAAAGTTCTTGGCATCCAGTGCAGCAGAACCTACCAGGACTCCATCCACTCCTCTGATAGAGGCTATCTCACTAATATTTTCAGGCTTGACACTGCCACCGTAAAGCAAAGGCTTCTGAATGGTCTTTTTAAGTCCTTCATGGGTTGTAGCGATCTCCTCTACGGTTGCTGACCGCCCCGTACCGATCGCCCAGATCGGCTCATAGGCTACGATCAGTTTCTCATAAGAGGTATCGATCCCGTCAAACTGCGAGAGAAGATAGGTCATCACCGCTTCATCTCCCTGTTGGCGTATATGCAACGGCTCTCCGATACAGTAGAGGATCTCAAAACCGTTCTCTTTGAAATAGGCAAACTTTTCAGCCACAAACGACTGTGACTCTCCCAGCAACTGACGCCGCTCACTATGCCCTATCAAAATCGTCCTGATCCCAAACTCTTCAAGCTGTGCTGTACCTATCTCTCCGGTATAGGCACCCTCTTTCGCAGGATAGGCATTCTGAGCCCCGAGTGTGAAGTCACCCTCATAGTGATCATAAGCTGTTGCCGGAGGAAAAACAATTACCCTGTCATCCGCATTTTTGCCTGCCAATGTTGCCTGTAACACCTCAAGATAGGCTTTGGTGCTTGCTCTGGTATGGTTCATTTTGAAGTTGGCGGCATATATCATCTCTATCCTTTAGGCTTGCAGGGCTACTACACCGGGGAGTCTCTCGCCCTCAAGTAGCTTCAGGCTCGCCCCTCCACCGGTACTGACAAAGGTCATCTCATCGATATCACCCGCACGGTTGACAACATCAGCTGTATCCCCGCCTCCAACGACAGTGGTCGCATGTGTCTGTGCGATGATGTTGGACATCATGGTACTACCCTTGGAGTATCTATCCATCTCATAGACCCCCATAGGACCGTTCCAGATGATCGTCTTTGCATCGTTGAGTGCTTCTCTGAAGAGACGGATAGATGCTGGTCCGATATCCAGACCCATCCATCCCTCCGGGATCTCTTGAACAGGCAGATATTTCACTGTCGTATTCTCTGAAAATTCCGCTGCGGCGACTACATCTACAGGGAGATAAAATTTCACCCCACGCGCCTTGGCTTTTTGCATGATCTCCTCTGCTTCTGCAAGGAGGTCATCCTCTACCAGAGAGTTACCCACTTCATACCCTAAAGCTTTGAGAAATGTAAACGCCATCCCGCCGCCGATAATGATCTTGTCAACTTTGTCAACCAGTTTGATCATCGCCTGTAGCTTGCCGGAGACTTTGGAGCCTCCTACTACTGCCACAAAAGGACGGATAGGCTCTTCGAGCATCTTGGAGAAAAAGTTGATCTCTTTTGCCATCAGAAAACCTGCTGCCTTATGTGCTGCATCAAAAAATTGTGTAATCGCATCGATAGAGGCATGTTTGCGGTGGCAGGCACCGAATGCATCATTGATATAGACATCGGCAAAGGATGCCAGCTCCTTGGCAAAGGATTCATCGTTATTTGTCTCTCCCGCTTCATAACGCAGGTTCTCCAGCAGAAGGATATCGCCGCTTTCGAGGCTGTCAGCTTTGCTTTTGGCATCCTCTCCGACCACATCTTCTGCCATCAAAATTTCGTTTTTGATCTTCAGTAGCGTATGGAGTCTTTTGGCAACAGGCTTTAGAGAAAAGCGCTCCTCATACTTGCCCGGCTCCGGTCGTTCATAGTGGGAAGCAAGCACGATCTTGCACTCTCTGTCGATGCAGTAGCGTATCGTTGCCAGTGCTTCTCTGATACGGCGATCGTCGGTGATATTGCCGAACTCATCTTTGGGTACATTGAAATCACAGCGGATAAATACGCGTTTTCCGTCAATATCCAGATCTTTGATTGTTTTCATTCGCCCCGTCCTACTTTTTGCTTACCAAAACTGCCATATCGACCAAGCGGCAAGAGTAACCCCACTCATTGTCATACCACGAGAGCACCTTGACCATATTGTCACCGATTACCTGAATTGTATCGAGTGGTACCACTGTGCTGAGCTCTTCTCCTACAAAATCCTGAGAGACACGGTACTCCTCATCGATACCGAGAATACCCTTGTGCGAACCTTCACTTGCACGCCTGAACGCCTCTTTGACCTCATCAAGTGTGACAGCTTTATTCAGTGTTACCGTCAGATCCACCATCGAGACATCCGGTGTCGGTACACGGATCGCCTGTCCGTTCAGTTTGCCTTCAAGGGACGGAAGCACTTTGGAGATCGCTTTGGCTGCACCTGTGGTTGTCGGTACGAGATTTGTTGCACCGGCACGTCCTTTGCGCGGGTCTTTTTTGTGTTTGGCATCCAAGATAGGCTGTGAGGAGGTATAGGAGTGGATCGTTGTCATCAGCCCCTTCTCTATCCCAAAGGCATCATCGAGCACTTTGGCTACCGGAGCAAGCCCATTGGTCGTACAGCTGGCATTGGAAACCACCGCTTCACCGGCATAGCTCTGTTCATTCGCTCCAATAACAAAGGTAGCCGTATCATCCTTCGCAGGTGCAGAGAAGACCACCTTCGCAATCCCGTTGTCCAGATAGGGCTGTACACTCTCTTTGGTCAGGAAAGCTCCGGTACACTCCAGCACCACCTCTGCGCCGGTGGAAGCAAAATCGATCTTACCCAGTTCACGCTCCGCAAAGATCTTCGCCCGGTCTTTGCCTATCGCAAGATAGCCCCCTTTGACGGTTACATCGTTGCGCGTACCGTGTACAGAGTCATATTTGAGCTGGTACTCGAGCATCTCTTCGCTTGCACTTGCATTGACAGCGACAAGTTCGATATCCTCTCTGTCAGCGATGATGCGTGCCACACATCTGCCGATCCTGCCCAATCCGTTGATCGCTACTTTTACAGCCATTGTATACCCTTAGTGTTTATTAGTGAAACTATGCTAAAATTGTGCAATTTTACAGTAAATGAGGTTAGCATTTGGTTAAAACACCCAAGCCTGTAGCAGCGATATTCGGCGGCAGTTTCGACCCGCCGCACATCGGACATCAACAGATCGTCCAAGCCGCTGCGAAGCTACCCGGTGTCGACCGAGTGCTGATCGTGCCAGCCTACCTGAACCCCTTCAAAACATCTTCGCTCGCTGATGCCGGGCAGAGACTTCAATGGTGTCACAGCCTTTTTGACGGCATACCCAAAGTATCCGTTGAGTCCTATGAAGTGGATCAGGGTCGGAGTGTCACGACCTGGGAGACTGTAAAACATTTCAAGACAAACTATGATGTCCGGTACCTGATCATCGGTTCTGACAACCTGTCAACCCTTGAAAAGTGGCACCAATTTGACGCACTAAACCGCGAGATCACATGGATCATCGCCACCAGAGAGGGGTATGACCTCAAGACCGACATGCTTAGAAGCTGGCAGATCCTGGAGGTCAACGTACCTGCAAGCTCTACAGAGATAAGAACATCGGGTGACATCAGCCATGTTGACAACAAAATCAAACAAGATGTAAACCGGACATTACAACTAAACACAAAGGATAACCCTTCATGACCATTGAAGAAAGAATAAACAACATCGTCAACCTGCTTGACGAAAAAAAAGCAGAAGAGATAGAGGTATTCAACCTCGATGATGCAGACTATATCGCTGACCGTGTGGTGATTGCCAACTCACTCAACCTCAAGCATACGCAAGCACTCTTTGATCAGCTCAAAGATGCACTCAAACCGCTTGGTGAGGAGTTCCTCCATGCAGATATGAGCGATGAGTGGATCGTCGCGGATCTGGGGGATATCCTCGTGCATATCATGATCCCGGAGTATAGACAGCGCTATTCACTCGAAACATTTCTGAGTGAACTTATGGAGAACCAGAAAGCGCTTAAACAGTGACAAGAGTACGGGCTACCCTATGACAGGGAGCTCATGCCCCGATCCTGCCAGCAGTTCAAGCAGCAAAAAGATCGCAATCGTCACTATCGGCGAGGCGATCAGCCACCAGAGGTACTTCCCTCGCAACAGATAATAGAGCACCCCTCCCCATGCGATCACAACCAAAACAAGATGTGAAAGATAGAGCGGGATAACAGGACGGGTAAGAT
>JALWKQ010000092.1 GCA_027081395.1 Sulfurovum sp. | reverse complement strand
ATGGTGTTGGACTTGATAGTCTGCTCACTTTTGATTTTGATAAGACAGTAGGGGAAAACATCGCACAAGATGAAGAGGCATACAAGCCGATCGTAGCCTATGATCATGAGCCGATCGAGGATGTGGTCAAAAAGTTTCAGGAGTATGATCTTTCATCGATCCCTGTGGTTAATGAACAGGGGATTTTGCTGGGGCGTATCACATCGGATGATATCTACGATATTATCAGCGAGCAGGCAACTGATCAGATGTACCACCTCGCCGGGGTCAGTGACGAGGCGGAAGAGGATGACGACTTGATCAAGGCTGGAAAAGCACGTGCGATCTGGCTGGGGATCAACCTGCTCACAGCGATCGCCGCCTCTTTGGTGATTGGGCTCTTTGAGAGTACCCTGCAGAGCTATGTTGCGTTGGCGGTACTGATGCCTATCGTCGCCTCCATGGGAGGCAATGCCGGCACACAGTCACTGACTGTCGTTGTAAGACAACTTGCACTCGGGGAGATTGCAAAGCATGATGCTTTCAGGACGATCAAGAAAGAAGTAATTCTGTCACTTGCAAATGGGATGCTTTTCGCTATAATCATAGGGATTATTGCGTCGATTTGGTTTGGCAAAGGGATGTTGGGTGTGGTGATCGCGCTAGCGATGATCATCAACCTGCTCAGTGCAGGTTTTTTCGGATCAGTGATTCCATTGGCGTTGAAAAAGTTCGGTATTGACCCTGCTATAGGTAGTACGGTAATCTTAACTACTGTGACCGATATTGTTGGATTTTTTGCATTTTTGGGTCTGGCGACCATTATACTGCTATAGAAAAGAAAAGGATGATATAAGATTATGGATTTATTGGTGATATATTTTATGGGGGCAGTGATTGTCTCCTTTGTCTGTTCGGTACTTGAATCGGTATTGCTCTCTGTGACGATGCCGTTTATTTCGGTACTTGAAAAAGAGAAACCAAAAGCCGGTGCGTTGTTAAGGCAGCATAAACAAAATATTAACAAGTCGATCGCTTCGATTCTGATCCTCAATACCGTTGCCAACACTGTTGGTGCGGCAGCGGTAGGTGCACAGGCAGAGAGGGTGTTTGGTTCGGGAGCACTCTTTTGGGTTTCGGCGATCTTAACCTTTGCGATCCTCTTTTTTGGAGAGATTATTCCCAAGACTATTGGTGCGACCTACTGGAAACAGCTTGCACCCATCGCAGCATATATGATCCGCTTCTTTATCTGGTTTACCTATCCGATCATTCTTCTGACGCTTTTTGTGACCAACCGTATCAAAAAGGGTGATGAGGGACATAGTCTAACTAAAGAAGAGCTCTTGGAGAGTGCATTGCTGAGTGAAGATGAAGGGGTGCTGGATGAGCAGGAGTCGGATATCATCGAAAATATCTTGAAACTTGATGATATCAAGGTACATGATATCCTTACGCCGCGCAGTGTCGTCTTTGCATTGGAGCATAACCGTACGATCCAGGATGTGATCAAGAATGAGCCTGATATTTTCAAATACTCCCGTATCCCGGTCTATGAGGGCACGATTGACAACGTCACAGGGATGATCCTGACCAAGCAGCTTTTTAAGCAGGCACTTGAAGATGACAGCAAGTTGATCAAGGATATCGAAAAAGATATCTACCGTATCAATGAGCAGGTGCCGGTCTCATGGGCGCTAGATCTCTTTATCGAGAAGAAAGAGCATATGTTCCTTGTCCTTGACAAGTATGATCAGGTCGAGGGGATAGTCACACTTGAGGATTGTGTCGAGACGATCCTGGGTGTGGAGATCGTTGATGAGAGTGATGCGCATGTCGATATGCGCGAACTTGCCAAACTCAAGATGCGTCTGCAGCGCAGACGCCAAAACAGTGATTTGAATTTGGATTGAAACCTCTGTGCATGATTATTCAGAGGATTCGATTAATCTATAGCAATTGCCACAGGAGGCAGGAACGCTACTGGGCGTTCTGCTGTTCTGCCTGCTGTTTGGCGACTTCCTGACGTACCATCTCCATATCGAGATCTTTGACCTTTTCGATGATCTCTTTGAGTGATTCCTCAGGCAGCATACCCGGCTGCTGGAATACACCGATATTTTCCCGCAGGATGATCACAGTAGGGATTGAGCTGATCTGAAAATAGCCTGCAAGACCCTGCTCCTCTTCTGTATTGACCTTGCCAAAGAGAATATCGGGATACTCCCCGGCTACTTTTTCAAAGATAGGGGCGAATGAACGGCACGGTCCGCACCATGGTGCCCAGAAATCCAATACGGCAATATCGTATTTGCTCACTTCCTCTTCAAAGTTTTTTTCTGTTAAATTGACTAACGGCATGATTTTCCTTTTGATTGATATAGATTTAGATTATGACATAATTAACTGAAACTTATTGATGATTTATACGATGATGCTATTGCATCTGGATACGCTTTTGGCTAAAATAGCAGCAATTTAGATCTCTGAAAAACCGTCGGTTTCACACGATAGCTCCGGCAGTCGCAAACGCAAGCGCCCATTGCATGGGTTGAGTGCTCCTTTGTCGCCATCGCGTGAAACCTTTGCATATGATTATTCAGAGGATTCAAGTGTAAAATAAAAGGGGTAGTGTGGAAAATAGGCAAAAGGCAGAGGCTTTTGCTTCGCTGGGACTCAATGATGTGTTGCTTGAACTGCTTGCCAAGCAGGGGTACAAACAGCCTACACCAATCCAGTCAAAGCTGATACCGATCCTGCAAAAAGGTGAGAGCGTAACGGCATCAGCACAGACTGGCAGCGGCAAAACACTTGCCTATCTTTTGCCGGCACTGATGCAGATCAATCCTGATGCATCCGAGATCGCCCACCACTACCCCAGACTCTTTATACTCTCTCCCACCAAAGAGCTTGCCCAGCAGATCTATGAGGTGAGCAAACCTTTTGCAGAGGTATTGGGTTTGCGTACCGTACTGCTTCAGGGAGGCGGTAAACGCAGTGATGAGACACGGAGGCTTGAGCGGGGTGTCGATCTGGTGATCGCTACACCACAAAGAGCCCTCGAACATATAGAGGCAAGACATATTGATATTAGATCGATCAAACACTTTGTTGTTGATGAAGCGGATATGATGTTCGATATGGGGTTTGTATCCTATATCGAGAAGATCCTGGCACGTATGACAGGCAGAGCACAGAAGATCATCGTCTCAGCGACCATCACCCCCCGTGTGGTCAAGCTCGCCAAAGCCTATATCAAACCGATTCGCCAGGTAGAGCTCGATCCTCCGGGAAAGATCGCCGATACGATCACACAGAGACTCTATCCGGTGCTGCGCAGCAGAAAGGATGCGCTGCTCAGCTGGCTGATCTCAGCGAACAATTACGGGCGTGTTCTGGTCTTTGTCCGCAAAAAGGAGCTCGCTGACGGTGTAGCGGAGAGTCTGAGAGAATGGGGCTACAAAGTAGGTATCCTTCATGGAGAGCGTATGCATCAGGAGCGTAAAAAATCGCTGCATGCCTTTCGGGCAGGTGAGATACAGATACTCGTAGCCACAGATATCGCAGCAAGAGGGCTGGATATCCCTGAGCTTGATGTGGTGATCAACTATGATATCCCCCATGTTAAACATGACTTCATCCACCGGGTAGGGCGTACAGGCAGGGCAGGCAGAGAGGGAGTGGCTATCACGCTGGTGAGTCCCGATGAGATCGAGCAGCTCAATGACCTGCACAAACTGCTCGGCAACAGGATCGAGGAGGTGATCCTACCCGATTTCGCCCCCAAAGAGATCAAAGCCAGAGGCAGACTCCTGCCCGGAAACCATATCGCCCCAAGGAGACCCAAGTCCAAGAGGGGCGCCAACAAAGCAGGAGAGCTTCGCGGCAAAAAGCGAAAGACCACAAAACGTGATGCATGGAAGCGTATAGATGAGACCAAAGCAACCTCAGGTAGCAAGAAATCTTCGAAAAGAAAATCGAGAAAATAGTCTCCAGCTCTAATATTGCTTGAAAGTTATTTGTGTATTATTTGATACTGTAATTACTTTTATAAGGAGATCAAAATGGCAGTACCCGAAGATGTAGGGTGTAAAAACGAAGAGTGTGTCGAATCGCCAAATTGCCAACGTACGGTAATCTGGGAGAACGGCACGGCAAGAGAGGTCAAAAGCTTTGGAGGTACACCGGAAAAAGGATGTGGCAAATTCATCCCGAGAAAAGATAAAGAGAAAGAGAAATAACTATCTCTTTTCCATTTTTTCTTTTAAGGAAAACTTTCCGATCTCTTCGAGAAAGCTTGTCGCATAAGAGCCTTTGGGGAGAGTAAAGGAGACTTTGAGC
>JALWKQ010000091.1 GCA_027081395.1 Sulfurovum sp. | reverse complement strand
CAAATATTCGAAGATTTATGGGGTGATTTTCCTCTTGATCGGATTGGCTGGGATGTTCTATCCTGCCGTAATGTCATTGGCAACAGCGATTTTTTATGGTTGGCTTCTGATGTTCAGTGCTATTATGATGGCGCTGCATACTTGGCAGACCAATAAGAAAGATTGGCTTGGTTGGCTCAAGTCCTTTATCTTCTTTATTGTGGGTGCGATGATCGTGATCTATCCCGCAGCGGGTGTAGCGGCATTGGGTCTTATGTTCGCAGTCTATTTTCTGATGGATGCGTTTGCGTCATTTACACTGGCATTTGAGCTAAAGCCTGCTGCAATGTGGTGGATTTCGCTGCTCAATGGTATACTTTCAGTTGCGATAGGACTCTACTTTATCATCGGCTGGCCGATCAGCTCTATCTTCCTAGTCGGGTTCTTGGTAGGTGTGAGTCTCTTCTTTGACGGTATTGCGCTGCTTACGATGGGTAAGGTTGCCAAAGAGGTTGAAAAAGAGAGCTAAACTTCTCCATCTGTCCTTTCTGGGACAGATATCTTCAATATACAATCAAATTTTAGATATGATCTACTATCAAATATCAATGAGGTGATATCATTAATCTGATGGCATCTCTTTTGTGAACGAAAAAGGACTTTTTTGAATACATCTTCTAATAAAACAAAACGTTCTCCACAACGCTTAGCTACGATTATATCAACATCGGTAGCTACTTTTCTGGTACTGGTCAAACTGGTCATAGGTATCATGAGCGGTTCTGTAGCGGTGCTAGCATCTGCAATCGACTCTATCCTTGATACAATCGTTTCGATCTTCAACTATTTCGCGATCAAAAAATCGGAAGAGTCCCCTAATGAGAGATACCCCTATGGCAAAGGAAAGATCCAAGCGATCGCCGGGGTGATTGAGGGGACGATCATTACGATATCGGGGCTCTTTATCATCTATGAGGGTATCGATAAAATACTTCACAAAAAAGAGACGGCACTGCTGACCCCCTCTATCATCGCGATGACTATCTCGATCGTAGTGACCTTCTTTCTGGTACGTTATCTGCTCAAGGTCGCCAAAGAGACAGGCAATATCGTCATCAAAGCGGATGCCGTACACTATCAGACCGACCTTTTGAGCAACGGGGCGGTGCTGCTCTCTCTGGTACTGGTCAAGTTCACGGGGCTTGACTGGATCGATGCGATTTTCGGTATCGGTATCGGTATCTATATCATCAAAGAGGCATACGGCATCATCTACGAGAGTATCGGTATCCTGCTCGATCGTGCTTTGGATGAAGAGATTGTAGAGAAGATCAAGGAGATCATCAGTTCGCATCCGGAGGTACAGGGATACCACTGGCTTAAAACGCGTACAGACGGCACGACCAACTTTGTTGAGTTCCATATGGTACTGCGTCCCAATATGCTGCTGCTTGAGGCACACCGTATCGCGGATGAGATCGAAGAGAAGATCGTCTGTCTGGAGCCCAAAAAGCGCTGGGTGATCACTCCGCACTTCGATCCCTACGACGACGAAGATGTCAATGACGCACTGCTGCACGGACATCCGCCCTTTGCCGCATGCAAACAGATAATGGATCAAGAGGAGTCCTGAGTTGCCCCGGTCTGTCTATCTCCTCTCACCGATTGCCAAGAAGGGGGTATGCTCTCTACCTATGATCTCGTTTGAGACGACAGCGAAGCAGATTGATTTTCAGGGGTGCGATACACTGATGTTCACCTCCAAGCAGGCGGTTGTCACCGCAGATGAGATAGACAAAAGGTGGCGCAACTATCCTTCGATCGCTATCGGCAAGGCAACGGCGGGAATGATAGAAACGCTAGGCGGCAGACTTCTCTATCAGCCGGAAAACTTTTACGGTAAAACCCTTAGTGAAGATATCGCCAAAACATTTCGAGACCGAAAGATTCTCTATCTGCGCCCCAAAGAGATATCGTTCGATGCCAAAAGCTATCTTGCCAAAGAGGGGATCACACTTTTTGAGCAGATCATCTATGAGACAAAGTGTGTCCGCTATGCACCGTCGCAACGTCCGCCCAAAGATGCGGTGATCATCTTCACTTCACCCTCTACAATTCGCTGTTTTTTAGAGAACTTCGCATGGGAGAGCAGCTATACGGCGGTGGTGATCGGTCAGGCAACGCTGGAGCATCTTCCTCCGGGTGTGGATTATGCTGTAGCCGACAGACCCCTGATCGATGCCTGCATCGCAAAAGCAAGAGAGATTTCACTCACCTCTAACCCCAAATAGGTTATAATCTACCCAAGAGGCAATCGCCTCTTTTGCCTGAGTGGAGCGACTACTGTATATGGGGTCCAACATTAAATCTTGGCGGGACATGTAGCCTCTCGGTGTGCGGATGTCTTCGTTTGAGTTCCGGAAACGGAACGAGAAGATATCCCCTAAAGAGAGGCTCTCTCCTGCACTGTTGGCTTATTAGGGCCGACTAACACAGAACGCCCACTCGGGTCTTCATTAGTTACCGTCATTGCACGCATAGGCTTTCCAAAAGCTTTTCGATGTACTTTTGAGTACGCCTTCAAACCTTTTGAAAACCCTCTGCGCACAAGCACGGCAACTACTGAATAATAAATTAGTTTACATGAATTATCGGGGAGAATCACAAGCATGAAGATATTGATCATAGGCAGCGGCGGTCGTGAGTATGCTATAGGCAGAGCACTCAAGCAGGATGAAAATGTAGAGAAGATATGGTTTGCACCGGGTAACGGAGCGACGGATGAGCTGGGAGAGAATCTCGATATCACAGATTTCAATGCACTGGCGGATTTCGCAGAGGCAAACGGGGTGGATCTGACGATCGTCGGTCCTGAAGCACCTCTGGTTGAGGGGATTGTCGATGTGTTTAAAGAGAGAGGCTTGACGATCTTCGGACCTACTGCCAAAGCGGCACAGCTTGAGGGATCCAAGATCTTTATGAAGAACTTCTTGGCACGTCACAATGTCCCTACGGCAAGATATATCGAGACAGATTCTCTTGAGGATGCCTACAGCTTTATCAACTCGCTTGAAGCGCCTATCGTTGTCAAGGCGGACGGTCTTTGCGGGGGTAAAGGGGTGATCATCGCACAGAGCCGTGATGAGGCGAAAAAAGCGGCAGGAGAAATGCTCTCGGGCAATGCTTTTGGTGAAGCGGGCACAAAGATCGTCGTCGAAGAGTTCCTTGACGGTTATGAGCTCTCCGTTTTTGCCATATGTGACGGGAAAGACTATGTGGTACTGCCTGCGGCGCAGGATCACAAACGACTGCTCAACAATGACGAAGGCCCCAATACCGGTGGGATGGGAGCCTATGCGCCGACACCTCTGGTCAACGAGGATATCTACCGGAAACTCGATGAGCGTGTGATCAAGCCGACCCTTAAAGGGATGGAAGAGGAGGGGATGCCTTTTACCGGTGTGCTCTTCATCGGTGTGATGGTGGTCAAGGGTGAACCTATCATTCTGGAGTACAATGTCCGTTTCGGTGACCCTGAGTGCGAAGAGTTGATGCCGCTGCTCAAATCCCCGGCGAGTGAGCTCTTCTACAAAGCGGCAACAGGTGATTTGAAGAATGCCAAGATCGAATTTCATGACAAGTATGCGGTAGGTGTGGTGATGGCAAGCAAAGACTACCCCTACAAAAGCTCTCCTCCGGCGGAGATTATCATCGATGAGATCCATCATGAGGATGTCAGAGAGAATACCCATATCGCCTTTGCCGGTGTCAGCCGCGGTGAGGATGGCAAGCTCTATGCGACAGGTGGACGTGTGCTGGTCTGCGTAGGGCTTGGCGACAGCATCAAAGAGGCGCGTGACCGTGCCTATATGCTGGTGGGACAAGTCCACTTTGCCGGCAAACAGTGCCGTACAGATATCGCCTATCAGGCGCTATAGCCGCAAACGCTTTTCAACGAAGGATACCTGATGCACATGAGATTTTGTCTACATGAGATTGTTTTTATCTACAGGGTAAGGTAGACACATGTGTAGATTGTGCCTTGTTGCAGTATGGATTTTCTATAGTTTATACAGTATGGCATGGGCAGATCAACCACGATCCAAAATAGAGATCTTGGCAAAAACGATCCATTCAACCAAAGAGAGAATGGAAGCGAAAGAGGGTATCGTTGTCTACTATGACGATGCCGTCATCAAGGCGGATCGCGCCTCTTTTGACAAAAACAAAAAACTGCTGGTACTTGACGGCAACGTCGAATTTATAGGATACAAAGGCACCAAAGAGCATACAAAACGTATGGAGATCCATACTGAGCGCAATCATGTCTCCTTCCAAAACCTCTTTTTTGCAAGCGACAATGATATCTGGCTCTATGCGCAAAAGGCGGAGCGGAG
>JALWKQ010000090.1 GCA_027081395.1 Sulfurovum sp. | reverse complement strand
CAAAACCAAACAAGAAAAGCACCGCCTCCATGATCTGCGAATCGGTATGGATCAAACTGCTCAGCCATCGAAAACCCGCAAAAACCCACCAGAGAAACATCAGATAATCGACAAATGTCTCAAGCAGCGCCACTTTCTCTTTGGCAACCGCATAGTTGGCAGCCACCATATATTTGCCTGCACTCATCAAGACAGGTGCGCGACGCTTCTCATCGTTGATATACCCTATCTGCATCACTGAGATATAGATCTTCATCAAGACATAAAAGGTATATATCCCTACAATTATTTCCAGCATCTTTTTTCCTTCAAATCAATCATAGAGAAATATATCAGGATGAACTTTATCAAGCCTTAAAAAGCTATAATGTCATCAAAAGAAAACACCAAGGAACAACGTGGCACTTGTCGATCTCTTTCATGTCAAAAAACAGTATGATCTCAAACTGCTGCTCAATGATGTCGATTTTCACCTAAGCGAGGGGGAGCGTGTCGCGATCGTAGGACCAAACGGCTGCGGCAAATCGACACTGATGAAGATCATTACCGGAGAGGAAGAGCCTACGGAAGGCAAACGGGTAGTAGACAGATCCGTCCAGATCGAGATGCTCTCCCAGCAGCCGCACTTTGCGCCTCACTTGAATGTCAAAGAGGCAATAGAGAGTGAACTCACCGCACTCAAAGCTGCAAAAGAACGCTATGATGCACTCTCTGTACAGATCGCTGAAGATTTTGACAACAAGAAGCTGCTTGCCGAACTTGAAGAGGTGGGTGCCTATCTCGACCACCACAATGCCTGGAGTCTCGATGACAAGATAGAGCGTGTCATGCAGGAGTTCAAGCTCAAAGCCTATGAAGATCGTCTCGTCGTTTCACTCTCCGGGGGCGAACAGCGGCGTGTGGCACTCGCATCACTAATTCTCAAAAAGCCTGATGTCCTGCTGCTCGATGAACCGACCAACCACCTCGATGTCTATATGGTAGAGTTCCTTGAAGAGATTTTGCTCAAAGAGAAATTTACCCTGCTTTTTATCTCCCATGACCGTCATTTCATCGACACAATCGCCACACAGGTGGTTGAAGTAGACAACCAGGAGCTCATCTCCTACAAGGGCGGTTATCGTGCCTATCTGAGCCAAAAAGAGGCACGTATGAAAGCACTGCAGAAACAGCATGAAAACCTCCTCAAGCTGCTTCAACATGAAGAGGAGTGGCTCAGCAAAAGTGTCCGCGCAAGAGAGAAGCGCAATCAGGGACGCAAGGCCCGTGTCTTCGAGCTGCGAGAACAGGCAAAAAAGAACCCGACGCTCATCCGAAAAATGCAAGTTGAGTTGGAACGTGAAAAACGGAGCTGGAAAGGAGAGAAGGGACTGAGCAAACGTAAAATGCTCTTTGAGATCGAGCACCTGCACTATACCATCGGCGATAAACTGCTCATCAAAGATCTCTCTACACGCATTTTGCAACGTGACAAGATAGGTATCGTCGGTGTTAACGGTGCGGGCAAATCGACCCTTCTCAAACTCCTGCTTGGCAGAATCAAGCCTGATAGCGGCATCATCAAAAAAGGCGACTTCTCTATCGGCTACTTCGACCAACATAGAGAGATGCTAAATGACGAGCATACCCTTATCGAGACCTTCTGCCCCGACGGAGGTGATCATGTCAATGTACAGGGCAGACATATGCATGTTTACGCCTATCTTAAGTCCTTTCTCTTTCCCGAGGAGTATCTAACCAAAAAGATCGGGCAGCTTAGCGGCGGCGAGAAAAACCGCGTCGCGCTCGCCCTGCTCTTTACCAAAAATGTCGAGTGCCTGATCCTCGATGAGCCGACCAACGATCTCGATATCCAGACGATCACCATCCTTGAGGAGAAACTGATCGCCTTTCCAGGTGCTGTACTTTTTGTCTCACACGACCGCTATTTCATCGACAAGATCGCTTCGAAACTTCTCATCTTCAAAGGCAACGGTATTGTAGAAGAGTCTTTCCAGACCTACACTGAGTATCTCGAAATCGAGAAAGAGATCAAGGAGTTGACATATCTTGAAAAAGAGATCAAGAGCTCATCCCCTTCCGAAGAGAAAAAAGAGCAGTATAAAAAGCCAAAGAAAAAAACAAAGCTCAGTTACAAAGAGCAAAAAGCACTAGAGGAACTTCCCTCACAGATCGAAGCACTCGAAGCCGAGATCAATGCAATCAACCGATGCCTTGCAGATCCGGAATGCTACGGCAAAGAGGGCTTGACAGAACTCGGAAACAAGCTCGCCGAACTCGAAAAAGTGTATGAAGAGAAGAGTGAAATGTATCTGGAGCTCTTGGAGCTGGAAGAGGAGTTGCAGGCATTAAATGGATAGGGGGGAGTTGTCGGCTTCGGTTTCCCAGCCTGCGCTGGTACTTGTTCCTCGCACATCAGCTTCGGTTTGTCCTCGCTCCGCTGCGAGATTGTCGTCGCTTCGCTCCTCGGATCGTGCCGAGAAAACGTGAAGCAGTTCACGTCAAGGTTCCCCAGCCTGCGCCGGTTCGCAACTTCGTTGCAAACATCGCCTTCGGTTTCGTGCCGAGAAAACGTGAAGCAGTTCACCTTTTCTCAGGCACTCACCAACTAATCGTGACGCTTCTTCGGCCCCATCTTAGAGCTTTTCTTCGGTTGGTGCCCATGTAGATATCGATACGTTTTCTAAAGCGTTTGTTCATCTTGTCACGGACTGTATAGTATCCCGGCAATCCGCCTATCTTGACACGTGTGCCGTTACGTAGTCCATACCGTGTCAACAGATCTCTTGAGACAGCGATGACTTTCATACCCGGACGCAACCTGTTGTTCCATGCAGCAAGAAAAGGTGTAGAGTCAGTCTGTCCTCTATGTGAACTGTAAGCAGTTGCCGTAACACGCAGTCTATGTTTTCCAAAGGGTCTGAGCATCCTGACACGTTTTTTCTTGGCTGCTAACCTCTTTTTCTTTGCAGCCTCTTTTTTGGCTGCTTTCTCCGCTTGTTTGACAATATAAGGGAATGGCAGTTTAATCGTCTTTCCCGCACGGATCATCGTGTTGGAGGTCATATGATTAAATTTTGCGATCTCTTTGGGATCGAGATCGAATTTTTTGGCGATAGATATCAGGGTGTCTCCAGGCTCTATCTTGTATTCACCGTTTTTAAGTATCTCTATTTTCTCCTGAGAGATGGGCAGTTTAAGCTTCTGCCCTATCTTCAACACACTTTTCTTATCAAGATGATTGAGTGCCGCCAATTGCTTGATAGGGACATTGAATCTGTGTGCGATCTTGCCAAGCACATCGCCGCTCTCTACCTTATAGATACCATACTCTTTTTTGGTGGTTGTAGATGGAGTGACTGAAGGTTTTTTCTCTTCTTTTTTAGGGAGAGGTGTAACAACAGCAGGTTTTGTGACTGTCACCTGTTTCGTTTTCGTTTTTGTTTCAGGAGAAACAGCCTGTCTACTCTGCTGCCTTGGCAAAACGTAGGGACTTTTCTGAGATCCCTTGAAACGCAGAGGCTCTTCGACTTTGACATATTTTTCGATCATATCCGCCACCGATATGACTCTCATTTTCTCTCTCTTTTTAGGGAGAGGAAGTGTTTTGTCAACGATCAGTTTCTTTCTGTCTTTATCATAGCGGATCTCTTTGGCACGAATGATTTTCCGTGTATAGGGATTACACTCAGTGATTCCGCCGGTGACTACCCGACAGTCTACAATAGAATTTCCGTACGATAAAAAAGGGGTAATCAAGGAGAGGAGCAGGATAGAAGCACTGTTTTTCCGGGGCATGACGTTATGCTGAACTTACAGGAAGTTCAGCATCTCCTCTTTGATCTTCTCTTTTGCCACAACCGTCTTGTGAACCACCGGTTTGTTGAAGAGTTCCCGTATCATCGGAGGCACCGAGACATCGGCATGTGATTCGACCCATTTGAGCGCATCGATGTCACCGCTGGCATGATAACCCAAAGCTTTCGCTACTGCAGGAGAGAACTTCGTCCACTCTGCTGTAGAATATACCACTGTCTTGAGCGGTTTTTCACGTAAGTTCTGGTAGGCACCCATACATGTCGCGGTATGTGGATCCATAATGTAGCCTTTTTTGGCATACTTTCCAATCACATTTTCACAGGTCTGGTCATCTGCAAAGCTTGCATCGAAATCCTCTCTTAACGATGCGAGTTCCTCCTCTGTCAATACAAATTTCCCTTCTGTTGAGAGTGCCTCCATCAATACTTTGGTACGTGCTGCTCCGAACTTGTCATACATGATACGCTCGATATTGGAACTTTTGAGGATATCCATCGCAGGAGACTCCGTCTGTACAAGCTCTCTGCTGGTGAGGTCATACTCACCTTTGGTGATCCAATCAGTAAGGATAT
>JALWKQ010000089.1 GCA_027081395.1 Sulfurovum sp. | reverse complement strand
AGAACACCGGTTGCACCGGATCCTGAGATCGTAGAGCTTGCAAGCAAGCAGCTTGATCTTGAGCCGACCAGTGAAAATCCGCTCGATATTGCAGACAGAGATGAGACAAAGTCGATCGCATATTGGGAAAAGGTACTTGAAGATGAGGGGCTTGAAGCGACTGAAGAGAATGTCTTTATCGCAGCAGCCTGTGATCAGAAAGGTATAGCGTTCCTCAAAGGGGAGAGCCCTCTGATGGTAAGAAAAGGTAAACAAAACAACAGTGGAGAAGCAGATATGGCAGGAAATTATACAGTAGTAGTCGATGGTAAGAAGTACAGTGTACAGGTAGCAGAGGGTGATGCGGATATTCAGATCTCAGAAGCGGCACCGACAACCGCACCTGCAGAAGAAGCACCGGTAGCAGCGAACGGTGTAGGCAAGATAGAGATTCATTCACAAACACCTGGCAATGTATGGAAGATCCTGAAAAATCCGGGCGATACGGTAGAAGAGGGTGAGAAGATCATGATCCTTGAAGCGATGAAAATGGAGATCGATATCGCTGCACCACATGCAGGCAAGATCGCATCGATCAATGTCAACGTCAATGACACTGTCGCTGACGGACAACTTTTGGCGACAATGGAGTAATCGATGAAACTCAAACATCTACTGCTTACTTTGATGTTTGCTTTCTCATTTCTGACCGTTGCACATGCAGCGGAAGGCTCACATGGTGAGGGCGAGAAAGTACACATGACATCCGAACAGCTGCATGCTGAGGAAGCAGCAAACTTCCAATCGAAGAGTGTTGTCGAACTTCTTAAAAGTTTTGTGACGACGACGGGTATCTATGCAATGCTCAATCCGAAAGACCCAAGTAAGGCATTTTATGAGGGTGCGGGACGGGCGATCATGTTTATTATCGTCTTTATCCTTTTCTATCTCGCTATTGCAAAAGGATTTGAACCTCTGCTCTTGATCCCTATCGCTTTCGGCGGGCTGCTTGCCAACATTCCTGTTGCAGACCTGACAGGCCCCCATGGTATGCTGGGTATCATCTACAATATGGGTATCGCCAATGAGTTTTTCCCCCTGCTGATCTTTATGGGAGTTGGGGCGATGACCGATTTTGGGCCTCTGCTTGCCAACCCAAAAACTGCATTGCTTGGCGGTGCGGCGCAGTTCGGTATTTTCGGCTCATTGGTGGGTGCCGCAGCACTTTCACAATATACAGGTTTTGTTGACTTTACACTCAAACAGTGTTCTGCAATCTCGATCATCGGTGGTGCCGATGGTCCGACATCTATCTTCATTGCCTCTGCACTTGCACCTGAGATGCTTGGTGCCATTGCCGTTGCAGCATACTCCTATATGGCACTGGTACCTGTCATCCAGCCTCCGATCATGAAAGCGCTGACAACAGAAGAGGAGCGCCGTATCGTGATGAAGACGGGACGTAAGGTGCATAGACTTGAGAAGCTTATCTTCCCTCTTGTTGTTATTATGATGATTGCGTTGATTTTGCCGGATGCGTCACCGCTTATGGGTGCTTTCGCTTTTGGTAACTTCGCCAAAGAGTCCGGGGTGGTTGACAGACTCTCCAACGAGATGCAAAATTCATTGATCAATGTGGTCACGATCTTCCTGGGATTTGGGGTAGGAATGACACTGCAGGCAGACAAGTTTTTGGTCGCTGAAACACTGGGTATCATGGTCATCGGTCTCTTGGCGTTCGCTGCGGGTACGGCTGCAGGTGTCCTGATGGCAAAGCTGATGAACAAGTTCTCCAAAGAACCGATCAATCCGCTGATCGGTGCGGCAGGTGTATCTGCAGTACCGATGGCGGCACGTGTTGCCAGTAAGGTAGGATCGGATGCAAGACCGGGCAATATCCTCTTGATGCATGCGATGGGTCCGAATGTCGCCGGTGTTATCGGTTCGGCAGTAGCGGCAGGTGTCCTGTTGTCAATCTTTAAATAATTGATAAATATACTGATGGGGTAAGGGTTTTCTTACTCTATCGGTTGTATAGTTAGATTATAGTTTAAGGAAAATTTTTTTCTTTAAATTATGCTTTAGCATACACCAACTTCATAAGAAAACAAAAGAGGATACTATGAGTACCAAAAGGCCCAACGGACTTGACAAACTAGGATTGAAAGACATTCAGGATGTCTATTATAATTTAAGTTATGACGAGTTGCAAGCGCATGAAATCAACAGGGGAGAGTGCAAGATCTCTACATCAGGCACAGCGATGTGTGATACCGGTATCTTCACTGGGCGAAGTCCAAAAGACAAATATTTTGTCGATCAGCCCCCTTCAAATCAACATATCGCATGGGGAGATGTCAACAGACCGATCAAAAAAGAGGTCTATGATGATCTCAAAGAGATCGCACTCAAGCAACTCTCGGGCAAAAATATCTATGTAACAGATGTCTATGCAGGCGCAAGCCCGTCGAGCAGACGTTCTGTCAGATTTATCACTGAGGTGGCTTGGCAGGCACACTTCGTCAAAAACATGTTTATCCGTCCCACAGAAGAGGAACTTGAAAACTTCGAGCCTGACTTTACTGTCTACAACGCCTGTAAAGCAGTCGATGAAAACTACAAGGAACATGGGCTCAACTCCGATGTATTTGTCGCATTCAACATCGAAGAGAATGAATTGGTCATCGGCGGTACATGGTATGGTGGTGAGATGAAAAAAGGTATCTTCTCCATGATGAACTACTGGCTTCCTCTGGAAGGCAAGCTCTCTATGCACTGTTCTGCCAATGTAGGCAAAGAGGGAGATGTCTGTCTCTTCTTCGGACTTTCCGGAACAGGCAAAACAACACTCTCAACAGATCCTGAGCGTGCACTTATCGGTGATGATGAGCATGGCTGGGATGAACATGGTGTCTTCAACTTCGAAGGCGGATGCTATGCCAAAGTGATCAACCTCGATCCGAAATCCGAGCCGGAGATCTATGGTGCTATTACCAAAGATGCGCTTTTAGAAAATGTCGTAGCCGATGAAAATGGTAATGTAGACTATTCTGACGGCAGCAAAACAGAAAATACACGTGTATCCTATCCGATCGAGCATATTAAGAACCACAAAGACAATTTGATGGCAGGACACCCAAACAACATCATCTTCCTGACTGCTGATGCATTCGGTGTGCTTCCTCCGGTAAGCAAGCTGACCAAAGAGCAGGCGATGTACTACTTCCTCAGCGGTTATACGGCAAAAGTCGCCGGAACAGAGAGAGGGATCACAGAGCCTGTTGCTACCTTCTCTGCATGTTTTGGAGAGGCATTCCTGCCGCTGCATCCAACCAAATATGCCGAACTGCTTGGCAAGAAGATCGACGAGCACGGGGTCAATGTCTATCTCGTCAACACCGGCTGGACAGGCGGTCCTTACGGTGTGGGCAAACGTATGAGTATCAAAGATACACGTGCCTGCATCAACGGTATCCTCAACGGCTCGATCAACAGTGCCGAATTTGAGACACTGCCGACTTTCAACCTGCAGATTCCAAAAGCGCTTGAGGGTGTAAAGGACAACACTGTACTCAACCCGAGAAATACATGGGAAGACAAGGCAGAATATGATGCGATGCTTGCCAAACTCGCCAAAATGTTCCAGGAAAACTTCCACCGCTATGATGACAAAGGCGGCGAGTTTGACTTCGCATCCGCAGGTCCGCAACTCTAACTTCTTTTGATATCTGTATACTTTGAGTATGCAGATATTGTATCCCCTACACCTATTTTAGCTGATAAGGTATGTCGCTACTGTACAGGTTTCTTCTTTCTTTTCTCTCTTCATAATTGTTACATTCAAAAAATAATTCATATTCAATTCATAACAATAGGCTATACTTTGTATTATTTAAAGGAAGTAGGGCAATGATGAAAAATCTATTGATAGCTACACTGTTTTTTTCACTTTTTTCTCCCAATCTATTCTCAAAAGCACTCACTATAGATAAGCTGATCGCATATGGTCTGGAGCATAGTACGGTGGTACAAAAGAGCAAAGCACAGATAGCATTGGCTCAGGCACGACGCAAAGAGAGTAAGGCTGCACGCATGGGTAACATTGATCTGGTGGGCAGCTATACGCATTATAACCTTCCAAGAACACTGGCACCCCTTACGCCTGCAAGTATCTTGACCGACCCAACAGGTGTACCGACAACAAAGGATCTTTTTGGGACGGGGGTGATGTACACAGTGCCTCTTTTCACGGGTTTTGCGCAGACAAGACAGGTGGAGATAGATGCTCTTGCAGCAGAACTTGCTCAAAGTAAATTGATACTAACAAAAGAGCAGCTTGCATACAATGTATCATCACTCTATCTGTCTATACTGGCACTTCAGGAGATGCAGCAGGCACAACACCGACATGTTGC
>JALWKQ010000088.1 GCA_027081395.1 Sulfurovum sp. | reverse complement strand
TGAGAGTCAGCGGCAGAGATGGGCAGATAGGCCCAAGAAGCAAGGATGAGATCGCTGTGATGGCGTTGCGCGGAGGGGATATCGTCGGGCGGCATACAGTCGGATTTTATAATGACGGTGAATATCTCGAGCTTAACCATACGGCAACCAGCAGAGAGACCTTCTCCAAGGGTGCGATCAGAGCAGCGAAATGGCTGGTTGATCAACCAGCAGGCTTCTATAGTATTAATGATTGTCTTGGAATATAAAAAATGAGTAATGAGAACAATAGAATGAGGAATGAGGAATTAGGAATGAGGAATTAGGAATGAGGAATTGTTGTATGCAGTGCCAGGGCACCGCTTTTATTGAAACAGTAGCATTGCGAAGCAATGCAAACCGACACTCTTCGCTCTTTACCCCAAGGGCACTTGTCCCTGCGGTCGGGCGCACTCTTCACTCTTCACTCTTTTCTCAAGGAGAAAAGTAATGTGTGCAATAGTCGGTGTATTCGGTGCAAAAAAGGCTTCTACGGTAGCCTACTACTCTCTCTTTGCGATGCAGCATAGAGGACAGGAAGCGACAGGAATATCTTCTGCTAACGGCGAGAAGATCAAACTTTACAAAAAAAGAGGGATGGTCGCTGATGTCTTCTCTCAGGAGGCATTGGAAAATCTCGACGGCAACTGTGCTGTGGGGCACAACCGCTACTCTACAGCAGGGAGCGAATCGCAGGGTGATGCCCAGCCGGTCTTTGCCAAGTACAAACTGGGAGAGATCTCGGTAGTGCACAACGGCAACCTTGTCAACAAGCAAGAGGTACGCAATGAGCTGATCGACAAAGGTGCGATATTTCAGACTGACATGGATACGGAAAATATCATCCATCTCATCGCCAAATCCCAAAAGGATTCACTGGTTGACCGTATCAAAGATATGCTGACCAAGATCGAGGGGGCATACTGTCTGGCGATACAGAGCCGTTCGAAGATGTTTGTGATCCGTGACCGTTACGGTATCAGACCGCTGAGTCTTGGCAAGCTCAAAGATGGCGGCTGGATCGTCGCTTCTGAGACCTGTGCACTTGATCTGGTCGGTGCAGAGTTCATCCGTGATGTCAGACCCGGAGAGATGTTGACGTTTGAAGAGGGCAAGGAGCCGGTTTCTGAACAGATATTTGAACCCGACTATCACCCCTGTGCATTTGAGTATATCTATTTTGCCAGACCCGATTCGATTATCGACGGCAAGAATGTCTATGAGACACGTTTGTCCATGGGCAAACAGCTTGCCAAAGAGGTGCCCGCAGAGGTCGATCTGGTACTCCCTGTGCCAGATAGCGGTGTGGCAGCAGCACGTGGCTATGCCGAAGGGTTGGGTGTGCCGTTTGAGATGGGGATCGTGCGAAACCACTATGTGGGTCGTACCTTCATCGAACCGACACAGGCGATCAGAGATCTCAAGGTCAAGCTGAAGCTCTCTCCGATCAAGCATCTTATCGAAGGCAAGCGTGTTGCTATCATCGATGATTCACTGGTTCGAGGGACAACTTCCCGACAAATCGTCAAGATGCTCAAAGAGGCAGGTGCAGCTGAAGTACATATGCGTATTGCAGCCCCGGAGATCAAATTCCCCTGCCGTTACGGGATCGATACACCTACCAAGGCAGAGCTGATCAGTGCGAGCCACAGTGTCGATGAGATCGCTAAGAAGATAGGGGCGGATTCGCTTGGATTCCTCTCTATCGACGGACTGGTGGATGCGCTCGGGCGTGACCGAACCTACTCACTGGTAAGTTTCGACGGCAACTACTTCGCCGGAGGCAATGCTGACACCCCAGGCTGTGCTGGAGGGTGTTAATTAACGCTTGTAAGATATGAAAATGGTGCTGTCGGGGGATAGCACCCTACGATTTTTTTCTACTCTCTTTCTCTTCGATACCACTCATACCAAATCTACGTGCCAATTCCTGTTTGACTCTGTCAGGTGAGATGTCTCGGTAGCCGAGTCCTACGAGGGTGTGATAGAGCAGGTCGGCAGACTCGTAGATGACCTGTTCGTCACTCTCATGGTCGATGGCATCGACGACTTCCTGTGCCTCTTCGGTGATCTTGCTGAGCATGAGTGCTTTGTCGTCAAGCAGTTTTTTTGTCCATGACTTTTGCTCTGCCGGTGCGTTTTTGCGCTCCAAGATGGTATGGTATAGGGTATCTACGACACCGTAGATAGCATCTGTATCGACCTCTTTGTCCAAGATCACCTTCTCTTGCATCACAGAGGTAAAGAAGCAGCTTTTGCGTCCGGTATGGCACGCAACTCCGTTTTGCTTGATCTTGAGTACAACAGTATCGGCATCGCAGTCGAGCAGCAGATCCTTGACCTCTTGTGTATGCCCGGAGCTCTCACCCTTTTTCCAGATGCGCTGTTTGGAGCGGCTGAAGTAGTGTGCGAAGCCGGTTGAGAGCGTCAACTCATATGCCTCTTTGTTCATATAGGCAAGCATCAACACTTCATTGGTCTGAGCATCTTGTGCGATAGCGGGGATGAGGGGGGTTTTTTTCCAGTCGATGGTCATGATAATTTCTCCGAAATTATCAGCGTTCAGCGTTCAGCGTTCAGTGTTCAAGAAAGTAGCGTTTCTTTGAAACGCTTACCTTCACTCTTCACTCTTCACTCTTCACTCTTCACTGATTTATTGTTCTACTGAGATGGCTTTTTGTTCTTTGCCTTTGGCATCGACCCAGATATTGGGTACTGCACCGCCAGGGGTGAGGAAGATCTGGGCATCTTTGTTGACCTTGAGAGCGTCGTTGAATTTGCCTTGTGTATGGATCTGCTCCATCTGCAGGAGTTTGTCTGTCAGGGAGTGGGCGATGATCTCGTTGGCTTTTGCCTGTGCTCCTGCTTCGATACGGATCTGGTCTGCTTTACCCTGCGCTTCGATACGGCGTTTTTGGGCTTCACCACGTGCGATTTCTGCTTTTCTTTCTGCTTCACGCTTTGCTCTCTCTTTTTGCTGCTCTGCGATCATGACGTTCTGCTTTTCAGCCTGTAGCTCTTCGATCTTGGTCTTGATCTTGGATGGCAGCTCGATATTTCTCAGCTCAACAGAGTCGAGCACGACAGGTTTTCCTGGGATCGCTTCTACTTTTTTGCGTACGCGATCCTGGATCTCTTTGGCGATCTCTGTACGCTTTTGCGGGAGGTTCTCTGCTGCGTATTTACCGATGACATCACGTACGATCTCACGTACCTTAGTGTTGATGATCTTGTCTTCCCATGCGGTACCCCAGGTAGCGATGGTCTTGGGAGCGCTTTCGGGTCTGAGGTGATACTGTACGGCAAGATCGATATCCACACCCAATCCGCGGCTGTCCATGACACGGATAGCCGGGTTTCGTCGCAGACCGCCTTCGTAGCGGCTGTATCCGTCACTGAGTATCTGCTTGTTTTCGTTGGAGTAGGTGATCATACGTACACGGGTATTGACAGGGATGATCTTCTCAAAGACCGGGATATAAAAATGCAGACCCGGTGTAAGCGGCTCTTCCTGAAATTTACCGGTCGTGACCTTGATGCCGACTTCGCCTGAATTGATGATCGTAAAGGGTTTGAAGATAAAAAAGGCGATGATGATGACAGCAGCCACGATCAGCCATGAAGGAACCCCTTTGGGCATATTGGCAAAAGGGTTCTCGAAGCTTGGCGGTGTGGGGGTATTGTTACCCCCGTTACTTGGTTTTTTCTTTTTGAAATAGTCGTTCATATCTGCTGGCATGGTCTATCCTTAGTTGATATAGGTGAGATGCTGGATGTATTTCGGGTTTTTGCCCGCAACGACATCAAAATAGGCTGTCTGTAACTTCTCTGTGATAGGCCCTCTGGCACCATTACCGATGATTCTCGCATCGACCTCACGGATAGGAGTGACTTCGGCTGCGGTACCGGTAAGGAAACATTCATCACAGATATAGATCTCTTCACGTGTGATGCGGCGTCTAACCACTTCGATACCCATGTCTCTTGCGAGGTCGATCACAGTTGCCTGTGTGATCGACTCCAATGAGTTGTCATTGGGCGGTGTGATCAGTTTGCCGTCACGTACCATGAAAAAGCAGGCTCCTGACGCTTCGGCAATATAACCCTGGTCGTCACGCAGTAATGCCTCGTCGTAGCCTGCTTCGACCGCTTCAAACTTTGCCATCTGGCTGTTGAGATAGTTGGCGACCGCTTTGGCTTTGCCCATCCCTGAAGTGTTGGGTGTTCTGGTCATGGATGCGATCTTGAGGCGTATCCCTTTTTTGAGCCCCTCTTCTCCAAGATAGGCACCCCACTCCCATGCGGAGATGGAGACCTTGACCGGAGCATCCTTGTGATAGAGACCCATGACCCCATAGCCGAGATAGACGAGCGGTCTGATATAGGCACCCTCGAAGAGTTCGTTTGCCTGCAGGAGTTCGATCTGTGCTTTGTTGAGCTCCTCAAGTGTATAGGGGACATCCATCAGGGTCATCTTCGACGAGTTGAGCAGTCGCTGTGTGTGCTCTTTGAGTTTGAAGATCGCGCATCTTCCATCGACTGTTTTATAGGCTTTGGTGCCTTCGATCGCACCATTGCCGTAATGGAGTGTATGTGTGAGGACGTGGACGGTCGCATCATCCCACGGGGTGAGTTCGCCATCCATCCAGATATATTTTGCTTTGTTCATAGAGTTTGCTCCAAAAAGTGCTGCCGGCTTTTGTCCGGCTTATAAAATGAATGGATTATTTTATCCAAAATGGTGTTAATAATGGGTTATGCATATTTAAGGAAGAGTCCTATCATCAAGGAGAGTAGGATAGTGAGGAGAATGACCAGCCATCGGTGCCAAGAGGGAGGAGTGATATGATGGGCTTCGAGCCAATCTGCGATTTTCATTGAGGGGTAAGCCATAAAAAGCAGCATGACGATACTGAAGACAAGTACAAGAACAATATTTAGCATGACTATATCCTGTAGTAGCGATGGAGAAACTCCAGCTCATCTGCTTTTTGCAGCGGAATTTTTGTCTTAACAGAACGATTGTTATCGAGAATAAGCAAGCTATTTCCTTCTATGTGCAGATGTGTTTTCGCCCATTCTCTTTCCAGTCTTTCAAACTCTTCAAATAGAGTAAGATTAGTCGGTTTCTCTTTAAATTCCGGATCATTTTTACTCTTGATAGTTAATCCACCGAATCGCTTATCCAGATAATAAGGACTGTATTGTTTTACTGCTTTGTAGATACGGGCATTTTTGGGGCTGGGTTTACTTTGAAAAAAGGCAACAAGTCCGGCAAAAAGAAATGCGAAAAAAAGTGCTATGGGGAGATATCTGTTCCATGATTTTGATTGCATGAGGTTCCTCGTCTGTTTTGTTATGTAGTATAAAGCCTTTTGGTGAAGAAAGAGTTGATGAATATCAATAGCAATTATATAGTGGCTATGATATGATAATTTATCTTAAAAAATATTTTAGCAAAGGCGGAAGTTATGAAAGAGTTTTTTTATCTTGAGGGTGCATATCTAATTTTGGGAGGAATCATTTTACTGATAACACTTTATGTGACAACACGACCTTTTATGAGTGAGGGGGCAGTAAAAAAAGGCATAACCGGTGTTTTTATTGTCTTGGCATTGATGATCGCCGGACACTACTGGATCACCATCAAACGTATGAAAGAGGTCAAAACAGCGTTTGAGCAAGACAGACCTATTGTTTGTGAAAGCCGTATGCAGAGAAAAATGGCACAAAGTGTGATTGTGCAACGCTCTAAAGGGTGGAAGCTAAAAGATAACAATTTTGTATCTTCTTACTATACAAGACCCTTTTTTATTGCAAGATGTATTGTCAAATGACAGATTTATTATTTTTACTTATTTTTATAAGAAATTTTGATTATCTTTATTTCTATTCTTGATGCATATCAATCTCTTCACATTCTGAAAAAGTCATAATACTTTATGCCCTGGATACTTTTCAAGGTCTTTGGCAAATAGATAATCAACAGGAGACAGATGATGGAGACGTTGTTGGTAAGACCGGAAATAGCAATGAATCAATTTCTTCCTATTTTCATAGAATCAACACTTGTGCTTGTCTTTGGAGTGGGGTATGCAGCAATTATCACACTCTCCAAAATGGGTTACTTTTCCAAAAGATGGATGCCTGTTGGATATCTATTTTGGGCATTGCAGACATATTTCCTGTATGACTTCGCTGTATTGATCCATAGTAATCATTTTACGATGAAAGTATTGATGGTGACGATGCTGGTCTATCTTTTTATTCCGCATCTCTATTTTTATTTGATAGAAGAGGCTGAAAAAAGATATGAAGATACAGATGAAGCTGTGCAGGATACAAAAAAAAATTAACACTGGATACTTTCGAAGCTATTTGGTAGTTTACTAACGAGGAAAAGGAGGATACATGGCAAATGAAAATAAGTCAGTATGGACCAGTATATCATTCTGGCGCCGTTCAGCAGGATGGGTGACAGGTTTTGCAACCATACTTTTGATCTGGCTGACATTTGATACACTGGGGCAGATCAGAATGGGGACAGATGAGGAGCTCAAAGAGGCTGTAGCACAGCAAAAAGAGATCAACAGGGTACCAGCACCTACGGTAATTAATTACCATATTAATTATAAGATGGATGAAAAACGGGGACATGAGGTACCTGTTATAGGAAAGAAAGAACTCTTTTTTGGAAAAGAGTGGAACCCCCAAGAGGCAGCGGAGTTATTGCATCTTGGAAAACTGACTTCTCAGGCAAAGAACTGTATGAATTGTCATACTTTGCTTGGAAATGGAGCTTATTATGCACCTGATCTAACCAAAGCATGGCTGGATAAAGCATGGCAAAAGGGAGGGCCGCTTCAGGCGATGACAGGGAAGAATACAGTTGAAGAGGCTATGGCAGAGTTTCTCCAGCATCCATCCCAGTATCCTACGCATGCACGTATGATGCCGGACTTGGGTATCACGGCTGATGAGGCTAAGGGATTAGTTGCATTTTTAAAGCATATGAGTAGTATCGATACCAACGGCTTCCCGAGAAACTTCTCTAAGACGGTGGAACAATTTAAGACAGGAGGCACCAATGCTCACTAGTATTAAGACAAATCAATTTGAAGGAAGTGAATCCAAAAAGTTGGCAATGATGTATTTCAGGGTTGCTATTATCCTTTTTGGTGCACAGCTTCTTATGGGACTTATTGCTGCAATTCAGTTTGTTTATCCTGGATTTCTGTTTGAGATTTTTGATTTTTCCGTAGCCAGGATGGTACACATCAATGCTCTGGTCGTCTGGATGCTCTATGCGATGATCGGGTCAGTCTATTTGATGCTTCCGGATGAAACAGGGATTGAGACTGTCGGTATCGGGCTGGGAAAACTGGCATTTTGGGTTTTGACAGCAGCGGTAACTGTGGTTGTCTTGGTCTATATACTGATTCAGGTAGGGCCAGGTACAGAGAGTACGATCTGGCTCATCAATGAAGGGCGTGAGTATCTTGAGGCACCCAGATGGGCAGATATCGGTATCGTGGTTGTGGTACTTATCTTTTATTGGAATGTGTTTGCTACCTATATGAAAGGTAGAAAGACAGGAATCATGACTGTGATGGTTGCTGACCTCATGGCATTGGCAGGTCTTTATCTTGCTGGGATGTTTTTCACAGATAATATCTCTATGGATCAATTCTGGTGGTGGTGGGTTATTCACCTTTGGGTTGAAGCGACATGGGAAGTCTTTGTCGGTGCACTTGCCGCGTATGCGCTTATCAAGATCATCAATGCCAAACGTGAGATCGTTGAGATGTGGCTTTGGATTGAAGTACTGATGCTCTTTGGTTCAGGAATCTTGGGTCTGGGACACCATTACTTCTGGATCGGTACACCGGAATACTGGTGGGAGATCGGTGCACTTTTCTCTGCACTTGAGCCGGTACCTCTGGTTGCGATGTTTGTGCATGTCCTTTATGATTGGGGTAAAGAACAGGGCATCGCGAAAGCAAAAGGTGAAGCTGGAGCAGTGGTCAAAAACGGTCCTGCTATGGCATGGATTGTTACTAACGCGTTTGGAAACTTCCTTGGTGCGGGTATCTGGGGGTTCTTTCATACTCTGCCACAGGTTAACATCTATACACACGGTACACAGTTTACAGCAGCACATGGACACTTGGCATTCTTTGGTGCCTATGCTACGATCCTTATTGGGATGATGTATCTTGGTATTCAGGAAGCATACGGTATCAAACAGCTACGTGCTACGTTTAAGTCCAAAATGGCGATCTTTTTGATCACTTTCGGAGTGCTGGGAATGACTGTGGCTTTAACGATCGCCGGTTATGAGCAGGTATTGGTCGAAAGAGCTGAACTAGGAGCTGGATGGAATGCATTTTTCGCCGCTCAGGATCTTCCTTGGTATGTTCAAGCTCAGGCATGGAGATTGATTATGGGTGTGATTACATTTGTAGGATTTATCTATCTTGTCTGGGATCTTTTGACTATCGGCAAGGTAGAACAGGCAGAAGAGGCAATGGTGGCAACTGCATAGAGCAGTACCTAGATTAGAGGCTGTGCAGCTTTGCTGTACTGCCTATCAAAGAATAGAGGAGTACAAAATGTTATTTGAACAATTTACAGATGTGGTACCTAGTTTTTTCGGATGGCTCAATCAAGGACCTATGACCCTGACCCTTTTCCTACATACACTGATCATCTTGCCGATGATTTGGATCTATTATGATGAAAAGAAAAAATTAGAGGGTAAAAAATAAATAGATTAGTTTTTTTGATTGAAATCATAAAAATTGATTAAGAAAATAGGTGTTATACTTAAAGAAGCATTGAAAAAGTGCGAAAATAAATGAGGGCTTGGGTAGAGCCCTCAATATGTGTCATCAAAAGAGACTTGAGATTCTATCGAAAAATCGGTAATAGAATCATGAACACAACGCCTTTATATGGGCTGGTGTATAAAAGGAGAAAGATTATGAAATGGAACAGACTTTTAGGACTGGCAGCAGTAACAAGTGTCGCTGCTACACTAGCAATGGCAGGTACGTCCAAGATGGATTTTGCCAAAGTATATGAGAGAGAGTGCCAAGGGTGTCATGGACCGATCCACCAAGGTGGTGTCGGGTCGGATCTCAGACCAGCGGCACTAAAGAAGAAAAACCGTGAATTTTTAGTAGAGACGATTTTAAATGGTAGAGAAAATACGGCGATGCCGGCATGGAAAGACAAATTCAGCAAAGATGATGCCGCCGGTATGGTCGATTGGCTGATGGACTGGAAAAATACGGTTGAATTGAAACTTGATCTGGACAAAGTCAAGCAGACGTGGACGAAGTTGGCTGACCGTGAAGCACTTGCTAAAAAATATCCAGTAGATAAAGATGGCAACCTCAAATATGAGGGTGCGGAAGTGAAAAATGTAAAAGATATCACATTTGCCACAGAAAGAGATGCTTCTTTGGTCGATTTTATTGATTCGACCAATGGCAAGGTGCTTTCCCGTCACAAGGCAGGATTTGCAGTACACGTTACTGTAACAAACAAGCATGAGCCTCGCTATGCATACTCTATCTCCCGTTCGGGCAGATTGACGATGTTTGATATCGGTGCACCGGGTCAGCCGGCGGTTGCTTCGACTCAGGTAGGACAGGAATCAAGAGGACTGGCAGTTTCACCGGATGGTAAATATATTCTTGCAGGTAACTATAATCCGGGTGGTGCAGTACTGTGTGATGCACATACGTTAGAGCCGCTTAAAGCGTACGATACCAGTCGTGTTATCGATCCTGACGGACAGATTGGACCATCACGTGTTGCCGGTATTGCAGATACGCCATATGGACCATACTTTGCGATGGCACTAAAAGATGCTGGACATACATATATTATCGACTACTCTAAAGAGGGATTCCCTATCGTAGGTGATGTGCCAAATATCGGTAAGATACTCCATGACTGTTTCCTGAATGAAAATGAGGGTGAAGATTTTGGACGATATTTCCAGATTGCTTCTCAGGGCTCTGACCTTATGGGTATTGTTGACTTTAAAACCAAAGCGTTGGCAGCGAAAGTCTATACAGGAGAGAAATCCAAGCCGCATCCAGGACAAGGGTCAAGCTGGTTCAACAAAAAGATGGGTAAACAGCTTAATGCAACCAACTCTATGAACTTTGGTTCAGTTGTGGTCTGGGATTCTCCGGGCTGGAAAGTAGTCAAGAAGATTAAAACTGCAGGAGGCGGTCTGTTTGTGGGAACTTCTCCTCATACACCGTGGATCTGGTCAGATTGTGTACTTGGAAAGCCTGAAAAGTATAATGAAGTACACCTGATCAACAAAGAAACACTAGAGACGGATCGCATTATTAAGGTAGGCAAAGAAAAGGGGCAACTCATCGATGCCAAAACCGGCAAAGTCCTGCAAGAGTGGGATGCAACACAGTATGAGAAAGTACCTGTAAACGAAGTCGCCTCAAAGGTGAGCAATGAGAAACTTATGCCGCCGGTTGCCGAAGGTAAACACGGTCCTAAAGTAAAAGATCCCGTGCAGCCTAGACTATTGCATGCAGAGCCTGCAAATCATGGCAAATGGACAATGATTTCTGAGTGGACGACAGGTCGTATCGGTATCTATGATTCTGAAACAGGTGAGTTCATCAAATATATTGAAAACCTGACTACGCCTACATTTACCTATTCTGTCGAGCATAGACAGCACGTACCGGGAGCGTAATGCTCTGGTGGAGAGCAGAGGGAGAGAATAGGTCTCTCACCTCGCTCTTTTTATGGTCAGGTGGGAAATCTCTTATTAAAAGATTAGTCTCCTTTTAAATTTGAGATTTCCCTCGTAATCATTCAAACTTCATAAAGTTGTTCTTGTGAGATCTATACTCTTTTTTCTTTTTATATTGCAGTTACAGTTATTGGCAAAAAGTGAATACATGGATAACCACTCTTGCAAAGAGTGTCATGAAAAGATATATGAAGAGTTTCAAGCTTCTCAGCATTCCCAAGGTTACTTCAATAATGAACTTCATCGAAGGATAGCAGATAGGGCAGATCCGAAAAAATATGTATGTGCCGTCTGTCATATGCCTATGGCAGACAATATGGGTGATCTAATTGAGGGAAAAGCACGACCAGATAAACGCAATAGAACACATACGGATGCAGTCTCGTGCTATTTTTGCCATACGATAGCTTATGTCAAAAAGGCACACAAATTCAATATCAATATCAAAGCCAGGCAGGCAGGGAATTATAAGCCTACACTTTATGGAAGATTAAATAATCCGGATGAAAGTGACAAGCATTCATCAGTTTTTAATCCTATATACGCCAAAAATGTCTGTACCGGATGTCACTCACACAAACGCAATGATAACAATGTAACCATTTTTGATGCTATGAATGAACAACAAAACAGTCTTGGGTGCATTAAATGCCATATGCCTGAAGAGGAAGGTGGTGCAGAGAAGATGGACAAACGTGCAAGAGGACACCATGTCAGCCACCGCTTTCGTGGTATTCATGATAAGGCATTTAGAAAAACCGGTGTGGATATTGGGATTGATGTCAAGGAGGAGAAGCTGAAAATAACCTTAACCAATAAAATGGAACATCCTCTCATTATTCAACCTGCACGGGCAAAATTTCTCAAAATTCAGATGATACGAAATGGTAAGGTAATTTGGCAAAATTATAAAAAAGATCCAAGAGAAGATCATCAAGGATATTTTGCCTATTCTTTTAAAGAACAGGGTAAAAAGATTATTGTGCCTGCAAAAGCAACTGAGGGGAGCGTACACAATCTAGCTGCCAAGGAGATACAAATATTGAAGTACCATATTCCCCTGCTTAAAAAAGGGGATGAAGTGCATGTGCAGCTGTATGTGCAGTTAGCTAAAAGTGATTGTGCCCGCGTCATAGAGTTGAAAGACAAAAGCCTGTTGGAACCAAGTCTTATAAAAGAAGAAGTGTTAAAGTTGTGATAAAGTTCTAACTTTTTGGTTTTTTCTTGATCATCCACTCTTTGAAAGGCTGTAGTGAACTGATGTAGTCGGCAACATCTTTGAACTCCTGATCTTCGAGTGGAAGGGTTGGCATGGCATTGGCACTGTAACCAAATACTTTATAGTGTTCGGAAGGATCTTTTGCGTAGGCGATAATCTCTTCTTTGTGTCTGCGGTAAGCAACCAGGTTCATATCTGGTCCCAGAGCGCTTCCTCCATTGGTAGTGTGGCAGATGGCACAGTTGGCGGCAAATACCTTTTTCCCTGCTTCCACATCGGCAAAAAGTGTACTGTGCAGGGTAAGTCCGAGCAATAGATAAAAGAGTTTCATATTTATTTTTCCTATATTAAAATCATACTTTGTCGCAATATATCTGAATAGGAGTATTTTCGTCTTGATTAACATCAAGGAATGTGGCAGATCGTTTTTGTCCGCTGTTTCTCCAAGAAGAAAAAATTGATAGATGTCAACAGAATTGTTAGAGATTTTTCAGTACAATAGAGCTTATTTACTTTATACAAGGATCAACTAATGAACTATCTCCTTTCTCTTCTCCTTGCGGGAACAACCTTTTTCTGTACTACATTGGGTGCAAAAGAGAAGTATTTTGTTGTTGAACGTGAAAATGAATCGGTCGCAGTGATTGAAGAGGGGCTTACCAAGCGTCACATGGAAGGCATGCATAATATGAACCACGGTATTATTAAGTTTGACGGTGATGACGGCTATCTAATCAGCCGTGACGGCTATGTGGTGAAGTTTGATCCCAAAACGGAAAAGGTTGAAGCAGAGTATAAAACAAGCAAGTCAGCCATTGGGTTTGTTATCGGCAAAAACTATGTAGCCGTAGCCAATTATGATGACAAGTCGGTAGATATATTGACGCGTGATCTCAAACCGATCGAAAAGATAAAGACAGGTTCAAAAAACGTAGGGATTAAAATCTATAAAGATATGCTAATCTTTGCCCAGATGGACAATGATAAAGTGACTGTACTTAAAGATCAAACCGGCGGAAAGGGGTTGCCAAAGTTCAAAAAACTCAAAGAGTTCAATGTGGGCAAAATGCCTTTTGATGCAATGATCAAAGATAATCACTATATCGTTGGTTTTTTTCTAACGAAAGGTTTTGGTGTCATAGATCTTGATACGATGAAATACAGACAGATCAAAGTGACGGCAGAAGGAGACAAGCCGGTACTGAAAGTGCCGCACTTTGGGTTTTGGTCCATCAGCGATGACAAGACCTTTATCCCGGCAGTGGGTGACAATAAAGTCATGGTCTATGACAAAGATTTTAAATTTATCAAAAATATTCAGACCAAAGGCCTGCCTGTATTTACTTCACTGAGCCCGGATAAAAAATATATTGCCATTACTTTTTCAGGCAAGGATTTCCCAATGATTCAGATCATTGATACCGATACGCTAAAGGTGATCAAAACATTGGAGTTTCCCGGAAAGGTGTTGCATCTAAGATGGTCAAAAGAGTATCCGGACCTCTATGTCTCTGTGAATGATGCCAATCAGGTGAGTGTCATCGATACAAAGGACTGGTTCTTGGAGAGGGAAATATTCCAAGTGAAACACCCTTCAGGTATCTTCCTTTATCAACCAAAAGAAGACAAGGAAGAAACCTCTAAAAATCATTGAGGTCTATGCTTGATTTGGCATAGTTGGAGACGTTGCTTTCAAAGAAGTTGCTTTTGACATCATTCATATCCAGATGCTTTGTGACGAGCTTTTGCAGATATGTCGTATCTGATGCCTCAAAGATGGGATCAAGTCCGATTTTTTTGAGTCTGTCATTGGCATAATTGTAAACAGTCTGCTCCATGAGTTGATGGGTTACTCCCATGATGGGATAGGTGTCCAGAAGGTAGTGACCATATTCCAGCTCAATTCTAACGGCATCTTCTATCATGCAATATATCGCTTCAATGGTTTGTGATGAGATGTCATTCTCTTTTTTGATTGTTTTGAAGATATTGACAAAGAGCGGCAGATGTGTATTGAGTTCGTCGCGGGCAATAAATTTGATCATATCTCGTGCTCCGGGCACTTTGTCGCCAAGGAGATAGATGTATGAAAAACCGAGTAAAAAATAGATACCTTCCAGATTGATGCTTGCCATAGCGCTAAGAAGCATCTTGTCTGCACTGCCGCCATCGATATATTTGGCAAACTGCTCTGCAACCTGTTGGTTTTTTGCATTGAGTGCAGCATCATGCTTATAAAGGTTGAATACCTCTTCTGAATTGCCACACGCATCCAGCAACACGGCATAACTTTTGGAGTGGTTGACCTCTTGCATAATTTGCAAAGAGAGTACTGCTTTGACCAGACGGTTGTTGGCAAGGCGTCTGAAATCACTGAGATACTCCTCTTGGGCAGAGTCATTGAAGCTAAGCTGCGCAAAAGTCATCTTGTAGATAGCCTGTTCGTTCTCTGTAAGTAGATCAAAATTTTTTTTCTCTGCAGAGGTGTTGACTTCGCTGGGGAACCAGGTATTGGCATTCATGAGGTCATAAATGTTGACATCCCATCTGTATTTGGAACGGTTGAAATCAACAAACCCGGAGGGAGATCCGCCAAAGATCTTTTCATCAAGTATCTCTTCACCATGTGGATTATAATAGTGTTTGATATCCATATGAACTCCCTTGCAATCAAGTTAAAACTAGGGTCAAGACAACTTAAGAGGTTCTTTCCTGAAGATTTCTAAGAATATTTTGTAGAGATCTTCACCTCTATGATTGAATCTGAACTCACACTCTTTGAGGTGCAAATTGAAGTTCTTTTTGTCAATCCCTCTGAACTTAACCAATCTTATTTTAGCATAACTCCAGAAAGATTCTATGCCATTGATATGAGATTTTCCTCTGACAAACTCATTCTTGCCGTGATGAACACGGAAATGTTTATCATAGCCAATATCCACCAGCCCGTCATAACCTCTCCAGCCATCGGAGTGAATCACGCTGTCAATATCTACACGTCCCCGTATCAGTGCCTGAAGCGTGACTGCTTTGACATCAGGTACAATCTCGGTATAGACTTTCCCTTTTCTTTTTAGAAGACCGAATACAATTGTTTTACCATAAGCTCCACGACCACGTTTGCCTTTTACTCTTCTGGTTCCGAAATAGGATTCATCTACTTCAATCTCTCCGGTAAGAGGAGAATTCAGTTCACAAATAGCTGCAATTCTTTCTCTGAAAGCCTTATAATACTTGTTGATTGTGTTACGGCTAAGCCCAGTGATTTTAGCTGTTTGATCTGCTTCCAAATCAAGAGAAAACAGCTTTACGATCTCTCTAAATTTGACTTCTGAAATTCTTGAACGGTAGACATACTTGTTTTTCATCGGTATAATGGCACTTTCTGGACACTTTATACCTCGTTAAGTTGTCTTGACCCTAAAACTATTTTATCTTTTTCTTCTTCTTTATGGATTGATAAATATCAAGCATTCTCAAAACACTAGAAGGATGATACAAATCAAGCTAATAGCTCTTCATGGGTGTTATAATAACAAGATGACAGACTGCCAACAGACAAAAAGGATAAATCATGGAAACAACCTTTGATATGTTCATAGAGACAGAAGTGCCCGAGGATGAGCTGATCGTATCACGAACGGATTTCAGGGGGATAATTACCTATGTCAATGAGACTTTTGCCGAGATATCAGGGTATAAAC
Organism: Sulfurovum sp.; assembly: GCA_027081395.1. Lineage (GTDB taxonomy): Bacteria > Campylobacterota > Campylobacteria > Campylobacterales > Sulfurovaceae > Sulfurovum. The sequence goes on along the minus strand of JALWKQ010000088.1, from coordinate 1,286 downwards.
CTGAAGAGTTGATCGGCAAACCGCACAATATTATCAGACATCCTGATATGCCTAAATCCGCATTTGCGGATATGTGGGCAACCCTCAAGCGTGGAGAGGTCTGGGAGGGATATGTGAAAAACCTGCGTAAAGACAAAGGATACTACTGGGTCTATGCGCGTATGTCGACAGTGATCAAAGACGGAAAGCCTGTAGAGTACAAATCGGTAAGAGAGCCGGTCTCCAGAGAGAAAAAGATAGAGATGCAAAATCTTTATGACAAAATGCGTGCTGAAGAAGAGAATGAAACACGGGTCGTGCTCTATATCAAAAATGATAAACTCGATGCAGCAGCAGCTTTGGAAAGAGAAGTCTCGAAAACACACGAAACATAAATGATATACAGGTAGATTGCAGGATATGGATAAATGGTTATGCAATTTTACCAAGAGAGGAGGTAAATTGTGAGAAAACTGTTGCATCCTGTGAGTATCACCTTGATAGTACTGATAATGTTGTTTTCTTTGCCGTTTATGTTTTCCAAAAAAGACCTTCAGCTCAGTGATGCACAGCTAAGAAAAGCGGCACACAACCACAATCTAAAGGCAGTGCCAAAAAGCTATGAAGAGATACTCAAGGTCACATCCAATCCTTCCCACCCTCCAAGTCAAGACAAGATCGCTTTGGGAAAACAGCTCTTTTTTGATACGCGTCTTTCACGCGATAAAAGCATTAGCTGTGCAACTTGTCATATCTTGAATGAAGGAGGGGATGACAATCTGCCCACAGCTATCGGATATCATGGCAGGGGAAATCCAAAACATCTTAACTCCCCTACCGTGCTCAATGCTGCCCTTGCCAAAGCCCAGTTTTGGGATGGGCGTGCCAAAGATGTGGAGGAGCAGGCTGGTGGACCAGTACAGGCACCCTTTGAAATGTGATCTGGCTACAATATATGGTACAAAGAAATTCTACTAAAATGACAGAAAATAAAGAAGGAGAGTTGTATGCCAAGAGGAGGAAAGAGAAACGCATATCCTGAAGATTTCAGACAATCAGCTATCGAGCTGGCACTGAATGATGATAGAAGTATCCATGAGATAGCCAAAGAGCTTGGTATCTATCCAAAAACCCTCTATGGGTGGGTGAATAAGTATAAAAAAGAGCATGGAATAATCACACACAAAGAGGTCAATGACCTCGAGTCGGAACTCAAGAGATTGAAAAAAGAACTTGCTAAAGTAAAAATGGAGCGAGACATTCTAAAAAAGGCGACAGCGTACTTCGCAAAGGAAACCATGTGAAGT
>JALWKQ010000087.1 GCA_027081395.1 Sulfurovum sp. | reverse complement strand
TGCTTTGTTCTTGAATATATTCTATGACTACTTTTACAAAGTATTGGAAAGCTTTTTCTCCAATATCCTCAATGTCCAATAAAAATATTGATATAGAACCCTTTTTCTGCCAATACTCTTTTAATTGTTTTTCGTCCATATGAGCATAATGCTTATATGCCCATACTATATCCATAACTGTTACCCAATCGTTTTGTGTAGCATTGAAATACAAGTCATCTTTTTTTAATATGTTCATGTCTTTCTCCCCAAACTTTATCCTATTCCAACCACCCTCTCCCAACGGGAAAAAGCAAAGGCACCTTTTATTTCATTTAAAGATATTTACTCCATTCTTTATCCAGTGCCCTCTTTGCAAAATCTGTATCAACCCAATCTTCTCCTACAAATAACATGTATTGTAGAAATTTAGCAATAACCTTTTTTTGCTCTATAGTAAATAAATCAAGTTCGTCATACCCCCTTGCTCCTCTTTCTATGGCATAGATAGTCGTATCGACAGAAAAAGAACCATTTTCATAATTATTTAAAGCATAGATCATGTAGGCAGGTATCGCCCATTTTATACCTTTTGAATCCATAAAACACATTACAGAGGAATAGTATGCTATGTGTTTCTCTTCTATATTCTTCCAATCATTCCACCATGACCTATCTTTTATTTTAGCTTTTTGAATCTTTTTATCACTACTACACGCATCCAACTCATCCGCTTCAAAAATACCTATCCCCTCTTCAAGTTTTACATGTTTGAATGCCTCTTTTATTTCCAAAATGAGTTTTTCTCTATCTAAGTTCATCTCCTCTCCCAAGCCTTCTCGTACACCGCCATATCATCCCTCTTGCCCACAGCGATCACCTCAACCACTACCTTCTCTTCCACAATGCGATAGACAATGCGTATCTTTTTCTTGTCAACATAAAGTTTTCTAAATCCACTCAAATCATACCCGGCTCTGTTTCCGAGAAAGTCTCCAAGTTCTGGAGATACTTGGAGCTTTTTGAACTGTTTGAAAACCAGTGTCTGCTGCATTTTGGAAAGTCTTTTGAGATCTCTATAGAGATCAGGGTGCAAAATCACCTCATAGTTCATCAGCATCTATCCCCAATGTTTCTGCCATCTTTTCTATGGAGAGATATTCGCTTTGCGGTGTTTTGGATCTCTCTTCTATTATCTTTGCAATCTCAGTATGTTCTATAAGATCATACGCCTCTTTCAAACGCTCATACTCCTCTATCCCTATCACAACAGCTTCAAGCTTATTGTTTTTGGATATGGCTATTTTCTCTTTTTCATGCCGGGCAATGCTGTTAAGTGTTTTTGACACATTCCGTGCCAACTCTGTTGCCGAAATGATCTCGTCTCTTGTGTAGGCTACCATAATTATATCCTTACTATTCTATGTTTAATTATACATATAATACTATGTTTTATCTACTTTGTCAATCTTTCCTCCGAGTAGCGACGCAACACTCCACCCTTATTTTCGCTATAATCCCTCCTATGAAAATCGTAAACAAACCTGCTGCCTTTTTTGCTATTGGATTGTTGCTTCTGATCGGCTATATCCTCTACCGCAGCATCATTACGCCGTTCGATGTGATCATCCAGGCGGGGCATGAGGGGCGCAGTAGCGGCAACACAGGAGCCCAGACGGCACGCTACAGTGAAGAGGCGTGGAATATCCTTGTCGCGGATGAGACTGCGCGGCTTTTGAGGGCATGGGGGATCGATGTCGTGCGTATGCCGGCACGTGTCAAATTTGCCCGTGCGAAGATCGCAGTATCGATCCATTTTGACGGGGCGGACAAACCCTGTGCTTCGGGTGCAAGTATCGGTTACCCCTCCAAAGACTCCGCGCTGTTCGCACAACGATGGCGATCGCTCTACGGTGACTACTTCCCTTTCAAATGGCACGAGGATAACTTCACAGAAAACCTCAGAGACTACTACGCCTACCACTGGATACGCGCAGAGAAGTTTCTGCTGCTCGAGCTGGGGGAACTCACCTGTGACCGACAGACAGCATGGCTCAAACCGCGTCTCAAGCAAATAGCCCATCTGATAGCCTATGCCATCGCCACCGAACTGGGCAGAGAGGTGCCCAAACCCAATGGTCGGTAAACCCAAACTATAACCGTTTCAACGATTTTATGATAAAATATCCTCTTCAAATTTTACATTGCCTATGTAATGTATAAGGACAGTCCTATGAGACACTTTTTGACACTGGCAGATTTCAGCAAAGAAGAGCTGCTGGAGATGATCGATCTTGCAGTCAAGATCAAGGCACAGACCAAGCAGCGCCAGTTCGTACCGTACATGGAGCATCAGACCCTTGGGATGATCTTTGAGAAAAGCTCCACAAGAACACGGGTGAGCTTCGAGACAGGGATCTATCAGCTTGGCGGTATCGGGCTCTTTCTCTCTGCCAATGACATCCAGCTCGGACGCGGTGAACCGATGAAAGATACCGCACGCGTCATCAGCCGTATGGTCGATATGGTGATGATCCGTACTTTTGAGCACAGTAAGCTTGAGGAGTTTGCCGCCTACTCCAAAGTGCCTGTCATCAACGGTCTGACCGACAGCTACCATCCCGTACAGCTGATGACAGACTATCTGACCATGATGGAGTTCGGCAAGGCGGGCAACCCTGTCTGTGCCTATGTCGGTGACGGTAACAATATGGCACACTCCTGGCTGATGCTCGCAAGCAAACTCGGCTTTGAGCTGCGCATCGCCACACCCAAAGGATATGAGTGTGACCCGGAGATTGTCTCCCGAGCCAAGGCTTTTGCCAAAGAGAGTGGTGCTACACTGATCTTTGGAAACGACCCTGTTGAAGCGGTCAAAGGGTGTGATGTCGTCACCACAGACACATGGGTCAGCATGGGTCAAGAGGATGAAAAAGAGATCCGCCTCAAAGCATTTGAAGGATATATGGTAGATGAAGCGATGATGGCACACGCCAAACCCGATGCGATCTTCCTGCACTGCCTACCCGCCTACCGAGGCTATGAAGTGAGTGAAGAGACTTTTGAAAAACATGCCGATGTCATCTTCACAGAAGCGGAAAACCGTCTGCATGCGCAAAAAGGCATTATGGTGTGGCTGGATTCTCATCGAAACGATGAGAACCAGAGTTAAGAGTTAAGAGCTAAGAATTAAGAGTTTTGGTAAGCATTGCGTTGCAATGCTTCGATAAAAAAATTTATAACAAAGGGAGCGATAGCGAACCGTGAAAATGAATAAATGCATTGCGGGGCAATGCATACCTACACTATTCACTCTTCACTATTCACTATTCACTCTCAAAAGGATACCTTTTGAGCACCATCGATTTTGAAAAATTCAGCAAATACTCCAAGCCCGGTCCCCGGTATACCTCCTATCCTACTGCTCTGGAATTCAGTGATGATTTCAGATATGATGACTATCTCCGCTTTCTTGAGTCGGGCAAAGAGAAGCTCTCGCTCTATGTCCATCTGCCTTTTTGCCGAAGTGCCTGCTATTTCTGCGGATGCAACGTGGTCTTTACCTCCAAAGAGGAAAAACTGAGCCAATATATCGAGTATCTCAAAAAAGAGATCGATATCCTATCAAAGCATATCCATACCAACCGTGAAGTGATCCAGTTTCACTTTGGAGGGGGGACACCGACCTACTACAAGGCATTTGAACTTGATGAGATCGTCAGTTACATCAAATCCAAGTTTCCCAACTGGAGCGAGGATGCGGAGATCAGCTGTGAGATCGATCCCCGCTTTTTCAATGAAGATCAGATGAAGGTCTTCGCCAAACACGGCTTCAACCGTATCAGCTTTGGGGTGCAGGATCTCGATGCCCAGGTACAAAAAGAGATCCACCGTATCCAGCCGCTCGAACTCACCAAAGCAGCCGTCGATCTCGCCAGAAAATACGGCATCAACTCTATCAATACCGATCTGATCTACGGACTGCCCTATCAAAACCTGGAGAGTTTCAAAAAGACCCTTGAGGGGGTCATCACGCTCGATCCCGATCGTTTCGCCGTATTTAACTACGCACATGTCCCCTGGCTGATGAAGACAATGCGCAAATTTGACGAGACGACCCTTCCAAGCCCTGAAGAGAAGCTCAAGATCTTCCGCTATACTATTGACTTTTTTGAAGGACATGGGTATAAGATGGTAGGGATGGATCACTTTGCCAAGCCCGAAGATGAACTCTTCGCAGCGATTGCCAAAGGTGAACTGCACCGCAATTTTCAGGGCTATACCACCAAAGGCGGCGCCAACCTCATCGGTATCGGTTTGACCAGCATCGGTGAAGGAAGCCGTTACTATGCGCAAAATACCAAAGATATGAAAGCGTATGAAGATGCACTTGATGAGGGCAGACTCCCTTTTGAGAGGGGTGTGATGCTCAGTGACGATGACTACCTTCGCAAGGCGGTCATCATGGAACTGATGGCGAACTTCTCCATCGATATCCGCCGCATCGAACAGGAGCACAGCATCGACTTCAAAGCATACTTTGGTGATGCGCTTAATGCACTGCAGGAGTTTGTGGATGCCGATCTTGTCGAGATCAATGATGAGAGGATCACAGTAAGCCCCACAGGTACACTGCTGATCCGAAACATCGCCATGCCGTTTGATGCCTATATGCATCAGTATGCAGGGAATAAAAAGAGTTTTTCGAAAACAGTATAACGCTTTGGTGTTGTGAGGACACAACACCCTACACAAGTATACAACCCGTAGGGTGCTGTACCCTTACAGCACCGATAAATATAGAAATGAAGAGGAAATATGAGCAAAAAAGCAGAAGATATCTTCAATTTTTCCGAAACCAGCGATGCCTGTATCAAATGCGGGAAGTGTATCCCTGTATGTACCATACATCAGGTCAATCCAGACGAGACCACCTCTCCGCGTGGATTTATCGATCTGCTCGGTGCCTATCAAAAAGGGTATCTGCCGCTGGACAAAAATGCCAAAGATATCTTCGAGAGCTGTTTTTTGTGTACCAACTGTGTCGATGTCTGTCCAAACTCACTGGCAACCGATATGGTGATCGAAGAGGTACGTGCCGATATTGCCGACAAGTATGGTATCGCATGGTTCAAACGGGGCTTCTTCTTCCTCCTTCGCCATAGAAAGATCATGGATTTTGTGATGAAATTCGGCTTTATGTTCAAGACCTGCGCACTTGCCGAAGATCCCAAAGGGCGTGGACTGCGTGCGCGCTTCTCGCTGCCGATGATGAAAAAGGGCAGACTCATCCCCTCGATGATGAAGACCAGCTTCCTCAACAAATATCCGGAGCACCTTCCTGCCCCCAAACCGGAGGAGAAGAAGCAGAGAGTTGCTATCTTTATCGGATGCCTTGCCAACTACAACTACGGCGGTATCGGTGACAGCCTTGTGGAGATCCTTGAGAAGCTCAATATCGAAGTCTTCATCCCCAAAAAGCAGCTCTGCTGCGGGGCACCCGCCTACTTCACCGGTGATGTGGGGTCGGTCGAGTATATGACCAAAAAGAACATTGAATACTTTGAGAGCTTTATAGATGAGTATGATGCGATGCTGATCCCCGAAGCGACTTGCTCAGCGATGGTCAAACATGACTGGCAAGTCTTTTTTGCCAACCATGATATGCCTGAGTGGGAAGCACGCGCCCGCAAGGTCAGCGAGAAGATCCACATGGCGACTGCCTGGCTGCATGACAATACCGATCTCAAAATACTTTTGGAGCAAAAAGGCAAAAAGTTCGATGAGATGGTCACATACCATGACCCATGCCACGCCCGAAAAGTTCAGGGCATTTGGCAAGAACCCCGCAACCTGCTAAGCCCTAACTACCCAATGGTAGAGATGAGTGACCCCAACCGCTGCTGTGGTTTTGGCGGTGTGACGATGCAAACAGAGAAGTTTCACTTTGCCGAAGCAGCAGGCAAACCCAAAGCAGCGATGATCAAAGAGACCAAAGCCCACTATGTGAGTGCCGAGTGTTCCGCCTGCCGTGTCCAACTGAGTGAAGCGATGAACAACGCCGATGTGGAGACGATCTTCAAAAATCCGCTGGAGCTGATCGCGGAAGCGCTGAAGTCGTAGTGTGTTGTCCCATGACAACACCTTTTACCTAAAGATGCCATGTCTATCTTTATGTTTATATTGAAATTGCCATTGATTGTGTCGGTGTTGTGAGGGCACAACACCCTACAATACCACTATGTATTTTAAACCTACTTCTCCGGCACCAGCGCAAAGATATTTTTCCCCTCTTCATGCCGATATTCGAGACGGTATCCCAGTTTCTGAAGGATACTGTGGACGATATAGAGTCCCAGACCAAACCCGGAACTGCGTTTTTCCGCCTGGGAGAAGGGCTCGGTATAGTACGTCAGTGGATGCTCCAGTGCGCTGCCGCGTGAGACAACCTCGATTCTGTTACCGTTCGTACGCAGGAGAATACACTTATCCTCACCGTATTTTATCCCGTTGTCGATCAGGTTTTTCAATACCAGTGCCATCAGGTTTTTGTCTGTTGTCAGCGCCATATCTCTGATCTCTGTCTCGATACAGCTGTTTGTGCTCATCAACAGTTCCTTGCTCTGCTCGATGATCTCGCCCAGCATCACATACTCAAAATTGGGCTCGAAGCTCTGCGTCGTGACACGCTCAAGCTCTGCCAGTTCGGAGATCAGTTCATTCATCCGCTCAAAGGCACGTACCAGCACCTTTTTCGTACTCTCATCCTCCATCATCTCCACCACGATACGCCCTTTGGTAATGGGGGTTTTGAGTTCATGCATCAGGTTGCGCATGAAGAGGTTTTTTGAAGCACTCAGCTGATTGATATGTACGATAGCATCATCAAAACTCTTGGCGATCTTGCCGATCTCATCATCATATTTGTAAGTGATACGCGTCTGCATATCCCCTTTGGCAAAGCGTTGGATCTGACGATGCAGCCGCTTGAGGGGATAGAGTTTTTTCAGTACTGCAAGATAGAGCAGAAGCAGAAGCCCTATCAGAAAGATCCCGGAGGTCACTGCGATCTCAAAATAGTAGTTCTTGGCACGGTCATCTTCAAGCATCAGGTTGTACTCCATACGCTGCACATAGATATAGTGCTTCTCTCCTACTCGAAAGACTCTTACCTGCCCGATCACCGAACCGCCTGAAAAGATTGTTTCACCTTTCGTTGCAATAAGCTCTTTAATCTTTTTGAGTGACTCAGGCGGAACAGGCTTGACCTGAAGCTCTTTGTAGAGATGCTGCAACTCCTCTTTGTTTGGATTCAGCTTGAGATTGGAGAGGAATGTGATGGAGATGAGCTGATAACGCTTGAACTCTTCGATCTTGTGGCGATCCTTGTCCCAGGAGAGGAAAAGCAAAAAAGTTGCGATAAGGATCGCGATCGCTACCGAAAAAAGAATATGGATAAAGGTGGTAACAGAGAGATTTTTCATCTATACCCTGTCTGTCAGCAGATATCCGACACCCCGAATAGGTTTGATATAGGCATGGTCAGGATCGATCTTTGCGATCTTCTGGCGGATACGTGAAATAATCACATCGATATTTTTGATCGAACTGTCATCATCGATATGCTCACTCTCATAGAGCAGCTGTTCACGTGAGACCGAACCGTTCTTGTGCTGGATCAGCATCGAGAGGATATCGTACTCCGCAGCGGTAAGTTCGAGAAACTCTCCTTTGAACATGATCGTACGCCCCTGCATATCGATCTTGAAAAGCTCCTCTTTGGCTTTGGACTTCTCCTCGACCTGATGGGTACGCCTGAGAATGGTTTTGATACGTGTCACCAGCTCACGGGGGTCATAGGGTTTTGGCATATAGTCATCCGCACCGCGCTCAAGCCCTATCACTTTGTCCGTAATATCATCTCTGGCTGAAGAGATAATGATCGGTATATTGCTGATCTCACGAATCTTCGGTATTACCTCCAGCCCATCCATCCCCGGCAGGGTCAGGTCGAGAATGATCAGATCAAAATCATGCTGGGTCAGCAGAGAGAGCCCGATATAGGGATCTTCCGCACCGATCACCTCCATATCGTACTTGGTAAGGTAGTTGGTCAGGATCAATGCCAGTTCCGGGTCATCTTCTATGATCAGTATCTTTATAATGGGTAATCCTTTATATCAAAATATAACGCAATGTTTAATTATAGAAAAACAAGTTTAATGGAAACTCACTTCTCGGTATAGTCCAGATAGACCTTCGTGATCGCGATCAGGAACGAAGTAACCGCAGGTCCCAGGATCATTCCCCAGAATCCGTAGGTACTCATCCCGGCAAGAATCGAGAAGAAGATCAGCAGCGGATTGATCTGGACAGTGCTTTTGAGGAAATCCTCTTTGATCACCTTGATGATCATCGGTTTGATAAATGTATCTGCGATGATAGAGATCACAATCACCGAATAACTCGCAATCACGATCGCTGTCTGCGAATCGATCTTTGTCCAGGCATAGAGCGCTACCGGTGCCCAGACGATGATCCCGCCGACAATTGGGATCAATGATGCAAACCCGTAGATCACTCCCCAAAGCAGCCCGTTGAAGCCAAAGTAGCTCATCATGATCCCAAAGAGGAAGCCTTCAAAGATCGCTGTAACAATGATCGAATAGAAGACCACCTCCATCGTCGCAGAGACCTCCTGTATCATCTTCTCACCACGTGAAGGAGAGACAGGCAGCAGTGCGAGGATCGCCTCATAAAAGCGGTTGCCGTAATAGTTGATAAAGAAATAGAAGACCACTACAAAAAACATATTTTTCATAAATCCGAAACCTACACTGCTCGCTGCAGTGATATAGGTGGTCGAATCCCGGATAAACTCCGTGATCTTCTCGTCGCTAAGATACTGGCTGCTGAGCTCTTTGAGGAACGGTACCTGTCCGATCACCTCTTTGAGTGCATTGATCGAATCCTTGATACCCGCATTGTCGATCTGTGAAATATACCCTACCCCCACAGTCGCAAGATAGACGATAGGTGCAAAGAGCAGCAGACTCAAAAGCAGCGTAGAGACGGCAGCAGACATCTTGTAAGAGCCGGTGATCTTGAGCAGCCTTTTGGTAAGGTTGAAGGTACCCATCGTCAAAAGCATCGCTACCGTGATCGAGAGCAAAAAAGGCTTGTAGACACTGTAGGCACCGACCAGCCCCAGCACAAAAAGTGCTGTGATCATCAGCGACGTCTTACTCATCGAAAAGCCCTTGTGCACCACCAAGTTTGAAGTGCTCATAGGATTTTGGTGTAGCGATACGCCCGCGCGCAGTACGCTCGATATAGCCGTTGGCGATCAGATAGGGCTCAAGCACATCCTCTATCGTCCCTTCATCCTCACTGAGTGCTGCAGATATCGTACTCAGACCCATAGGCTTGTTCTTGGCACTGACAAGCAGCTCAAGCAGCTGGATATCCTGTTCATCAAAGCCCAGTGAGTTTACTCCCAGCTCATCGAGTGCATAGCGTGCCCGCTCAAGCGTCACTTCACTCTCATCGGCTACCTCGGAGAAATCCCGTACCCTCTTGAGCAGACGCAGCGCGATACGCGGGGTACCCCGGCTGCGCTTGGCGATCTCGACTGCGGCATCAGGATGTGCAGGCTTCTCCAGCTTCAGTGCCGCCTGCTCGACGATCTTGGCAAGCTCATCAGGGGTGTAGAACTGCATCCGAAAATGCATCCCAAAACGCTCTCGCAGCGGATTGCTCAGCATCCCCGCTCTTGTGGTCGCACCAATAAGCGTAAAGCGCGGCAGATCGATCTTGACCGTTTGTGCTGCAGGACCGCTGCCAATGATGATATCCAGCCTGAAATCCTCCATCGCCGGATAGAGTATCTCCTCGATCGCCGGGCTCATACGGTGGATCTCATCGATAAAAAGGATGTCACCCTCTTCGATATTGGTCAGCAGTGCTGCAAGATCGCCTGCCTTTTCAATCATTGGTGCTGCAGTGGTCTTGATATTGGACTGCATCTCAGAGGCGATGATATTGGCTATCGTTGTCTTACCCAGTCCGGGAGGGCCGAAAAAGAGGATGTGATCCAGCGCCTCCTCCCTGCGTTTGCTTGCTTCGATAAAGACTTTGAGATTCTTCTTGATCTTCTCTTGCCCGATATACTCATCCCAACTGCTCGGACGCAGTGTCACCTCATAGGACGCCTCTTCATCAAAACGCTCGATCTCGACCATTCTTTCCATCAGTAACTATGCTCCGCATCCGGAAACTCACGTGCTTTCACTTCGTTCCTGTAAGTTTCGATACCTTCTCTGATCGCTTTGGCACCGTCAAAATAGTGTTTGGCAAACTTCGGTTTGAACGCTTCGAAGAAGCCAAACATATCTGACCAGACCAGTACCTGTCCGTCTGTGACATTGCCCGCACCGATACCGATGGTAGGCACACTCACCGCCTCCGTGACTGCCTTGGCAGCTTCAGCCTTGACACCTTCGACCAGGATCATTGCCGCACCTGCCGCTTCGAGCTCCAGTGCATCTTCGACCAGTGCTTTGATATCTGCTTCATCCTTGCCGCGCACCTTGTATCCTCCCTCACTGCGCACATGCTGGGGCATCAGTCCGATGTGGGCAATTACCGCAATACCGTTGTCGGAAAGCGCACGTACGATATCGGCTTTCTCTTTGCCCCCCTCGATCTTGACCGCCTGTGCACAGGTCTCCTGATAGACACGTGTCGCATTGGCTATCGCCAGCTCCGCTGTAGTGTAGGAGCCAAACGGCATATCAAAGACAATACACGGCAGCTTCGCACCGTTGCAGACCGCCTGTGTATGGTAGATCATCTGATCCATGGTCGCACTGAGCGTATCTTCTTTGCCCAGAAAACTCATATTGAGACTGTCTCCCACAAGGATCATCTCCACTTCGCCGTCAAAGAGTTTGGCAAAGAGCGCATCATAGGCAGTGACCATCACGATCGGCTCCTTGCCCTTCATCTTTGCGATTGTACTGAGAGTCACTTTTTTCTCTATCTTTGGTGTATGTATGCTCATGAGAAACTCCCCTGGAGTTTAGTGAATAGATATTGCATCTTTTGCTTTCTGCCTTGTTTTATATTTGTCAAATGAGATAATTTTACTCATTTTATCATATAATGTTGAAAATTATACGAAAAGAGTCCTATTTGAAACAATTAGTTGCCTATATCACTACCGGATTTCCTTCACTCGATTTTACTGTAGATGCTGCACTCGCACTGAGTGAAGCAGGGGTTGATACACTGGAGCTGGGTATGCCCTTCTCCGACCCCGTTGCCGACGGCCCTGTCATCGAGGCAGCCAATCTCAAAGCCCTGCAAAACGGCTTTAGACTGCAGCAGCTCTTTGAAGCCTCTGCCAAGATCGCGCCCCACATCGATACACTCTGGATGGGCTATTTCAACCCCTTTTATCACAAAGGCATGGAGCACTTCATCGCACAGGCAAAAAACACAGGGGTAAACGGCTTTATCATCCCTGATCTTCCTTTCGAGGAGGCACAGTCCTACAAACCCGCTATCGAAGATGCCAACCTGCATCTGATTGACTTTATCGCACCCACTGACCCCAAAGAGCGCATCAAAGCCATTGCACCGGAGGCAAAGAAGTTCATCTACCTTGTCGCCTATGCAGGCATTACCGGTGCGGGCAAAAGCGAAGACCTGCAGGAGGTTGTCTCTCAGATCAAAGCATGCAGCACTACCCCTGTTTATGTCGGCTTTGGTGTCGATCAAAACACCGCCAGAGAAAAAGCCGAGGGAGTTGACGGTGTAATTGTCGGCTCCGCGTTTGTCAAAGTACTGCTTGACGAACAGCTCTCCGGCACACAGAAGATCGCCAAAATCGCAGCGATCGCCAAAGAGATCAAAGAGAAGATCAACAGTTAAAAGGAGGCGTAATGGATGAAGGTATCAAAATCGGAGCGGTTTTTCTGGTAGTTGCAGTCGTAGTGATCGGAATCGGTTACTACTACTTCACCAAAAAAATCCCTAAAGAGTAATCTCACCACAGATCAACAAACCACTATTTGAAAGGCTATCGATTGGACTACTTTTTTTGGCAGGCGGATCCTGTACTTTTAGACCTTGGTGCGCTTCAGTTACGCTGGTACGGACTGCTCTTTGTCGGCTCTTTCTTCCTTGGGATGATGATCATGAAGTGGATCTTCAAACGCGAAGGCAAAGACCCCTCTATTGTCGATGACGGTATGGTCTATCTGCTTGTCGGTGCAGTCGTCGGGGCGAGGCTGATGCACTGCTTTGCCTATGAGCCCGCCTTCTACCTCGCCCATCCTCTTGAGATATTCAAGGTATGGAAAGGAGGATTGGCAAGTCACGGCGGCTTGATCGGTGTATTGATCGCTGCATGGCTCTTTGCCCAAAAACACCGCCTCTCCTATCTCTGGCTGCTCTCCCGTGTTGCAATACCCGGCGCACTAGTCGCTGCCTTTATCCGACTGGGCAACTTTTTCAACTCAGAGATCGTCGGTATCCCCACGGAGAAACCCTGGGCAGTAATCTTCAGCCGTATCGATATGCTCCCCCGTCATCCGGTACAGCTTTATGAGTCATTTGCCTATTTCTCGCTTTTTGTGCTCTTTTTGCTGCTCTATCTCCGGCTCAAACCCTCTTTGGTGACCAGACTCTTCCCCGGACTCTTCTTTGTGCTGGTCTTTACCATACGCTTCTTTTTGGAGTATGTCAAAACCAAACAGGCAGACTATCAGTGGGATATCCCGTTGAGTACAGGACAGGTACTCAGCATCCCCTTTATAGTGCTTGGTTTCCTATGGATCATCTGGGCACTAAAAGGAAGCAAAGCTTAGCACTTTTTTGCCAAAATATGGATATAGCGCCCCATATTGCGGTAGGTTCCTTGACGACAGTAGCGGTACTCCAAAGCCATCAACTCCTCCATATCAGTCTCTTTGAGGGCTGATTGGCTCATATAGTCATGAAAGACGCGGATGCCCGTCTGCACTTTCACCTCAAATCCATGTGCTTCCAGCCACTCCAAAATTGTCTCAGGCGACTGCGGATGGGGCGGGGTAAGCCGCTTGCCTCTGCCGTACCATCTGTTTTGCAGGATCGTTCCAAGCCGCCAGCTTCCCTGCATCACATTACGGTAGACCAGTGCATGCGCATTGAAAAAGAGCAAAGAGAGATGACCGCCTGATTTTACGCGCTCAGCTACGATCTCGAGAGTCTCGAGCGGCTTAGCCGTCCACTCTATAACAGCATGGTAGAGCACCAGATCCTGCTGTGGCAGCGTGGCAGCTACCTCCTGTGCAGGTGCCTGATGCACCCTTGCTTCCACCCCCGCCTGGACAAAAGAGGCTTTGGCTTTTTCCAGCATCTTAAAAGAGATATCATTACAGGTAACACGGTGTCCTGCCTGGGCAAACCAGAGTGCCATCTGCCCCAGTCCGCATCCCGCATCCCACACATCAAGCGGTGCGCCCTCATGAAGCTTCTGCAGATCCTCCTTGAGCAGCTTCAGCCGCCACTCACCTTTGAATGAACCATAGATAGACTTCTCAAACTTCTCTACAAAACCGTCAAAATTGTAGTCATACTTGCCTCGCTCTTTTATCTTTGCCATCACTGATACTCCAATGTATCAAGATAGGAGAGAGGATACTCATTGAGCTTTCCCTCCTCAACAAACCAGAGCCTATTGGCAAGACGTTTTGCTTCGGCGACATCATGACTCACCATCAGTGTGGTCAAACCGAAGCGCTGATGCAGCGCTTTGATCTGTATTGCAAGCTTGTGTCGCATACGCGGATCGAGACTGCTGAGCGGTTCATCCATCAAGAGCAGCTTGCTATCTCGCATCAGTGCGCGTGCCAGTGCTACCCGCTGCTTCTGTCCGCCGCTGAGCCGCTGTACACTCCTCTCTGAGAGTCCCCTGATCTCCATCATCTCCAGCAGTGCGTCCGCTCTTGGGATATCCGGGTTGACAAAAAGCAGGTTCTCCTTGACACTCATATTGTCAAAAAGGGCATAATCCTGAAAAACAAATCCCACTTCTCTTTGCTGTACAGGAAGCTGTTTTTTTCCCTGCTGCCAATAGTCATCTCCTACTTTTATCTCTCCCTCACCCTCTTCAAGTCCTGCGAGCATACGAAGCAGCGTACTCTTGCCCGCACCGCTCTCTCCCATAATGACAACAAAGTCACCATAGTTGACATGCTGTTTGACATTTAGAGACAATATCCCCTCTGCACCCTGTAGCTCCTTTTTCAGTGTGAATGTTATCATAATATCCCCGCTTTATGCTTCTGCCTCTGGTTGAAGAGATAGACTGCTAGAAGTACAACAAAACTCAACAACAACAAAATAGCCGCATAGAGATGTGCCTCTTTATATGCCATCACCTCTACCATCTCATAAATGGCAACCGAAGCGACCTTCGTCTCACCGGGGATGCTGCCGCCTACCATCAGCACCACCCCAAACTCCCCGACCGTATGGGCAAATGTGATGATCAAGGCAGTGATCAATGCCGGCTTGATATTGGGCAGTGCGACATGCCAAAGCGTCTGCACTCTGCTCTTGCCAGCAAGGTAACTCGCTTCGATCATATGGCGGTTGAGAGATTCAAAACCGTTTTGCAGCGGCTGCACCATAAACGGCAGCGAGTAGAAACAACTCGCCACGACCAGCCCCTCAAAAGTAAAGACCAGTTTCACTCCCAAAACAGAGCTCAGCCATGCCCCCAGCGGCGATGTGGGAGAGAGAGCCACCAGCAGATAAAATCCCAGAACAGACGGCGGCAAAACAATCGGCAGTGCCGTCAAAGCTTCAAAAAACGGCTTGGTTTTAGAACGTGTCTGGGAGAGCCACCATGCCAGAGGAAGCGCCACAAAAAAAAGGATCAGGGTGGTCAGAAATGCCAGTTTGAAAGAGAGTATAAAAGGGGTCAGATCAAGATTCATAGGCTGTATCCATACGATGTGAGTATCACCTTTGCCTTGTCACTGCGCATAAAGTCCCAGAACGCTTTGGCATCCTTGTCCTCCTTGGCATGTTTGAGCAGTGCCATCCCCTGATCGATCGGCTTATAGAGTGAGGGAGCTACCTTGATCCAGTGTACCCCCTCTTTATAGTGTGTCATTTCCGGAGCGTAGAGTGCAGAGGCGGCGATGATGCCGATATCAGCTGCTTTGGTCGCATAGGTGATCGTCTGGGCGATCGATTCGCCGTAGACAAACTTCTCTTTGAGTGCATCATAGAGTCCCGCATGTTTCAACGCCTCAACAGCGGCTGCTCCATAGGGTGCGGTCACCGGATTGGCAACTGCGATTTTCTTTATCGACGGCTCTTTGAGTACCGAGATGCCTTTTGAGAACTCCCTTGGTTCACTCGAGAGTATCGCCAGTGAACCTTTGGCGTAGACCACAGGTTTGGTCACTGTCATCTTCGCATCATAAAGTCTCTTAGGATAGGTCATATTGGCAGAGAAGTAGAGGTCATAAGGTGCTCCGTGCATGATCTGTGCTGCAAGCTTTCCGCTGCTGCCGACCACATAGCTGATCTTGGCATCGGGGTGCTCCTGCTGGAATGCCGCTATCAACGGTGTGATCACATAGCTCATGTTGGCAGCGACTGCAAGTTTGGTATCGCCATAGAGCATGGTAGATATACTAAAAACCGCTATGATCCATCGCTTCATCTAAGCTCCTTCATGACTATTCAAGAGATATTAGCACTATACGCCTTAGAGTCTTGACAAAGTCACCCAAACGTGATATTATCGCACCACTTTAGTCAGGTGTGTCGATTGCGGAGCAGAGGTTCACTCCTCACTCCTCACTCCTCACTCCTCACTAAAAAATGCAAAGCATTTTTTAAGGGGGTGACTTGGTTTCGACTGGAGCAGTCGGGGCCATGTGCATGTCGGACTGGGCAATTCCGTTACGCGGCCCAACGCGAATAAACGCAAACAATACAGATTATCGTCCAGCTTACGCAGTAGCGTAAGTTTAACCAACTTTGGACTGCCCTGCCGGCGAGTGTCATCTTAGCCGGATTTTAGGGTATCATATCTGATGACTATATCTTGCAGAAGCCATGCTGCAAGACGAATCTTCTGGCTGGCTCGGCGTAGTTTTGGGTGTGGTACGAAGCCGAGTGAGAACAAACAACACCATCTAAGCATGTAGAGTCATGGTCCTAGCTGTTTCAGGACACGGGTTCAATTCCCGTCACCTCCACCATTGGCTACTAAATGTAACACTTCATAACAAATCATTAAAAATCACTATCCTTTGAAAATATCGGTAATACCGTGCTTTCAAACATATCATAATACATCATTACTCATCATAAAAAATCATTGAAGCGCAATTCAAGTGGTACACCGAGTGGTACATCTTTGCTATACTTTTCAAAAGAGAAAAAATTAGGATGTACCACTATGAATTTATCGGATACAAAGTCTATTTCAAATGCAAAACCGCCAAAGAAGCAGCCATGCAAAAGTTTCATACATACTCTTTGCTGCATCCGATCAAATAGTTTTCCATTTATGATATAATCATATATTCTAAAACAGACAAAAGAGGATACCATGGTTCAAAAGATAGAGCTTGATATCGAAAGCATTTTTGAAGAGTTGCACAGTATTGAAATGGATGACAATACCAAAGAACTGCTGCAAAATGGTATACCTGCCTATATCAAAGAGCCGGGGATGACAGATGGCGTTATGATAAAACTTTATCCTGATAGCAGCAGAGAAGTTGTAAAGATTGATAATGATTTTAATGAAATCATCATTGCTAACCAAGAGATCAATCATGTTTAATAAAGCACACAAAGAACTCTTAAGGCTGGGAACACACTCCCAGCTCTTTAAGTGAAGCCCAAGTAACTTAATATTTGGCTAAGCTACATAACAATATAATGCCATATAGGCTTTTCCTTTATGTAGCTTAAAAATGAAAGATATATAGAGGAGTAGCAACAATAGCACTCCTAATCGAACAGTTTAACATA
>JALWKQ010000086.1 GCA_027081395.1 Sulfurovum sp. | reverse complement strand
AATGCCGGACGCAGGGCGCTGTTAGCAGTCGTTTTCAATAGTAGTCTCCGCTGTCTGAAACCAGCCGGGTGTAGCGCAGCCAGTAGGCTTTGGCATCCTCCAGCGTCTCAAAGGCTTTGGGCTCACCGAAGTATGCAGGCAGGAAGTAGACCTTCTCTTTCTGTTTGAGAATAAGCTGTGTCGTACTCCCGTTGTCGTAGAAGTCCATCACAAGACAGATCGCCTTGTCCTGATATCTGCCATACTCTACAGGCTGGAGGTCATCCTCTTTGTCAAGGGTATAGACAACAGTGTCTGTAAGGTCAATCGCGTTTTTATAGGGCTGGAACTTGGCACCTATATCTTTGCGCAGATAACAGCTTTTGCACTTGTCGACACAGAGCAGAGTGGCATGCCCGCTAAATGCCTCTGTATGGGGTATCGTGGATTTGAGATTGAGCGGGGTGAGGGCTTTGGGCTTGGATCTGTTGATCTCAAAGCCCGAAAATCCAAAATAGTAGACCAGAGAGACGATCAGGATGACAATCAGCAGCTCGATGAGCGTAAATGCCTTCCGGATGGTGATCTTCTCTCTGCGGTACATCGGGTATTATTTGTTACACTGGCTAAAGAGGATATCCTTGCCGCTCTCTTCGCCGCCCTCTTTTCTGTCAGCCGCATAGGAGATGATCTCGACATCATCCCCCTTTTTGATATAGACAAACGGTGTTTTCCATGAGTCTTTGGGTAGCTCTTTGAGATAAGGCTTGGCACGGTAGTTGGGATACTTGTCTGCATCAGGGTTCTGCAGAAGTGCCTGAAATCCCTCTTCGGTATCGGGATAGACACCGTTGTCGAGTTTGAACATATCGAGGCGCTTTTTGAGGTCATTCATCTTGAGGCAGACGGTATCACGCTTTGCCTGGTCTGCAGAGTCCATCAGTCCCGGTGCGACGACAGCGACAAGCCCGCCGAGGATAACGATGACGATCAGCAGTTCGATGAGCGAGAAGCCCTCTCTGAGTCTCTTTTTGCAATGCATTTATATTCCTTAGGTATAATATTCGGAATTAAATTCTACTTGAATAGAGCTTTTAGATGGATAAAACCGCAGATCGTATCGCTGTCGCACACAAAAGGGGATTTGCCCTGATGATCACACTCTCCGTGCTTGCCGTGATCATCGCTCTGACGATGGTGCTGCTTGGCTATTTCAACGAAGTCAGGGAGGATGCGGATACTACCAAAGCGCTGATCCAGGCGGATGTCTACTATGCCGATATCCTCACCCAGTTCAAGAAGCTCAAAGGCAAACAGTTCAAACAGCTCTATAGGTATCCGGTGACACTGCAGAGTCCGGATGGACGTTTTATGCTCTC
This sequence comes from Sulfurovum sp., assembly GCA_027081395.1. GTDB lineage: Bacteria > Campylobacterota > Campylobacteria > Campylobacterales > Sulfurovaceae > Sulfurovum. Next base: position 3,071 of record JALWKQ010000086.1, on the reverse strand, counting down.
TTTGCACTGTGAGCCTGTCGCCAAAGGGGTTAACATCAACTGGCTGAAGTATGAAAATGACAGAGAACATTACGCACTTTTTGAGGAGGCGCAGAGGCTCTTCGATATGCTGGTGCAGCAGTATGGCATCGAGTCACCTGACAGGCTTCGAGAGATGATCCTTCGGGAGTTACACAGCGGTAACAAATATATCGTAAAATCACAAAGCAGACTTAGGCAAAAAAACGGTATTATATCCTACAAACAGTTTGCTGATATTGTCAAGCGTTATCAGGTAGAGACGGATGATGCGAAGGTCAGCCGCGTACCCTGGGAGAGATATTTCAGTTTTTCACCGACTGCCGAAAAGATCGATGTAGAGTACAGTTCGCCGGAATTGATCGCCTATCTTTTTGATCTCGATCTGCAGACAGTTAAAGAGTGGTTCGCTCTGCCTCCGGAAGAGAAAGGCTCACTCGAGCACTTTGTCAACAATAACGGCGGCAACTATGCAGAGAAGAAACCGCTTATCAGTGACTACTCCGGTGAGAGCAGCTGTATGGTGCGCTACAAATACGGAGGCGGCATCTATCGCTTTGGGTTTGAGTATATAGAGGGAGAGGCAAAGAATTTTGAATTTTACGGGAAACACTAAAAAGCTTATACTTGTCTACGAAGGGATGGCTCCACAGCGTCTGGAGGGAGCGGTCAACGTGATGCTTACACCGCAGTTTTATACCCTCAAGCGTGAATCTCTGCCGGTTAAGTATGCCTATCAGGCAAAGAAGATCGCACCCTCTCTTTTCGACGGATTGCTTGATGAGGATGGCGAATATGCCTATTATGTCCAGAAGAGCGATGATGGTTGGGAGTTTATCGCGTATGATCTCGATAGGATCAAGCAGTTTTTGCATCAAAAGGGCATCCCCGCAGAGAAGGTCGGCAAGCTTTTTTTTGCGCAGCAGGCAGTGGAGCAGATAGATGCGCCCGTTTCACTCGGAGAGTCGCAGGCACTGGTCAATCTGAATGGAACCGTAACGATCGTCCCCAAGAGTGCACTGGATCAGACAGTGCAGTTTGTTAAGCCCGATGTATCGTGGACGCCCAAGCGCGGCATTGCGGCAGGAGGGTCAGGTGGATCACTTCTGACAGCGAGACAGGCGTATGCTTTGGCAGCGGTGTTGGTGCTTTTTGGGCTGATGTGGATCGCCGAGGGTACCCGGTATGGCGGAGATGTAAAGCAGGAGCAGGGAGAGATAGCCAGACTTCTGGAAGCATATCCGGCATTGCAAAGCAGCTACACCCGCAAGAGTGTCGCCGAGAAGTACCAAAAGCTTGACCGGCAGGAGCGCAGAAAAAGAGATGTGATCAAAGCACTCTCCAAGATGATCTTCAAGGGAGTGACCCTCACCTCTCTCAAAATAGACGACAAACGTTTTGGAGCTACATTTTCGACTGCGGACAAGAGCGTGGCACAGAAGCTGAAACTGCTTGCCAAAAAAGAGAAGTTCAACACCGCTGATATCAAAGGCAGTAGTGATATTAGGATCGAGGGGCAGCTATGAGTTTGAAGGGTTATCAAAACGAATTGATCGTTGCGGCAGCACTGCTGCTCTTTGCGGGCGGGTGGTTCTACAAGTATCAGAAGCAGACGGGTGAAATAGCGCATGCCAGAGAGGTACGACAGGAGCTTGCAGAGGTGAAGCAGCTTATTGCCCTCAAAAAGATATGGGGAGATCCCAAGACGGCCAAAAAGGTCGATATGCTGCAAAAGAGTGTCGCTCCCGGCAAAGTGACCTGGCAAAAGAGCGCCAAAAAACTGCATGCGGTTTTTGCAGGACTGAGCGCGCGCGAGGTCAATACCGTAGTGACAAAGATCCTCAATCTGCCTGTGCAGATCAAACAGCTTGAAATCAACAAGAACGGCAATGCCTATCACGTGGAGTGCACATGCAAATGGTAAAGAAAACAGTTATAGCACTGGTTTTGCTCTGGTTCGCGCTGCTGCTCTTTATGCCGAAGATACAGCTCTACTATCTACTGGAGCAGAATTTGGCAAAGCAGGAGATCAAGCTCAATGAGTCCAAGATCACTGAAAGTCCGTTTGGTCTGACGGTGACAGATATGCAGGTGTACTTCAAAGGGATTCCCGTTGCAAAAATAGAGAAGATAGAGATGGTGACACTGCTCCTCTACAATCGTATTACTGCGACGCACATTACACTCGATGCGCTTTTGAAAGAGAAGTTCCCGGCTTCGATAGAGAAGTTGGTACTTCAATACAGTGTGATCAATCCTCTGCATGTCCACATCTCAGGATCGGGAAGCTTCGGTACACTTGAAGGCAACTACGATCTGCGTGCGCACAAGGTACATATCGATATTGCGGCAGGCAAGGATATCGGTATGGTCCAGCAGTGGCTGAAGAAAGGTGAGAAAGGATATTACTATGAAACATCTTTTTAAACCTCAGCACTTTAGAATGCTTATGGCTATTTTGGGATTGCTGCTGCTGATCAAGATAGTGTGGTTCCTTGTGCAGATGCTTTGGCTGCCGCAAAGCGGCATAGACCAGCCCGAAGATCAGGGGAGCAAAGCATTATACTACCGTGTGAAGCTCACGCCGAATGATGCACCGCCACCGAAAAAAACAGCACCAAAGCCTACTCCCTCCCAGACAGGCACCATCGGAGACCTCAAGCTTCTGGCGATCTATCATGCCAAAGACGCGACAGTGGTTACGGTAAGCTATAGAGGAAAAAGCAAGGTACTCTCCAAAGGAGAGGATGTCAACGGTTTTGTGCTCGAAGGGGCTGGGATCAATTATGCTACTTTCAGTAAAAACGGCAAAAGCTACAAGGTCTTGCTCGACAAGGGAAATCAGACAGGATCAGTCGCCACACATCCAAGTACTGTGACAGCAGCGCCGCAGCGACCTGCAGCTTCGGCAAAAGGCGAGATCACGGATGCGGGTGACAGAAAAGTGATCGACAGGAGCGTGATAGATTACTATAGGAAAAATTTTAGAGAGATCGGCAGAAATATCGGTATCGCAGAATCGAGAAAGGGCGATGCCCTGGATGGTTTCAAAG
>JALWKQ010000085.1 GCA_027081395.1 Sulfurovum sp. | reverse complement strand
AGACAACCGCAGCCAAAAAAGCCTGAAAACTTCCCAGCGTCTCAATCGCCATAAATACAATCACTGCCAAACCTGCAGCCGGTCCGGAGACACTCAACTGCGATCCGCTAAAAATCGTCACAACAATACCGCCGACAATACCAGCGATCAAACCGGAAAAAAGCGGCGCACCCGAAGCCAATGCAATACCCAAACACAAGGGTATTGCAACCAAAAAAACAACAATACTGGCTCGAATATCATCTTTGAGATATCGAAAATAGTATGTTAAATGATCTACCTTCATTTTTCACCTCCCGGTATGACTTCATCTATACTATGAAAGCTATCACTCTCTTCATCGTAACTGCTTATGGTTCCCGTCTCTATATCATATATCCAACCATGAAGTGAGAGTGTTCGATTCTCGACCGCCTCTTTAATAAAAGGGTATGTTAGAAGATTCTCAAGCTGCAACTGTACGGATACCTGCTCCGCTTTTCTAAGTAACATCTCTTTGCTCTCAAAACGACCGCCTGTTTCTCCCATACGTGCCCTCAGCTTTTCACCCTGCTTCAACCAAGATGCAAGATGAGGGAATGCATCTTTATCCAAGTCACTATAGATGGTATAGATAGCACCGCACTGGGTATGCCCACAAACGATGACCTCTTTGACTCCTAATATCCTGACTGCAAACTCCAGGGCTGACGCTACGCTTGTTTCTTGAGAACGCTCTTCATTGTGCGGTACAAAATTACCCACATTCCTCAGTACAAGCATGTCTCCCGGTCCTGTATCGGTAATAAGATTTGGCAATACTCTTGAATCTACACATCCGATAAAGAGTGCATGTGGGCTCTGCCCGCTCTTTGCCAATGATTCTAGTTTTTGATTATTGGTTTTTACATAACTTTGCTGGAAGGCTCTATTGCCATACATATATTCACTTATTTTACGCATCATAAATCCTTTAATGAATAATGAAAGTGTTAACCCCATAGGGCGATACTTATATACACATCTACAAAAGATGTTATTTATTAACAAAAATAGAATTTTTTAAGCGCGGGGAGGTTTAAAGGGGGATTGTGGATAGGTATCGCTCTGCATTTCATATGCCAAGAGAGCTGTTTTAGTTGTAGTTAATGATACATACAGCATGCGACTTGTGATAAAAAGATCGACTTTAAACTCTTTGCTTTTCTCTTCGCTGTCTACACTCTTTGTCTTGACTTCAATTTCCATAGATGTATTATCTACCAACTCTACAGCCATACCTGAAGTATACACTGCAGTAAAAGTAAACAGCAATAAAAAGAGTTTTATATACTTTTTCATAACCCTAGTATATCTGAAGTCTGTTAATGAAGGTAAACATCATGGCTTTCAAGAAAATCTAAAATTAGCATGGCATAGATTTTATGGTTAAACAGTAACATCTCCTTTGACTCACCCAATATGAGTTGCCGTTTCTCCATTATTCTATTGAAAGAGTAGCTATACTATGCATTATGATCAAGGAAAGTATAAAAATATTTGCAGACGATTTAAAAAACGCTTTTAAAGACCTGCTTCCCATTATTATTGTTGTGGCTATCTTTCAAGGACTCATTATCCAAGCTATGCCCACAAATCTTCTCTCTATTATTATTGGCTTGATTATCGTTGCCATTGGGCTCGCACTCTTCATCCGGGGGCTGGAGCTTGGGATCTTTCCTATCGGGGAGGGGCTTGCTGTCGATTTTGCACGCAAAGGCTCGCTCTTTTGGCTGCTGCTTTTTGCCTTTACGATCGGCTTTGCTACCACCGTTGCTGAGCCTGCACTCATCGCCATTGCCGCCAAAGCAGAGACGATCAGCCACGGGCTTATCGATGCGTTTTGGCTTCGTATGACGGTGGCTCTCTCTGTAGGGTTTGCACTGCTTGTGGGTGTTTTGCGTATCTTGCTGGGACACCCTATCTCCTACTATATCATCGGCGGATATATCATCGTGGTGCTTGTGACTTTTTTCGCCCCCAGAGAGATCATCGGACTTGCCTATGACAGTGGCGGCGTGACCACCTCCACCGTGACTGTACCGCTCGTTGCCGCGCTGGGTATCGGGCTTGCCTCCTCGATCAAAGGGCGTAACCCTGCCATCGACGGCTTTGGTCTGATCGCATTTGCATCTTTGACACCGATGATCTTCGTGCAGATCTACGGCATCATCGCCTACGCATCTGGTGATACGTCAAGCACTCCGGAGGTTTTGGCAACACTCCCTGATGCTGCGGTACAGATAGAGCAGTTTGCATGGCAAGATCTGCTCTACGATCTTCTGGGCACCATCAAAGACGTGGCGCCGATCATTGCGGTGATCTTTTTCTTTCAGTACATCATCATCAAAAAGCCTGTTGCACATCTGCGTCGTATCATCATCGGCATCATCATGGTGATCCTCGGACTCTATGCTTTTATCGTGGGTCTTGAGATGGGACTCTTCCCGATAGGAGAGACGATCGCGCTGCAGCTAACTGCTATAAAGAACAATCTGCTGATCTACCTCTTTGCTTTTCTCATCGGTTTTTCTACCACGATGGCAGAGCCCGCACTGCTGGCGATCGCTATCAAAGCCGAAGAGATCAGCGAAGGAAAGATCAAGCAAACAATACTTAGAATGGTAGTAGCACTTGGTGTTGCTGTCGGGATCGCTCTGGGTGCCTACCGCCTCATATCGGGCGATCCGATACACTACTACATTATCGGAGGCTATCTGATCGTGATCATCATGACCTACTTCGCACCCGCCTATATCGTACCGCTTGCTTATGACAGCGGCGGGGTGACCACCTCCACCGTTACCGTACCACTCGTAGCTGCACTGGGGCTCGGGCTTGCAGAAAATATCGCCGGACGCAATCCGCTCATCGACGGCTTCGGGCTGATCGCCTTTGCATCACTTTTTCCGATGATCACCGTCATGGGCTACGGTATCCATGCCGAATATTACAAGAAAAAAGGGAGGATAGTATGAAATTCAGCGCTTTAGTTGTTGTCGTCGCCGACAAAGATGAAGAGGCTGCAATAGAAGTCGCCAAAAATGCAGGTGCAGGCTCAGTAACGATCCTGCACGGACGCTCGATAGGACTGGAGGAGAAGAAGGTCTTTTTCGGGCTGACCCTCGAAGAGAATGTCTCCGCACTCCTCTTCATCCTGCCACGCAAAGTCTCACTTAAGGTGATGCGTGCCCTCAGGCAGGCATTCGACCTGGACAATCCGGACAATGTCGGGTATGCCTTTACCATACCATTAAGCCACGTCGCAGGACTGGATACCCAGGAGCTGCACCATTTCGAAGATGATATCAAAACCATGCTATAAGGAGCAACTATGTTAGTCAAAGAGGTTATGACCCCCAAAAACCAACTCATCAGCGTATCACCGATGGCACCCGTACGTGAGGCGCTCAAGCTGATGCGTCAGCACAAAGTCCGTTCAGTTGTTGTCGAGAAGTCCACTCCCTCCGGTGCCTATGGACTGCTGACATTCAAAAATATCCTCCAAAGCATCGTCGCAGAAGATGGTGATATCGATCTGCTAAATGTCTACGATATCGCCAACACACCCGCTGTCTCGGTATCTGCCCTGATGGATGTGAAGTATGCCGCCAAAATGATGGTCACCAACTCTATCAAACGGCTTCTGGTCATCGACAACAACGAACTCTACGGTATCCTCACCATGAGCGATATTATCGCTATTTTGATGGAGAGTGTAGAGTAGCAGGCGTAAGGGCTGCTACTTCTTGCGCACTTTTGGAAAGGTGAGGATAAAGGTCGTTCCCTCCCCTTTTTTGCTGTAGAGATCAAGTTTGATACGGTACTCCCTGCAGATAGAGAGTACGATATTCAGACCGATCCCAAAACCGCCCCGTTCATCATTGGCACGGTAGTAGCGCTTGAAGATATCCTCCTGCAGCTTCTCATCTATCCCAATCCCCGTATCGGAAACCCTCAGGACATTCTCTTTGATAGAAATCGTGATCTTGCCTCCCGGATCGCTATATTTGATCGCGTTGGAGATGAGATTGTCTATCAGACGGTGCAGCGAGCGCTTGGGCATCATCACACGTGTCGGCTCAAGGTCGAGTATGATCTCCAGCCTCTTTGAGTCGATAAGCTCCCGGACGAACTCCACACGTTCTCTGACCACATCGGCAAGACAAAGCTCCTCTGAAGGCTCCACTTTTCCCTCAAGCCGGTAAGTCAGTGACCCATACATCGTACTCAGACGCTTCGCACTCGCGGCAAGCCGCTTCATCTTTTTGGGCTCGACCTCTTTAAGTGACTGTATCGTCATCAATATCGCTGAGATAGGGGTATTGAGCTCATGGGTCGTATCGGAGATGAACTTGTCGAGCGACTCGATCTGTTCACGCACAGGCTTGAGAAAGAGCCGACCGAGGAAATAGCC
>JALWKQ010000084.1 GCA_027081395.1 Sulfurovum sp. | reverse complement strand
TAAAGGGTACCTCCGGTACTTCTTAAGTCGTCACCTCATTCTCATGCTGCAGCATCTCGATATAGTCACAGAGTTCACTGTTTTCCCTGCATGGCTCAGTCAGGTCATGATAGTAATCTATGATGTTTGATGCGACAAATTTCCAATCGATAAGCTCCCAGAGAGACTCCAGATACTTTTTGCGGTCGTTACGATAGTCTATATAGTAGGCATGTTCCCAGACATCCATCGTCAAAAGCGGAGTGTGATGATAGATGATAGGGGTATCGCCGTTGGAGCGCTGTGTAATGACCAGTTTTTCATTGACGTCAAGCTCGAGCCATGCCCAGCCGGAACCAAACAGGGTCGCTGCCGCATTGAGGAACTGCTCTTTGAAGCTCTCAAAACTCCCGAAGTCACGCTCTATCAGCTCGACCATCTTGGGTGAGGGAGGCATGGGGTCTGGCGTGAGGCACATCCAATAAAAGTTGTGGTTATATGCCTGTGCTGCATTGTTGAAGAGGACACCGTCACTGTTCTTGACGATATCTACCAACGGCACTTCGTCATCGAGCTCGGTACCTTTGATCAGTGCATTGGTATTGTCGACATAGCCTTTGTGGTGTTTGCCGTAGTGATACTGTATCGTTTCACGTGATATGACAGGCTCCAAGGCATCTTCTGCAAAAGGCAGATCCATAAGTGTAACAGCCATTTCTAACTCCTTTTAGGTTGATTTAGCCCATTATAGCATAGTCCGAAAAACAAAAAATGCAACTTTGGTTGATCCTTTGTTGTCAAGGTTGTGCTATCATAGGGTATACCAAACAAAGGAGAGACCATGAAATTAGAAGATACTATCGTCATCGTAGCAAGTCAAGGAGAACTCAAAGTCTATAAAGTAAAAAAATATGAAAAAACTGTCAGAGGTGAGCTCAAGACCTACTACAGCCTTGATCTGCTCGATGCACTTGACTATATAGATGCCCACAAAAAACTGCATGAGATCGTTACGGATGAAGCGGGACGCTTCAAGCATGAGATCAATGAAGAGCATGAACTCCAGAACGAACGCAAAAGACGTCTGATCAAAGAGATCGCCAAAGATATCGATGAGATTGTTGCCAAACTGAAACCGGAGCAGGTTTTTCTGGCATTTAACAAAGAGTACAACCCTAAACTGATGGAGCATCTCTCCAGAGAGACCAAAGAGCGTATCGTCAAGAATGTTCCTGCCGATCTGGTCAAGATCCCCCAAGATAAACTTCTCGATCACTTTTTAGACTAATTTACAGTATAATATCCCTCATTTTATTCGATGAGGGATATGGATGCATAGAGTTATTACACTTCTTTTTTTTACTACACTGATTCTTTTTGCACGTTATGATGCTGTCGCACTGAAGGAGTGTGAAGCCTATAACAATCTGAAACATACCCGCAATACCCATGGGGTGCATCTCCAAAAAGGTCATAGCTATACGGTACTCAATGATCACAAAGGTCAGAAACTCATTCTTGTCAAAGGTGGGCAGCCTGCACAGCGTTGGGTAGAGCGCGGGTGTCTCGCCCCCAAGAGCAGGCTCGATGTCGCTCCGGCAGTCACGCCCGTAGCTTCAGTGACACAGCGCAGAGAGCGTGAAGCGAAACTTTCTAATGATAATTTGCTCGCACTCAGCTGGCACAATGCCTTTTGTGAGACACACCGTTACAAAAAAGAGTGCAAACGCAACCTGCTTGATCTGATTAAAGCGCGTCGGAGTGATGACCGTTTTGTCCTGCATGGACTCTGGCCGCAGCCTCGCAGCAAGGTCTACTGCGGTGTACCCCAAAACCTGATCATGCTTGACAAACACAAGCAGTGGCGCAAGCTCCCCCCTCTAAAGCTCAGTGAGGCTACACGCCAGAAGCTAAAAGAGCTGATGCCCGGATACAGCAGCTACCTGCATCGTCATGAGTGGATCAAGCACGGTACCTGCTACGGCACGGATGCTGAGCACTATTTTAGAGATGCCTTGCATCTGACAGAGCAGGTCAACGATTCCAATATCAGGGCGTTCTTTGTCAAAAACAGAGGCAAGATCGTCGATCTGAGCCGTATCAGACTGCTTTTTGACAAGGCATTTGGCAGAGGTGCGGGGCGCAAGGTCGCACTGGTGTGTAAGCAGGGTATGATTACCGAACTTTGGCTCCATATCGGAGGGGGAGAGGATGATCTCGCCACACTTCTGCATGAAGGCAAAGCCGCAAGAAGCCGCTGCAAAAGAGGGCGTATCGACAGGGCAGGATTTGGCAAAAAGGGTGGTTTTGGCAGATAAAACAGACGTACTTGAGGCGCTCAAGCACAGCAATGTATTTCTCACCGGAGGTGCGGGTGTAGGGAAGAGCTATATCACCAATGAAGTGATCAAAAGCTACCGCAAACAGGGCAAGCAGGTAGTCTCCCTGGGCTCTACCGGTGTGAGTGCGGTCAACATCGGCGGCTTTACGGTACACAGCTTTTTTATCTTTGGTATCGCTTCCGATTTCGAAGCACTTTCCGAGCAGGACAAACGTGCCAAAAAGCGCCTGAGCGATCTGCGCAAGATACTCAAAGCTACTGACCTTATCATCATCGATGAGATCTCGATGGTGAGCGCAGACCTTCTTGATATGATCGCCTACAGACTCAACAACTACGGTTATCTTGGCAAACTGCTTTTTGTGGGAGACTTTTTTCAGTTGCCGCCTATTGTCAAACAGCGCAGCGGCAGCGATCTGCTTGGTGAGAGGCTCTATGCTTTTGAGAGTATGGCATGGGAGCGTTTCGATCTCATGACGATCGAACTGAGCGAGATGAAACGGACACAGGATGCTGAATTTACCCATATCCTCTCCAAAGTACGCAAGGGGGTATGTGATGATGAGGTGTTGGGGTTTATGCATCGTCTCTGGAACAATGAAACGCTTGATCCTGACCCCACCTATCTTTTTGGGCGCAACCTTGAGGTAGAGCAGACCAACCGCGCCCGTCTCAATGCACTCGATACGGAAGAGACGATCCTCTTTGCCAATGTGGAGATGTTTGGCAATGTACACGAGAAGAAACTTGCCACATGGAAGAGTATGCTGCCCGTATCGGAGCAGCTCACACTCAAAGAGGGGGTGCCTGTACTCTTTACGGTTAATAAGTGGGGTAAATTTGTCAATGGTGAACGCGGCATTTTGCGCAAGATAGAAGATGAGTATCTGATCGTCGAAAAAGAGGAGGAGTTTGTACGGGTAGAGCGTCACGACTTTGACCTGCTGGATATGGCGGTCAAGGATGACGGTACGGTAGAGCATATCACCCAGGCGACCCTCTCACAGTTCCCGCTGAAGCTTGCTTATGCTGTGACGATACACAAAAGCCAGGGGATGAGTATAGACAATCTTGTCTGCAACGTGGACAATATCTTCGCTCCAAGCCAGTTCTATGTCGCTATCTCCAGAGCGGTCGATCCCAAGCGTCTCAAGATCGATTTCAACAAAGGCGATCTGACACATTACCTTAGACGTGTGATCCATGTGGATCAGCGTGTGGTAGAGTATTATGGACGATTGGAAGCGCAGTCGCTATCTTCGTGAATGTTCAAGATAGGCTTTGATCTGCTGCAGCGTATCACGCCAGAGATCATTGAAGTGCGGCAGGTAGCTTTTGAGCAGCGCTTCTTCCCGGTTGTCACTGAGTATCTTCATCTCTGAGACCAGTTCTCTTATCGCTTCTGCACCAACACCCTTGCTCTCCTCCAAGAGTGCTTCGAGATATTTGGAAAGCTCACTGTAGGACTCTTTGATCAGCAGGTTTTTGACCTCTTCGGGAGCTTTGTTGAAGCGGTGCATCATCTCTCCGAGCATATCACGAAACTGCAGAATGTTTTTTTGGAGATAGAGTCCTTTGGTGGTATTGAGAAGATGTTTGTCTTCCTGATATTTCTCTGGGGGGAGAGTATCGCTGTTTTGCGTTTCGGGTGCAAAAATATTTTCGAAAACTGCATAGAGCTCTTCGATCTTGAAGGGTTTGGAGAGGTGGGCATCAGCACCGATGTGGTACATCTTTTCGATCTCATTTCTATAGCCCAGGCCGCTGACGACAACGATAGGCAGATATTTGTACGCTTTGATCTGCCTGATCCTGCTCGTAGCCTCATAGCCGTCCATGACCGGCATATTGATATCCATCAGTACGATATCCGCTCCCTCTTTTTGCAGTATATCCAGAGCCTCGCCGCCGTGGTTGGCGATGGAGATCTGTAGGTCGGATCGGTTGAGGATGTTCTCGAGTATCTTTTGGTTGATCTTGTTGTCTTCGACGATCAAGACATGTGCTTTACCGAAACGCTTGAAATCCTCCGGTGTGATCTCGGAGAGTTCAGACTCTGGGATAAGGGTAGTTTCATCTGTCAGATCCTCTGCTGTCACACCCTCTGTCGGATTCTCCTGATAGGATTGCATATCACTTTCATCGGCATAGTGTTCGAAGAGAAAATCATGTACCATCCCCGGTGTAAGGGGCTTGTCCATATATTTGTCAATGATACCGTTCTTCCTCGAAAGTGCTGTATGTCCGTTTTTGGTATTGCGAAATGCGAGTATTTTTGATCCATGCTTCTCTTTGAACTTTGCAAGATGGTGTTGCAGCAGGGTTGGATACTTTTCGATATCAAGCAGCACAATATCATAACGTCCGTTCTCAAGAGAGAGATGGATCTCTTCATGGTGTATCTGTCTGACCGGAATACCGAAGTTTCGAAAGAGCTTTGTGTAGATAGCTGCAGTGTGTTGTTTCTCCTCTACCAGCAGAAGATGAAGATGCTCGAGCTCTTTGGGGAGTTTGTAGTTATTTGTCTGAGATGCCTCCGGGAGGATAAACGGTATCTTAACAAGAAAGCGTTTTTGTGTGTCTACCCACGGATATGAGTGCAACTCTCCGTTGATATGTGTCAGAAGCTTTTGGGCATAGTCAAAATTATACTCGCCATTATTGTTCCTATCCTCTGCATTTTCATACAGCTTAATCTCAAAGAGAAGCCTCTCATCCTCTTGATGGAGGGAGAGTATCAGTGTTTCTACATGGTGAGTTGAGAGAAGACTCGAGAGGATGTGGAAAAATATCTGCTTATACAGCAGCACATCCCCGACGATCTCTACAGGTATCTCTTTGTCGATATCATAGAGAAATTCGGTCTGATCTGTTTCGATATCCTCTTGCAGCAGAGTATAAAGCTCTTTGAGAAACTGGTTGAGGCGGAAGAGCTCTTCATGGATTTCCGGTTTGACTTTGGACTCTTTGAGGTACTGCAGGAGATTTTTGCCATCCTCCTCCTCGTCTTTTCGCGGAGCACTCCGGGATGGCGTATCGGCAACGGGAACAAAAGATCTTTCGCTTCGCTCCTTACGGTAGAGATAGATACCGATCGCGGAAAAAAGGAGCAGAAAAAGAAGGAAATAGATTTCGGTATGTTCCGAATCGGAGTCATTGTAAAGCGGGAGTGAAATAGCGAATGACAGAAAAATAAAAAGAAATATAAGTGCGTATTTCATGTGACATTCTCCCTAATGTCTATATTCTACAACATTTTTCCTTTTGATCCTACTGCGATCGATACCTTGCCAAAGGGCGCAATATCCAAGAGAGCATCCTCGACCGTTACGATATCGCCATCGAGTTCGAGATGATTATGTCGGCTCCCAAGGTCGATCCCAAAAGGGTGATCGATCACGCCGCGGAAAGAGCCGAATCTGCGTATAGCTGCAAAAGGGGTAAAGAGGAAAAAACGCTCTTTACTCATCAGCATAAAAGGAGTCATGATCAAATGGGCAGGGAGTAAAAAGAGAAAGGCGAGTATATATTTGAGTACACCCTTTTTAAGGAGCCCAAAGCGAAGGGTCTCAGCCAAAAAGATATGCTGCAGATCTCCCATATTTCCGGCAGAGAAGAGAAACCGTTCATCATTGAGAGTATAGACCGGTTGCATGGCTGTCTGCAGATGTTCTTTTCTGGCAAGTGCTTCAAGAAGCCGAGTATAAGGGGGAACTCTATGCAGTTTGGCGATAACATTGAAAGAACCGGTAGGATTGAGAATGATCGGAGGGATACGGGATGTATCGCCAAGGGTTTGGATGACACGTCTGAGTGTACCGTCACCTCCGCTGATTAGTAGGTAGTCAAAATCACTGACGTTGGGTTGCTGGGGAAGCTTGGCTTCAGTGATGTTGGTAATAGTGTGTGTCAGGTGTTCTATCTCTTTCCCTATGGAGAGAATCCTCATAGCTATTCCTTGCTCTTGTTATGTTTTGGTCATGATTTGGCTATAATTATAGCCATGAAAATTGAAAATGAGGATGCGCTGGATGATCTTATCATCTGCCACCAATGCCATACACTCCATGAAGAAGTACCGATCCAGGATGGTTCGAAGGCTCTTTGCCGGGAGTGCGGTACGGTACTTTACCGCTATGATAGCAAGCTGATCGATCACGGACTTGCACTGAGTTTGACGGCATTGATCTTTTTTGTGCTTGCCAATCTCTTTCCTGTAGTAAAAATAGAGCTGTTGGGGCATGAGCAGTTTATCACTATCCCAAAGACCTTTATGACACTCTTTGAGCAGGGTTTCTATATCGTGGGACTGCTTTGTACCTTTTTGATCTTTCTTTTTCCGCTGATGGTATTTACTCTTTATACCGCTGTTTTTCTACTCCTGAAGCTTAGACGGGGCAGGCAACTGACCAAAGAGCTGCTGGTACTTCTCTCCTATGCACTCAAATGGAATATGAGTGATATCTTTTTGATCAGTATTCTGGTCGCGCTGGTCAAGCTCATAGGCTATGCGCAGATAGATATGGGTGTAGCATTCTGGGCGCTTTTGGTCTATGTGGCGATCGATATCTATCTGACCAAGCAGATACATCTCTCAGAGATATGGATGCTACGCAAGCGTATCTATGAGGAGCAAGAGAGATGAAAGAGCACAAAGAGGATGCAGTAGTACGCTGCCCTGTCTGTGAGGCTGTCAACCTTAAAAAGGGTGAGAAAATGCAATGCCGACGTTGTGATGCATGGATAGAGACAGATCCCAAAGTGAGTCTCAGTAAGAGCTGGGCATTCCTGATCACAGCGATGATCGCCTATATCCCTGCCAATCTCTATCCGATGCTAATCACCAAGCAGTTCGGTACGACACAGGAGAGTACGATCATCGGCGGGGTGTTGCAGCTTTGGGAACACGGCTCCTATCCTATCGCAGCGATTATCTTTTTTGCTTCGATCATGATACCTATCCTGAAGTTTCTTATCTTGATTTATCTGCTTATTAGTGTAAAATACCCTATAGGCAAAGACCGCAAGATCAATAAGCACAAACTTTATTATATGACCGAACTTGCCGGTCCGTGGTCGATGATCGATGTCTTTGTGGTCGCCATACTTGCGGCATTGATACATCTCTCACATATAGAGATCATCGCAGGAACGGCGGCAACGGCATTTGCCCTCTCAGTATTTTTTACCCTTTTGGCAGCACATGCCTTTGATGAAAGTTTAATAAAGGAAAACAGATAAATGTCCAAACAGATCCCCAAGATAGAAGAATCGACCAAATTTAACCTCCTAACCTCCATCTGGATCGTACCAGTTGTAGCACTTTTTATCGCACTATGGCTGGTATGGCAGCACTACTCTCGCCTCGGTCCTGAGATACGCATCATCTTTCCCAAGAATGAAGGGTTGCAGGCGGGGCAGAGCCAGATCAAATACAAAGATGTTCCTGTAGGTAAAGTGACGAAGATTGAGTTGAGCGAAGACGGCAAAGGGGTGATCGTCTATGCACAGATGGAGAAGATGGCGGCAGCCTATCTTAACGATACGACAAAATTCTGGATCGTCAAGCCTGAAGTCGGTGTGACCGGGGTAAGTGGTCTTGAGACGCTGATCTCCGGAACCTATATCAATATGTATGCGCAAAAAAAATCTCAGACTAAAGAGCAGTTCTATGGTTTGACACACGCTTATAGAAAAAATACGGAAGGAGAGTATTTTGTCCTGACTGCACCTGAAGCATATAGTGTGATCAAGGGGACTCCCGTCTATTTTAAAAATCTTAAAGTAGGGCAGGTGGAGTATGTCACTATAGGGCTGGATGGGAAGTCGGTTGATTTTATTGTCTTTGTGAGCCAGTCATATGTTCCCTATGTGCATAAAGATTCCAAATTCTGGGTGATGAGTACCGTAGATGTCGATATCTCGAGCGGCAGACTCGATCTCAATGTGGCACCGCTATCCAACCTGGTACACAGCGGCATCGAGTTCTCCTCCAGTGGAGAAGATAGCAATGATACTGTACCGGACAAGTTTAGTTTCTATCTCTATAAAAATGCCGCTTTGGCAAATGAGAAGAAGATCGGAGAGGGGGGAGAAGCGGTCAAAACCTATAAGATCATTACACATGATCCGATCGCCAAGCTCAATATCAATGCACCGGTACGCTATGACGGCTTTGATGTCGGACGGGTCAAAGATATGCAGTTGCATTATGACAGCAGAACACACAAGATGCGAGGAGATGTCTTGCTCAATATAGATACCTCTTCTTTTGCAGACAAAAAGAGCGGTGAGGAGAACTTCAACGCGGCTGTGAAAGAGGGACTGCGCGCACGTGTGACACCGACCGATCCTATCACGGGACTTCTCTATGTCGATCTCGTCTTTGCGGATGAGAATACGACACGCCAGATTGAACAGAACGGTACCTATGCACTGCTGCCGAGTATCCCGATGGAGCAGAGCGGCATTATGGATGGTGTGGAGCGGATGATCGCCAAGATCAATGCACTGCCGCTTGATGATCTCATCGTTTCTATCTCACAGCTTGCAAAAGATTCGGACAGGGCTGTCAAAGATCTGCATCAGCCGCTGCAGACCATCCTTGCTGATATAAAAGAGAGTGTCAAGGCACTGAAAAAGATGATGAGCAAGAAGAGTTTTGCTGCGATGCCTGATGAGGTCAACAAGACACTCAAAGAGCTGACACGTACACTCAAGACTACAAAAAAAGTGTTCAAGGGCTATGACAGCAACTCTCTGCTGACACGTCAGATATCCCAAACCCTCAAGAGTGTGACCAAAAGCTCTCAAGAAATGCAGCAGTTCCTTAAGATGCTCAACCGCAAACCAAACTCACTGATATTTGGAGACAAATGATGAAAAAAATGCTATGGAAATCTATCGTACTTTCGTTGCTGCCTCTGCTCTTTGCAGGGTGCAGTCTCAAGAGCCACTACTATGTACTCTCCAACCCTTCTGCGGTGACTGCACAGCAAAAGCTGAGTGGTCTGAGTATGGGCGTGGAGCAGGTAGTGGTGCCCGAATACCTATTCAAGCGCGAGATCGCTGTATCTAACAGCAGCAGTGAAGTGCACTTCCTTTCTGACGTAGAATGGGCGGAAGATCTGGATACGGGACTGACCAGAAGACTGATCGCCTACCTGCAAAAGCGCTTTGAACAGCCGCATGTTTATACTTATCCATGGGAGCTTGACAGGCAGCCTGACATCAAGGTCAAGGTACAAATCTCTCGCTTTATCGCACAGAATGGAAAGGTCTATCTTGATGCCTCGTGGGAGGTTAAAGACCTTAAACGCGACAAAACCATTGCCAGACTTTTCCACAAAGAGGTGTCTACCGACAGTACGGCACGAGGTATCGTCGCTGCGATGGACAGGGCATTTGGCTATCTCGAAGAGGAGATCGCCAGAGGGGTATTGCAGCTTCGATGAACTGGCTGGCACATGTCTTTCTCTCTGAAAACCATATCGAACATCAGCTTGGTAACCTGCTGACCGACCCCCTCAAAGGTAAAGTATGGGAGGGTGCTGGCGAGCGCATCCGGCGGGGTATCATGATGCATATGCATATCGACAGCTTCACCGATGCCCATCCACTCGTCTCCAGAAGCAAAGCGATGCTGACTACCAGAGGGCATCTCAAAGGGGTGGTGCTCGATATTCTCTATGACCATTTTTTGAGTCTGCACTGGGACAGCTTTTGTACGATACCAAGAGAGATTTTTATCGAGGATTTTCGCTTCAGGGCGATGCGCGAAATGGAGCTGGAGCACTACCCCTCCGAAGCAAAACGTGTCATCAGCCGTGTTGTAGGCAGCCGCCAGCTCTCCAGCTATGCCCATATGCACGGTGTGGTCGATGCTTTCAGGCGTATCGATGCGAGACTCTCAGACCGTGCACGCAGCAAAGACACCTGCGAACGCTATATCCCGCTGATCGCCGAGCACAGAGAAGATCTCGAAGCAGATTTCTTACAGTTTTTCCCAGAACTCATGGCAAGCGTCTCAGAAAAATGCCTGAGACAGGATGTCAGCCATTGGAGGGTATAGGCTATCGCATTCTCTTTCCCCTTTTGCTTTGGTTGAAAACGCTTTCCTTGACACCCACCTAAAATAATGCTAGAATTTTTAATTGACCGACAGTCAGTCATTATTTGTCGGGGCGTTATTGGCATATAGTTGATAAAAGGAATAGAAATGGCGATCATCGTAGACAAGGCACAGAAGAAGAGAGATATCGCGCTTGCTTGCAAGGATCTGCTGGTGCACAGCAGTATCAATGCACTGACGATCTCGGAGATAGCCAAAACGGCAGGGATCGGCAAGGGTACCTTCTATGAGTATTTCAAAGACAAGGATGAGCTGGTCTTTGAACTGGTCAACCTATTGATGCAGGAGCATAACAGCAAAAAAGAGCAGAAGCTTGCCTCTGTAGAGCGTACACGGGAGAAGATCAAGGTTTTTTATGAATTTTTCTACAGTGAGGAGGCTGCAGACCTGCGTGCACTCTACAAAGAGTTTGTCGCGATCTCGCTGCTTGCCCCCAAGCAGGAGATGATCGCCTTTCAGACGGAGTGTTTCAGGTTTTACTATCAGTGGGTAGAGAAGATCATTGATGAAGGAATCGCCAAAGGGGAGATCCTGCCTGTGAGCAAAGAGCTTATCAAAGGGATGTATACGATGGGTGAGGGGATGTTCATCGCCTCGCTTGCTACAGAGGGGGTAATCGATCTGAAGCATGATATCAACCGCTATGTCGATGAGATCTTTGAGCTTGTCGAGAAGAAGGAGTCCAGATGAAGCGTCTGATTGCTATTTCACTGTTTCCTCTCTGTCTTGCGGCATCGGGTGGAGTCGGTCTGCGTACATTGATCACGCATGCCCAGAGTCACAATGGGGATATCCTGGCAAAAGATGCATTGATCCTCTCCAGCCAAAAGGCAAAAGAGGCCGAGCAGAGCAGCTACTGGCCGATTGTCGATATCGGGGCGAGTTACAGCAGGATCAACCCCTCTACCATCGTCTCTCCCAGAGATACCGCCACCGGTTTTGTATCGGTAGGGGTCGATCTCTATGACGGTGGACGCAGGAAGGCACTCATCGATGCCAAAAGCAGTGAACTCACACGTGCCACCTACGAAAAAGAGGCACTGGGCAAAAGTATCACACTCCGGATCATCCGCAACTACTATACCGAGAAGACGCTCGAAGCGATGCTGCAGGCACTCTATGGCGAAGCCAAGGAGCTCAAAGCCCAGTTGCGGCGTATACGTAAATTCGTCAAAGAGGGACTGGCGACACAGGAGCAGGCAGACAAACTTGAAGCTGCCTATGCCGCGATCCGTTACAAGATCGAAAATACCAAATTCAATATAGAAACAGCACGTCAGAACCTCTCGCTTCTAAGCGGTCTGCCTGTCAAAAAGCTCGCTTCACAGCGTATCAGGGAGCCTCGGCATATAGGGTTTTCACCTGATGAAAAGAGCAGGATACTTGAGACCACTGCGCAAAGCATCGAAGCCAATGCCCGTGCGCTCGAAGCGGGATACAAGCCTCATCTGCGACTGGAAGATACCTATAGCAGGTCTCACTTTTCCAAGAGTCAGGGACTGCCGGGTTTTGATACCGATACCTTTTTGCCAGACCATCAGAACAAGCTGAGTCTCTCTGTGCATATGCGTCTGTATGACCATGGGCGTATCGCCAAAGAGAGTGAGGCACTGCGCTATAAGAAGCTGGCACTGCAGTCGCAGTACACCCAGAGTATCAAGGCACAGAAGATGCGGTACCATCTCTCCCAAAAGCGACTCAAAACACTGCGTGCCAAACTGCAAAGTGCCTCCGCTTCACTCAAAGCGGCAAAGAGTACCTATCGTGCCATTCGAAAGAAATATGAGGCTGGTCTGGTCGACGATATCGCCTACCTCGATGCGCTCAACAAAATGACACTTGCCAGAGCGAGATACAAAGAGACACACTATGCGTATGAGATCGCCAAATCGGAGCTCTACTACAGTGCAGGCAGAGATCCCAAGGAGTATATACGATGAAGCAGAGACAAATACAATACCAAAACAACAACACATCCATCCTTTCCAAATGGTTGATGGCAATCATGCTGTTGAGTGCAGCACTCTTTGCAGAGGAGATCTATGCGACCTTTACTGTCCAGCCGCTCAAGCGTGCTGAGCTCGCTTTCAGTGCCGGAGGGATTGTCGACAAAGTCAATGTTGATGTCGGCTCAGAGGTCAAAGCCGGAGAGGTTCTCGCTTCGTTGAAAAACGATGACCTCAAAGCACTGCTTGATGTGGCACAGACCAATTACAAGTATGCCAAAAGAGCCTATGAGCGTCAGCTCAAGGTCAAACATCTGATCGATCAGGCACAGCTGGACAATTTCGCGTTTAAGTATGAGCAGTCCAAAGCACAGCTTGCATACCAGAAAGCACTGCTTGAGAAGACACTGCTCAAAGCGCCTTTTGACGGGGTGATCTACGAGAAATTGATCGAAGAGGGGGATGTGGTAAGCGGTGCAATGATCCGTACCGCACTCAAGCTGCAAAGTACCCGCAAACGCAAACTGATCCTTACGTTCGATCAGAAGTACCATGACCTTGTGAAAGCAGGGCAGACTTTCCGTTACAAGGTCGACGGTTCAGATACGCCAAGAGAGGGGCACATCAGCAAGGTCTATCCTGCAGCAAGAAGCAAAGACAGGAAGCTGGAGGCGGAGGTACTCGCTGAGGATCTGCTGCCGGGACTCTTTGGGGATGGCTATATCCTCACACAGAAGCAGTAGGAGAGATCGATGTACAAACTTGCCATCAACCGCCCGATCACTACGCTGATGTATATCTTGACGCTGATGATCTTCGGGTTCATCAGTTTCAAGTCGATGCCTTCGGCACTCTTTCCCAATATCGATTTTCCCATTGTGACGATCAAGACAGTCTATCCGGGGGCGGATGCGAGTACGGTAGAGTCCCAGGTGACAGAGAAGGTCGAAGAGGCGATCTCCCGTATCGGAGGGATCGACAGTGTGGTCTCATCGAGCAGTGAGGGGGTCAGCGTCGTTACGGTCAAGTTCTTTCTCGAACGTGACATCGATGAGGCTGCCAACGATGTACGTGACAAAGTCTCTGCGATCTCACTGCCCAAAAATGCCAGAGTGCCGCTGATAAGCAAACTTGATATCGGCGGTGCACCGATCATAAACGTCTTTTTGAGTGTCAAGAACGATACTGTCAAAAATCTGATGCTTTTTGCCGATGAGAAAGTCAAGCCTGCTTTGCAAAAGATCAATGGCGTCGGAGCAATCCATATCGTCGGATACAAAGAGCGTGAGATCAAGATCTTTCCCGATCCCCAGAAACTCAACAAATACGGCATCACAGTACGTGAACTCAACAACATCGTCTCAGCAGAGAATGTCAAGGTTGGCGGCGGCAAGCTGATCACCAAAAACAGAGAGTTTACCCTCAAGACCAAAGCCGATGCGATGAGCGTCGAGGATCTCAAAAATATCAAGATCAAAGAGGGGATTCGCCTCAAAGATATCGCTACTGTCGTCGATGCACTCAGTGACCCCAAGAGTTATGCCGCTTACAACGATGCACCGGGTGTGATGCTTGAGGTGCAGAAGATCTCCGGTACCAATACGATCGAGATCGCCAAAAAGGTCAAAGAGAGTGTGCCGCTGCTTCAGAAGATGGCAGGCGACCGCTTCGACGTGCATATACTCAATGACACCTCCCCCTTTATCATACACTCTTTAAAAGATGTGGAGTTTGACCTGATCTACGGTGCGATCCTTGCGATGATCATCGTCTTTGTCTTCTTGCGCAATGTGACGATCACTTTTGTCTCGGCACTCTCAATCCCCGCTTCGATACTGGGGACATTTGCGCTGATGGACTATATGGGATACAATCTCAACAAACTCACACTGATCGGTCTGACACTGGCGATCGGGATCATCATCGATGATGCGATTGTCGTCATCGAAAATATCTACAAAAAGATCGAAGATGGGATGGACAGGTTCCAGGCTGCCTATGAGGGTACCAAAGAGATCGCCTTTACCGTCCTTGCGATCTCTGCGATGCTGTTGGCGGTTTTCATCCCTGTATCGTATATGAGCGGTATTGTCGGGAAGTTTTTTGAGTCATTTGCGATGACGGTGGGCTTTGCGATCATTATCTCCTATACCGTTGCTTTGAGTTTCATCCCAAGCCTGAGTGCCCGGGTACTTCAGCGGAAGCAGAGCAGGTTCTACCGTATGACCGAGCCGATCTTCAAAGCGATAGAGAAGGGCTACGAGAAGATGCTCAAGACGGTACTGCGGTTTAAGTATCTGACGATCCTGCTTGTGGTAGGGGTCTTTGTCGCATCGTTGAGTCTCTTTCCCAAGATCGGTATGGACTTCATCCCCAAAGAGGACAAATCGGAGTTTGAGGTGAAGATCAAAGCAGATGCCGGTCTCTCGCTTGAAGAGACGGTCAGACGTGCCAAGAAGGTCGAAGCGATCCTGCGCGCAGACAAGAGGGTGCTCTATACCACACTGAGTGTCGGCTACAACCCGGCTCAGGAGAAGAACAAAGCACTCATCTACGTCAAGCTCACACCCAAAGATCAGCGAAAGCAGAACCAGGAAGAGATCATCCAGATGTTCAGAGAAAAGTTCAAACCGCTGCAGCAAGAGATGTTTATCACTGCAGCTGCGATCCCTGTGATCAAAGGAGCAGGGGCGAGTGTGCCTTATCAGATCGTACTCAAGTCAGACTCTTTTGAGAAGCTCAAAGAGGCAGCGAAAAACCTGACAGCCTATCTGGCAAAGAAGAAAGGTTTTGTCGATATCGACACCAATCTTGACGAGGGCAAGCCTCAGATCGATATCGTGATTAACCGCACTAATGCCAGCCGTTATGGCATCACAGCACTGCAGATCGCACAGGCGATCGCGACTGCTTTTTCGAGTGACCTGGAGATATCTTACCTTGAGGAGCACGGCAAGCAGTACAATATCACGTTGCGTTTTGATGATGCGCACCGTGTCTCTCTCGAGGATCTCAAGCAGATACAGCTGCGTGCCAAAAACGGCGCACTAATCCTGCTTGACGGACTGGTAGATTTCAGGCAGACGCGCTCTTTGGCGACGATTTATCACTACGACAGAGAGCGGCAGGTGAGTATCTATGCCGACCTATTCGGTCTGGATCTGGGAAGTGCGGTGAAGTATACACGCCAGAAACTCTCTACACTGCTGCCTGAAGGGGTAAGCTACCGCTTCACAGGCTTCGCCGAAGAGATGGAGAAGACTGCCAATGCCTTTGCTGCTGCACTGACCCTTTCGGTGATATTGATGTTTATCATCCTGGCGATCCTCTATGAGTCTCTGATCCAGCCGGTGATCATCATGGTCGCGCTGCCGCTTAGCATCATCGGTGTGATGCTCGCACTCTATCTCAGTGGCGAACAGTTCAGTCTCTTTGTGATGATCGGCTTTATGCTGCTGATGGGGATGGTAGGCAAGAATGCCGTTTTGCTGGTCGATTTCGCCAATGAAGCGATCAAAGAGGGCAAGGATACCGACAGTGCACTGATCGAAGCTGGGGAGAAACGACTCAGACCGATCCTGATGACGACAGTTGCGATGGTATTTGCGATGATCCCGCTGGCAGTGGCTACAGGATTGGGGAGTGAGACCAAAGCACCAATGGCGATCTCCATCATCGGCGGTCTGCTTAGCTCGATGTTCCTGACCCTTTTGGTCGTTCCGGTGATATACCGTCTGATCAGCCCTTTGGACAGATGGCTGCGCAAATGGTATGAGATAGGCAAAGTAGCGTAGGAGGAAGTCTATGAAAATAGAAGCCAAAAAGAAAAAGATATCGCTGGTACTGGGCAGCGGTGGAGCAAGAGGTTATGCCCATATCGGTGTGATCGAAGTGTTGGAAGCACAGGGGTATGAGATCGTATCGATCGCAGGCTCTTCTATGGGAGCGTTGATTGGCGGACTTTACGCCTGCGGCAAGCTGGAAGCGTACAAAGCATGGGTACTTGGTCTTGATGCGATGGATGTGGCATCGCTGCTCGACTTCTCTATGCAGCACGGTGGTCTGATAGAGGGAGGCAAGGTGTTTTCGGTGATCCGGGAGATGGTAGGTGATATCAATATCGAGGAGCTGCCACTCTCTTTTACCGCAGTAGCAACCGATATCGTCAAGCAAAAAGAGATCTGGTTCCAAAAAGGTGATCTGCTCGATGCGATCCGTGCGTCTATCGCTATCCCTTCGGTCTTTACACCGGTACACAGAGAGGGTATGGTGCTTGTAGACGGCGGTGTGCTCAACCCTCTGCCCATCGCACCCACCCTTGCAGATATCACCGATATGACCATCGCGGTCAATCTCAACGGTGAGAGTAGAGCAAATCTCAGGGTCAGCGTTCCTAAAGAGGAAGCAAAAAAAGTAGAGAGTCTCTCTGATCTTTTTGTGGAGATGGCACAAAAGGCACAGACACTCTTCTCGCAGCCTGAAGGGGAGGAGTCACGGGAGATGAGTATGCTTGAAGTGATGGGACACACGATCGATGTGATGCAAAATGCCGTATTTAAGTGCAAAATGGCAGGCTATGCACCGGATATCATGATAGACATCCCCTATGATGTCTGTGATTTCTATGAGTTTCACCGTGCCTATGAAGTGATCGAAACCGGAAAGATGATCGCAGAACAACAATTAAACAACAAGGAGTAAGAATGTACAAAACCCTCGAAGAGAAGATGCGCCATATGGGGCTGTGGATCGCCCATCATCCTATCAAAGTGATCCTGCTGAGCCTGGCACTGCTGCTGCCGGTACTGATCCATGTGCCTCAGATCAAGTTTGATACCTCTACGGAGGGCTTTATGCATGAGGATGATCCTGTGCTGCTGGAGTACAACCGCTTTCGTGAGCAGTTTGGACGTGATGAGCGTGTGGCGATCGCGATCAAGAGTGATAAGATCTTTACGCTCGGTTTTCTAAAGACCCTGCGGAACTTACATGAGGAGCTTGAAAGCAAGGTGCCTTATGTTGATGAGATCACTTCACTGTACAATGTGAGAAACACACGGGGTAGAGGGGATGAGCTCATCACCGATGATCTGCTTGAGCCTTTCCCTGAAAGTCAAGCCGATGTCGCCAAGGTCAAAAAGATGGCGATGGCTTCTCACCTCTACAAAGACCTGCTGCTCTCCCGTGACGGCAAGATGACGACCATCATCATAGAGACCGATGCCTACTCCCATCAAGGAGAGGAGAACGCTACAGGAGCAGACAATTTTGATGAAGGGTTCGATGAGGGTGCTGAGGAGGGTAGTGCGGATGATACCGCCACTTCTCAGACAGAAGAGAAGAGACCTTTCCTGACCGATCAGGAGAATGCCCAGCTGGTACGTAAAGTCTATGAGATCGTCAAGAAGTACAAAGAGAAGGGACTTGAGATATATGTAGCAGGTTCGCCGGTGGTACTCGATGGACTCAAGGCGCAGATGCGTGCGGATATGCAGAAGTTTACCCGGGTGACCTTTTTGATCATTATCGTGTTTCTCTTTTTGATGTTCAGACGTGTGAGTGCGGTGGTCTATCCGCTGATCGTGATCATTCTTTCGCTGCTGGCGACTGTGGGGCTGATGGCATGGACAGGCACAGCGTTCAAGCTGCCGACCCAGATCGTCCCGTCATTGCTGCTGGCAGTGAGTGTGGGGGCAACGGTGCATATCCTCTCGATCTTCTTTGACCGTTTCAATGAAACGGGAGAGAAGGCAGAGTCGATCTCCTATACGCTGGGGCACTCCGGTCTTGCGATAGCCATGACATCGGTGACAACGGCGATCGGTGTAGGCTCGTTTGCCGGAAGTGAAGTGGCGCCGATCTCGGATCTTGGTATCTTCGCTTCCTTTGGTGTGATGGTCTCCTTGCTGCTCACCTTGACCCTGCTGCCTGCACTGCTCTCACTCACGCCGCTCAAGCCCAAGCCCAAAAAAGAGCCGGGCAGACTGGACAGGGTGATGGCAGCACTCTCTGTGATCCCTGTACGTTACTACAAGCAGATCATAGCAGTAAGTGTCCTGCTGGTGATCGCAGCGCTCTTTGCCGCTTCGAAGCTGGAGCTCTCGCACAATCCGCTCTATTGGTTCAAGCCCAACAACGATATCCGTCTCTCTACAGAGAAGATCGATGCCAATATGAACGGTACTGTCACCATAGAAGCGATCGTCGATACAGGCAAAGAGAACGGCTGGAATGATCCGGTACGCCTCTCGAAGCTCAACAAGCTCTCTGCCCAGCTCGAGCAATATACCGATCCCTATACCCATGTGGGCAAAGTGATCTCCCTCGCAACGATCGTCAAAGAGACCAACCGCGCACTGCACGGCAACGATGAGCGCTACTATACGATCCCCAAAGAGAAAGATCTGGTCTCCCAGGAGCTGCTGCTCTTTGAAAACTCAGGCAGTGACGATCTTGAGGATGTTGTGGACAGCCAGTTCTCCAAAGCGCGTGTCACGATCAAACTGCCATGGACAGATGCTGTCAAAGCGGTACAGGTAGAGCAGCATGTCCAGAAGGTCTTTACCGAGACCTTCCCTGACGACACAGTAGAGGTAACAGGGATGATACCGCTGCTGATCAATACCTTCGATCAGGCGATACGCTCCTCTGTCCGCAGCTATCTGATCGCATTTGTACTGATCTCGTTTATGATGATGCTTATCCTGCGCTCAGTACGTCTGGGACTGCTCAGTATGATCCCCAACCTCACACCGATTATCCTCGGGCTGCTCATTATGTATGTCGCAGATATACCGCTGGATATGTTCACATTGCTGATCGGAAGTATCGCTATCGGGCTCGCAGTGGATGACACGATACATTTTATGCACAATTTTATGCGATACTATCATGAGACCCATAACAGTGCCGAGGCGATACGTCATACTTTCTTTACGACGGGTAAGGCGATGCTGATCACGACTATTGTACTCTCATTAGGTTTCTACTCCTATATGATGGCGCAGATGATTTCTGTGCAGAACTTCGGGCTTTTAACCGGTTCGGTGATCCTGCTGGCACTGTTGGCGGATCTCCTGCTGGCACCCGCATTGATGATTGTCGCGGCGAAGCGGGGATGGATCAAATAGAATTAGAAATTAGGAATTAGGAATTAGGAATTAGGAATTAGGAATTTTGGTGGGTTTTCCTTTGGAAAGCTTTTATGAATTTATATGATGGATATAAAAATACGAAAGGAATGAAAAAATGAAAAAAACAGTTTTGATGACAATGGCGGCTATGATGTTGGCAGGAGTGTCAGCTTATGCGGATGACCCAAAAGCGCGTGCGATCATGGAGAAGGTGGATGCCCGTGATGACGGCAAGACAGTTGAGCAGGATATGTTGATGGTGCTCATAGACAAAAACGGCAAGAAACGTATCCGGGATCTGAAATCCTATAGCAAAGACTTTGGTGCGGATGAGCACCGTATGCTCTTTTTCAAGTCGCCTTCTGATGTCAAAAATACGGCATTTTTGACCTATGATTATGACGATGCGAGCAAGGATGACGATCAGTGGCTCTATCTGCCCGCACTCAAAAAGGTCAAGCGTATCCCGAGTGCAGACAAGAGCGGCAGCTTTATGGGATCTGACTTTAGCTACTTTGACATGACCGATCGCGATCTGGAGGATTATGACTTTAAGTTGCTCAAAGAGACCAAAGTACGCGGCAAAGATGCCTGGGTGATCGAAGGCAAACCGCGCAACAAAAAGGTGATCAAGGAGTCCGGCTATACCAAAACGATCGCACTGGTACGCAAGGACAACGATATGGTGGTGCGAGCCATCAACTTTATGAAAAACGGCAAAAAGAAGTATCTCGATGTCAAGAAACTGCACAAGCAAAACGGTATCTGGGTACCAGATGAGATGACGATGACAACCAAGAAAGGCAAGCAGACACTGCACAAAACGATCCTCAAATTCAGCCATATCAAGGTCAACAAACCCCTTAGCAATGACCTCTTTACCACACGCAGACTGGAAAAGGGAATCTAAGGAATGAGGAATTAGGAATGAGGAATTAGGAATTAGGAATGAGGAATTAGGAATTAGGAATTGTGGAGGAGGGGTTTCAACCCCGCACATGCAGGACTGAAGTCCCGCCCCCAAAGATGATGATGGAGTAGAAACATATGAAACAATGGTTATATCTGAGCTTGGTGGTCTCATCACTGCTCTATGCGGACAGTGTCGATGAGGCACTTGACGGTTTCGATGATATATCGGCAAAAGCAGAGATGGCACAAGGCAGCAGTTCGGAAGCGGATGAAGCATTGGAGGGTTTCGCTGAAGAAGTGCCTGATGGTCATTCTGATGAGGATCAAGGTGATGTAGAAAGTATGGAGGAACAAAAAGGGTTGGGTATCGAGGGATTGACCGGTTCACTCTCGCAACTCTTTGCCTATTCCTACCTTGGCAAGATGCCTCATAGGGGGCTTACGGTTGCCAAGTCGACACTCTATCTGGATTATGAGCATAAGTTTGGCAACGGATGGAAGTTCAAGAGCAATGCCAAAGCCTACTACGATGCGGTCTATGACCTGAGAGACCGATCGTATACAAAAGATGAGAAGGATGCCTATCGCAGTGAAGTACGGCTCTATGATGCCTATCTTGAGGGGAGTGTGAAAGAAGATCTTGACTTTAAGGTAGGGCGTCAGGTTGTGGTTTGGGGTCGCAGTGACACGATACGTATCACTGATGTGCTCAATCCGCTGGACAATCGAAGACCCGCTCTTGTCGATATAGAGGATCTGCGTCTGCCCGTAACCATGGCAAAGCTGGACTACTATATCGGCAAGTGGCGTATCACCCCTATCGCGATACTCGAACAGCAGTTTACACTCAATCCACCCTATGGATCGGCGTTTTACCCAGCCCCCTTTCGTGCCCCTGATGACAAAAGCTATCATGATACCACCTGGGCACTCAGTATCGGCGGGGAGTTTAGCGGTTGGGATCTCAATCTCTATGCAGCCCGCA
Source organism: Sulfurovum sp. (assembly GCA_027081395.1). GTDB lineage: Bacteria > Campylobacterota > Campylobacteria > Campylobacterales > Sulfurovaceae > Sulfurovum. The sequence goes on along the minus strand of JALWKQ010000084.1, from coordinate 28,802 downwards.
TCAGACACGATAGCGGATATATCCCGCTGCCCCTTAACGCGCAGAGTCAGATATTGCATGACAAGGTAACGATGACAGGAGCGGCGTTTAACTATCTGAACGGTTCATGGCTCATTAAAGGGGAGCTTGCGCACTTTAACGGGCTCAAATATACCTCCCTGCCACAGAAAAGTCTCGATCGTACGGATGCTCTGATCGGTACTGAGTATAACGGTATAGCCGATACGATGATTAGCTATGACTTTTCGCTGCGTCATATCCATGACTACGATCCGGCACTCAAACATGAGCTCCAACCGCTGGATGCCGATACCTATCAGCACGCTTTTCGTATCCGTTCTGATTTTATGAATGCCTCACTGCATGCGAACTATCTCATCTCGCTTTTTGGTGCCAAAGGGGATGAAGGGGGATTTCAGAGACTCTGGGGAGAGTATGAGATCAACGATAGACTCAAGGCAACTGTCGGAATTATCGACTATATAGGCGGCTCTGCGCTTTTTGACACACTCAAACGGGATGACATGCTTTTTACGGAGATCACCTACAGCTTTTGAGGCAGTTATGCTACAATATCCATAAGGAAGTGGATTATGTTGAGATATTGTGTGATCATTTGTGCTCTGTTGGGCAGTGCTATGGCTGCCCAGAAGGATATAGGTACCAAATATGAAGTAGAGCAGGCGAAGGTCGTTTATGAGATCTCCGGCGGAGGTATTTTGACCGATGAGCTCAATCTCACAATAGAGGGGAAAGAGCGCTTTTTTATGCGTCACTGGGGTCGCGAGAGGCTCTGGCGTGCTGAAATCACCGAAAAGATCACCGGTCTGCTTGAAGATATGCACACCATAAGACATATCATAAAGATCGTGGACGATCAGGCGTATGAGGTCGACTTTGAACGCAAGAAGATTATTAAAATGCCCGCAGAGAAGAATCACTTTATGCATTATGATCTTAGCCGGATGCACAGAAAAGACACACAGACAATCGCCTCCAAGCTTTGTGAGATATGGGAAAATGAGCATATAAAGGTCTGTCTCTACAAAGGTATCCCGCTTTTGTTTGAAAAGAGATATCTGGATTTCAGGATCAGCAAGAGGGCTCGTTTGATATTGACGGATGTCAATCTCTCTGACAAAGATTTTGATCTGCCTCCCTATCCTATAGAGGAGAAGATCCTTCTGAAATCGGGTTTCAAAATTACGCAGATTCACACGATGCAGAGTATGACCAAACAGCTCTGTGCCAGTCAAGCACAGATTGATACCCAAAGCAATGAGGCAAAGAAGATCAAAGAGAAATTTCTGCGTGCACTTTTCAAGCGTCAGAAAGAGAAGCTGCCCAAGATGCTCAAAGCTATGCAAAAGGCACGGGTCTGCTTTCTGGTAGCAGATGATCAGCAGGCAGCCAACCGCTGCTTCGCTTCACTGACAAAGCCGCTTAGAGAGCTGATACATGTGGATGAAACCGATCTCTCACTATGGACAGAGAGCCTCAAGGAGAACCTTATCAATGACCTCGACAGACATATAGCCGAGCTCCAAAGACGGATGCCGTGTATCAAGAGAGCCAAAAATATCGACTACCTCTCCAAGTGCATGAAGTAAACAGGCGTGAAGTTTCACCGGATATATATAGAGATCACCAACGTCTGTGGGCTCTCATGTAGTTTTTGTCCTACCAAGAACCTCCCTTCCAAACGAATGGAACTCGACTTTTTTGAGCGGATCATCTCTCAGGCAAAGGCATATACACGCGAGATCGCCTGTCATGTGGTAGGTGATCCTCTGACCCAGTCCGATCTGCATGCGTATCTGAATATCATCGATCGGTACGGTATGAAGGCGATGCTGACGACCAGTGGCTATTTTCTGAAGAAGCATAGCTATGAGACCCTTTTTCACCCTGCGGTCAAACAGATCAATATCTCTCTAAACAGTTTCAATAAAAATGACACCACACTCACGTTTGAGCAGTATATTACACCCATACTTGCACTCTGCGAGGAAAAACTCCGTCAGGAGGCAGATCTCTTTATCAATCTTCGTATTTGGAATCTGGATGAGTCGATGAGTGAAAAGGCATATAACTGTATGCTTTTTGAAATTTTCTCCCAGAAGTTTGATCTCATTCTCGATCCCGAGAGTATCTATCTGGAGAGACCCAGGTCAATCCGTCTGGCTTCTAAAATCCTGCTCCATTTCGATGACTATTTTGAGTGGCCCTCTCTGGAGAATCCGGAGTATGGTCATGGAAGCTGTCAAGGGCTTCAGTCGCATATAGCTGTGCTTGCCGGAGGTACGGTAGTACCGTGCTGCCTTGATTGCGACGGAATCATCGCACTTGGCGATCTGCACCATGAGAGTCTCGAAGAGATCCTGCTCAAGCAACGAACAAAAGCAATTATCAGGGGATTCAAAGAGGGCAAAGCGGTTGAAGCGCTTTGCCAAAGATGTTCTTATAAAGAGAGGTTCAATTGATACTTATCTTGGGATGATACGCTGAAACCTGGTACCTTCGAGTGTCAGGTTGTACATAAGCCCTTTGGTATCGAAGACAAATGCATAGATGGGTTTCTCAAAGCTGATAGAGCTGATATCTTTGCCGGCACCCCAATTGACGATAGCGATGGAGCCGTCTACACCTGCCTCCCATCCGTCACTTTTGATGAAGTTTTCCAGTGCTTTTTGAGAGACAAAAGCGATGATATAGGAGCGTTTCTGTAGCCCCGCCTGAAAACCAATGGAGCCGGAGATCATTCTGTAGTAGGCTTTGTTTTCACCATGTACGCGGAGTACCCCTTCTCCATATTCACCGCCGAGAACGAATCCGCCTTTGATCACTTCGGGAAATACAAGGTATCCGGCTACTTTTGAGAGAAACTCTTTTCCTCCTTTGACCTCTTTGGTAAAGACTTTGACCGCGGCATCCGCTTTGGCATTGATGACTGCCGCCGGCTCTGCAGAAGAATATACAGTAACAAGCAGTATAATAGAGAAGAAACGGATCAGTGTTTTCATGATAGTAGACCTTTTCAGTATTGGATTGATAGAATTATAACAAAGAAAGATGAACTGATTGTGTATAGGTGATTAAAATGGCTGAGAAAGAAAAAATAATAGAAAAACATAGAATGACGATCAAGGAATATGCGGTAAAACACCGATTAAGTATCTTCAATGTGGTCAAAATGGTCAAATCGGGAGAGCTTAAGAGTGAAACGGTGAGCGAAGAGGGCAAAGAGACACTCTATATCCTCCTTGATAAAGAGAAAGAGAAGGAGAAGGAGATAAGGGAGAAGATCATCAGCCCGACAGAGAGCAGGGGTGAAACAGTGCTCAAAAAGGATGTCGAGAGGCTGACAAGAGAGGTAAGGGCACTGCGTGCAGAACTTGAAGCACTCAAAAGAGAGCTCAAATGAAAAAAGTTGCCTATATTACCGACCCGATCTATCTCTTGCACGATACAGGAAGCATGCACCCGGAGTCACCTAAGCGGCTGCTTGCCATAGAAGAGGCGGTTGCACCACTCAAAGATGATCTGAAAGTGCTGAGACCGGGTAGTGTTTCCGAAGCCTTGCTGCGCAGTGTTCACAGCCAAGAGGAGATCGAGAGTGTCTATATGGCAAGTATGAGCGAAACAGCTATCGACAGTGATACTGTCTGCTCCAAAGACTCCTATGAGGCGGTACGCAAGGCTGTGGGTGCGGGGATCACAGCATTGGATACTATCAAAGCTGGAGAGGTAGAGCGTGCATTTTGTGCGGTGCGCCCGCCCGGGCATCATGCCAGACCTTCACAGGCGATGGGGTTTTGCCTCTTCAACAATATCGCGATTGCCGCCCGTTATGCACAGCAGATCGGTTATGAAAAAGTGATGATCATCGATTTTGATGTGCATCACGGCAACGGTACGCAGGAGGTTTTTTATGAAGATGATACGGTCTTCTACTTCTCATCACACCAATCTTTCTCCTACCCCGGTACCGGTATGGAGAGGGAAAAAGGCAGTGGCAGAGGTGAAGGGTATACGGCAAACTTTTTGATGATGCCTGACGGCGGAGATGAAGAGTTGCTCTATATTTACCACAATGAACTACCGCCGCTGTTGCATGCGTTTGATCCTGATATCCTACTGATTTCTGCGGGCTATGATCTGCATGAGAGCGATCCGCTTGCCCAGCTCAATGTCACGACAGAGGGGATCAGAAAGATGGTGCGCTCCATCTTGAAGCTCAAAGAGATACCGTCGGTCTTCTTTCTCGAGGGCGGCTATGATGTCAAGGCTTTGGGTCAGAATGTGAAAGTGACGATAGAGGAGATGATGAGATAAGAGGTGGGACGATGACCCCTCCCGCCTGAATGACGGGAAGAGGGCAGATAGCTTACTTAAGTGCTTTTTTCAACTTTCTTTCGATCGTATCGGGTGCACTTGAGATCTTCATAAACTGTCCCATGCTGAGCAGTGGATAAGAGATCGCAAGATAGTACTTCGGATGGAGAGCATAGGCTTTGCCATCTTCGATCAGTACTGTATACGGTAGAAGGATCGCTTTGTCCGTACCGATCTTGTTTACGAAGCTTTCACCGGTTTTACCCATATTGACTCCGATGAGTTTGCTGCCGTTTGCAAGCTTGAGCTCAAAGACTTTCTTCTTCGCTTTGACACCTGACTTCGCACCGAACTCAAGCATATCCTCATAGTAAGGCATAGAGAGCATGAAGTGGTATTTTGAGAGTTTTCCTGCAGGGAGCTTGTCTTTTGTCGGGGTGAGTGTTCCCAGCGCTTTGGAGAGAGATGCCTTGATCGGCTTGGCACTTCCCGGCTGGAAATCTTTTTGCATAAAAGCTTTGAGCCAATATTTTGGGTTGGTTGCGAGTACCGTTTTCTTGCTGTCGTCTACCATGACTCTTTGGATCGCCGCAAATCCTCTTTTGGGTTTGGAAGCAAGTGATTTGAGCTTGTTGTTAGTGATGACGATAACATTGAGATCAGAGTGGCCTGCCGGGTGATAGGTAGCCAAGACTTTGAAGCCCGCTTTTTTCAGATTGCTTTTGACTGTTTTGGTGTCTGCATAGGGTGCATTGAAGTATGCAGAGATCTTTTGTGCCTGAAGTGAGACTGCACTGAGCAGCAGCAGTGTGATGACTACAGAGAGTTTTTTCATCATGTTATTTCCTTGTGTTTGGTGTATAGTCTAGTAATAAACTAGAGATAGTCTACAATGTAGTAGATAAATATTTGTTTAAATGTACTTTTCCACATAATAATTACTTATTTTTTTGGATTAAGCTGATATAATGGATTTATGGAAGTGTACAAAATAAAAAATATTGCAGGGCATCTCTCGAAGCTGTTTCTGAGAAACCCCCTGACACCTATATTGGCTATCTCTATTCTGCTTTTGGGGTTTATCTCGCTCAATACCATGCCCCGTGAGGAAGATCCACAGATCGAAGTGAGCGGAGGTGCGGTAATCGTAGCATTGCCCGGTGCCTCCCCAAAGGAGATACTCAATGTGGTCATCAAGCCTCTGGAGCGCAAGATACGTGAGATCAAAGGGGTAGAGCATATCTACGGTGTTGCGATGAACAATTTTGGCATCGTCAATGTACAGTATTTTATCGGAGAGGATCGCGAATCCTCCAACCTCAAACTCTATGACAAAGTGATGCAAAATATGGATCACCTCCCCAAAGGGACGATGCCGCCGCTGGTTAAACCCTTTGATATCGATATCGACATTCCTATCCTGACTGCCGCCTTTTACCGTCTGCCAGGCACAAAGATGAATGTGGTAGAACTCTACAAGACGATCCGTGAACTGCAAACCGAGATCAACGCACTGGAGAATGTCTCCAAAACCACACTCAAGGGGGTCAAGCGTCCACAGTATAACGTCTTGATCGACCTGCACAAGCTCTCTGCCTACCATATATCACTCGGACAGGTCGCGCAGGCGATCAAAGCGATCTCGACCAATGCGCCGCTGATCGATACAGAGAACGGACAGAAAAAACTGATCGTTTTCGGGGTAGAGAATGCGATCGATACGATCGAAGACCTGAAGGATCTAATCATCGCATCTTATATGGGATCCCCTATCTATCTCAAAAACATTGCCGATGTGGAGTACAGCTATGATATCCAGAACTATCAGGATGCGCTTATCAGCTATCAGGAGGGGATGGAGAAGGAGCCTGAGATCATACGCTACAACGAACACCGTAAAGTGGAAGGAGAAGAGAACTTGAGCAATGAGGTCACGTTCCGTCCGCTCGATTCGCAGATCACGATGACCGTCTCCAAGCTCAAAGGCACCAATGCCGTCACGATCGCCAAAGAGGCGATAGAGAAGATCGAAGCGTCCAAAGAGGCACTCAACAAAGCAGGCGTAGGATTTGTCATCACGCGTAACTACGGTGAACGTGCCAATGAAGCGGTCAATGAGCTGGTACACCATCTGGAGATCACGATCTTTATCATTATGCTGATATTGATACCTTTCCTTGGATGGCGTGAGTCGATGGTTGTGACCGTTGCCGTGCCGATGATCTTGGCAACGACGCTCTTTATCGCGCAGTTGACCGATCAGACGATCAACCGTATTACGCTCTTTGCCTTTTTGCTCTCTTTGGGACTCATCGTGGATGATGCGATCATCGTGATCGAAAATATCCATCGACGACTCCATCTCGATATCGACAAAAAGAGTGTTGATGAGATCATTGTACAGGCGACAGACGAGATCGGTCCCTCGACCAATATTGCGACCATAGCGATCATTTTGACGATGGTACCTATGGGATTTGTCGGAGGTATGATGGGGCAGTTCATGAAGCCGATTCCCCTCAATGTGCCGGTAGGACTGGCGGTCTCACTCTTTGTGGCGTATGTTTTTGCTCCGTTTCTTGCTAAAAAATGGCTCAATTTCCGCAAGATCAAAGCCGAGGTGATGGCGCACAAGCATGCACATGACAAAGAGGATGGTCAAGCGCATGCAAGCGAAGAAGATGCAGGTGATGAAAATGTAACTAAGGAGCAGCCACATGGGTAAGTTCGAGCGTTTTCTCCTCTCTATCTTGCAAAGCCGAAAAAAAAAGTGGATCGTTATCGCTTTGGTGATGCTCTCCTTGATGGGGGCAGTGGCGATGATACCGACCAAGCTGGTCTTGGCAAAGATGCTGCCGGGCAAAAGTGCCAATACCTTCAGTATCTATATCGATACACCCACTGGCTCTTCGATCCATGAAACACGAGATGTGGCGCAGTGTGTGGTGGCACAGCTGCAGCAGGAACCTGAGGTGACCGATATGGAGGTCTTCCTTGGACAGGGGGCACCGCTCGATTATGCGGGATTGGTGAAGGGGAGTGCCTTCAAGCGTTTTCAAAATCAGGCGGAGATCGTCGTCAATCTAACAGACAAAAACCATCGTGAAGAACCCTCCTATATGATGGTACACCGAATCCGTCCTACGATACAGAAAGCGTGTGAGCCTATCAAACCGGGTACCTCTATCAAGTTTATCGAGATGCCTTCAGGTCCTCCTACATTGGCTACAATCGTCATAGAGCTCTATAGCAAGTCTGACAAACAGCTGCGTCATATGGCAGAGCGCGTTGCCAAGATACTCAAAGAGACAGATGGTCTTGTGGATGTCGATGTGATGCTCGATGAGATCTACCCGACCTATATGCTCAGCCCAAACAAAGAGAAGATCATCCAAAGTGGTCTGGGGGTAGACCAGGTCAATCAGATCATCTATCTTGCCTTCAAAGGGATGCCTGTTGCGGTTAAAAACACCAAAAACCAGCAGGATCAGATACCTATCTTCGTGCGTCTCGATGAGCATTCACGCAAGATACAAGGAGAGAGCAAAGAGGCACTGCACAGCAAGCTCTCTACACTGCGCCTGATGAACAGACGGGGGATGATGGTGCCGCTTGTGGAGGTGGTCGATATCAAAGAGATGCCCTCATCTCCTACGATCTTCCGTAAAAACCTCAAAAACATGGCGATCATCACGGCTGAGTGTGATATGGTATCGCAGGTCTATCCGCTCCTTGAAGCAAGAGACAAAATGCTCAAAGCACTTCAAGATGAGTACAATGTCACCAAAGACCCCGGTATCTCCACCTATATGTTCGATCTGCATGCCAAAGACAAAAAGAGCGGAGAGAAGGTCTTGATACGATGGGATGGCGAGATGAAGGTGTCGCTCGATACTTTCCGGGATCTCGGCGGGGCGTTTATTGCAGCCTTGATACTGATGTTTTTGCTGATGGTGGTCTACTACAAATCATTTGCGCTTAGTGGCATAGTGCTTGCAGGGAGTTTTCTCTCTATTATCGGGGTGATTTTCGGTCACTGGATCACTGACAAGATCTTCCTGGCATTCAAGGATATCAACTTCTTCTTGACCGCTACATCTCTGATCGGCTTTATCTCCCTGATGGGTATCAGTGCGCGTGGTTCACTGCTGCTGATCGATTTCTCACGTAGTCTGATCAAAGAGGGGATGGATAAGAAGGAGGCAATCGCCAAGTCTACAGCCACACGAGCCAAGCCTATCTTGATGACAGCTGTTGCGATCATCTTGGGCTCTTTGCTTCTCTCTACCGATCCGATATTTGGGGGACTGGGGATCGCCTTGATCTTCGGATCTATCGCTGCGACACTGGTGGCACTCTTTTTTATTCCTGTGTTGATGGATGGTGCAGAGGCATTGGTACCTAAAGAGGAGGATACCTGTGAGGATGACTTGGATGCACCTCCTCCGACACCGGCATGGTGTGTCCTCAAGGAGAATCTCAAGGATATACTCTTTCCCAAGAGGAAATGTGAGAGGAAGGACGACGAGACGTTGTAGACTACTCGTCTGTTGTTTCTCTTAATACTTCCGGGTCATACTCTATTTTGATCTTGGTATACATGCCCGGATAGATTTTGGGATTTTTGCGCTTGAAGGTGATACGGATCGTAAAGGTATGGGTCATTGGATTGGCACTGGGGACGATCGATTTGATGCGTCCGTGACCCTTGTAGTGAATAGAGGGGATCTCAAAGCGTACAAAGTCACCTTCATTGACTTTGAGGATATCCGCTTCAGATATCTGTGCCTCGATCTCCAGATGCGTTAGATCTACGAGGATCATTACAGGAAATCCCGGCATGACAAGATCGCCGACATGCAGGTTTTTCTGTACGATGATGCCGTTGCTGGGTGCTTTGACCTCAAGGTAGTGTGAGATGACACTGATCTCTTTGACCTTCTGGGCAGCCTCTTTGACCATGGTCTGCATCGCCTTCAGCATAGATTGTGCATGCTCGGCAGAGATCTCGAGATTTTCACTCCACTCTTCAAAGTCGAAATCTTTTGCATATTTTTTATTGCGAAAGAGTCTCTTCTCCCGCCGGATCTCATCGAGTCTCGTTCGGTAGACATCGACAAGCGTCTCTGACTGCTCGAGGGCGAGATTTGCCTGCTCTTTGAGGATGTCAAATTCGGCCGATTCCATCTCAAAAAGGGTATCCTCACGCTTGACCTTGTCTCCGATCTCCACATAGACATCCTTGACATAGCCCATATAGCGCGCACCGATGTACTTCTGGTTGTCAGAGACAACCGTACCGGTAATGGAGATGGTGTTGGCATAGATACCATAAGAGAGTAAAAGAGTTAGTAGAACTTTCTTTTTCATAGACTTCCTTTATATAAATTATTTATTATAATAATTTCTATACATAAATATTTTATAATAATATACTTAAGAAGGAGAGAGCTTTAAAAGTTAAGTGTATGTTTCCCCCGAATAGGGGGAAATTTTTAAAATTTATATGTCAGCTGGAAAGAAAGACTCGATTCTTTGTGATCAGTAGTAATAGAGTTTACACCAAAGCCTGCAGGTGGTGTTGCAGCGAATGCAGCGGTGGTAAAAGTCTCTTTATTACTAGGAGAGTATACATAGGCAAGATCAAGAGAGAACTGTGAAGAAAACTCATAAGTACCACCAATAGTATAGTGATTTTCTGCTGTTGCCGGGAATCCAAGCAGGTTAAAGAAGTTCAATGCCGATCCAACGCCATTGCCAGTCTCTTGTTGTTCAACTACAGCGCTTGAGCCATGGTTGTATCCAAGTCTCAGTGCCCAGTTATCTTGACTGAATTGATATCCCAAAGCATAAACATTTTGATCTTTCCATCCAAAATCCTTATATCCTTTTGCAGAGGACCATTTGATCTTTTTGTAGTCAAATGCAATAGTGTGTTGTCCTGTAGTGTATGAAAGTCCAGCACCATACTCTGCCGGTTGCTCAAGTGTATCAGACATAGGTGCAGGGAAAATACCCATCCCGACAAACGGACTAGTAGCGGTTGAAAGTTGACCGCTATAATTCATTTTGATAGAAGATTTGTATACAGCACCCAATACAAGACCGTTTTTAAAGTCATAAGAGAGTCCTGTAGACCAGCCAAATCCAAAGTCCTGCGCCAAGCCTGCTCCAATAGTATCACTTGTACCTGTAGCACTATTTGGCATTTTGTAATTGATGTCGAGGTTACCATATTGCAGAATTGGTGCAAATGCAACACTTAAATTATTTGTTTTATATGCAACCGGAATAGCAAATTGCATAAGCTGAAGATTTGTTACCATATTGAGGTTACCGTATTGACCGTTAGTAAAAGGAGTGTGTTGTGCTTTACTGTAGTCTGTACCCATGCCTGCTGTTCCCCACATACCAACACCGATATACCAGTTATCATTAATTTTGTGTGCCAATGAGACTTCAGGAATCATATTGATATCTGCATCACTTGTAAGACTAGGCTGAGGAGGCATACCTGTAACAGTGTTTAGGGATGTTTCAATGGTAGGCATAAAAATTGTACCACCAAATGAGATTTCAGTACCCTCTACTGTAGTGATCATTGCAGGGTTACTGATGGTAGATTCTGCACCATGGCTGACAGCAATACCTGTTCCACCCATACCTCTTGCTTTTGCACCGACAGCTATTAATGTATCTCCATTAGTTGCGTGAAGCATTGTTGTTGCCACGAGTGACAGAGCAATACCTGTACCAATTTTGGTAAATGTATTTTTTTTCATGTTTTTCCTTATCCTTTTGTAGATGTAGCGAATAGTATAATCAAATATCAAATTAATGTCAAGTATTTCTATTGGTTTTATTTGAATATAATACTATTGTATAATAGTAATAAAGAAAGGATATATATGTCAACAAAACTTTACTGCACTGCACAATTTTTGCCCAAAGAGGGGAGGTTTGATGCTTTGTTTGAGAGATTGAAAGCACTGGAGCCGGATACGTTGAGAGAAGATGGCTGTCTGGCATACAGAGTTACCAAGAAAATAGAGCACCCGTTTGCACCGGGAGAGGGGATGCCCATCGTTTTTCATGAGATATGGCAAAGTACCGAAGCATTTGAAAGACACTGTCAGCGTAAAGAGATAGTAGCATTTTTCGAATCCGAATGTTTGTCAGAGGATGGCATGGTGGCAGCCTATAACGTGACTGCCTATATGGATGAGTAGTGATACTATGCACTGAGGCATAACAGAGGTATGACTCAGTGCCGAGAATTAGATCTTGGAGAGTACGAACTTCTCCATATCTTCTACCACCTCTTCAAGGCTTCGTTCACCATTGATGACGTGGAGCAGATCTTTCTCTTGATAAAATTTCTGTATTTCTGGGAGAGGATCGGTATAGATCTTCATACGGTCGTTGAATACCTCTTCGCTGTCATCGCTTCTCTCTTCACCAGGTGCTGCTTCTGCGCGGCGTCCGAGGATGCGATCTCTGGCGACATCTTCGCTGACTCTTACTTCGATGACCGATGCAAGATCGATGTTGTCCTCTTTGGAGACGATATCGTCAAAGGCGGTCATCTGCTCCGTGCTTCTTGGGTAACCGTCGATGAGGATATTGTCTACAGGGGCATTGTTGATCGCTGATACGATCGTATCGACGATGATATTGAGCGGTACAAGGGCACCTTTGGAGATATAGCTTTCGATCTCCTTGCCCAGCTCACTGCCGCTTGCGACCTCTTCTCTGAGCATGTCACCTGTAGAGTAGTGGACAAGCTTGTCACTGTTTTTTTCTGCGATGATACTCGCATCTGTTGTTTTGCCTGAGCCCGGTGCCCCTATAATAAGAAAGAGTTTTTTCATCATATTTCCTTTATTTTAAATTCTAATTTTACGCCGACGGTGTCTGACGGATACGCAATCCAAGCTCTTTGAGCTGCTCTTGATCGACAGGACTTGGTGCCTGAGTGAGCAGACATTGTGCCTTTTGTGTTTTTGGGAAGGCGATGACCTCTCTGATAGAGCTTGCTTTGGTCATGAGCATGATCAACCTGTCAAGACCGAGGGCAAAGCCGCCGTGCGGCGGCGCTCCGAATTTGAGGGCATCAAGCAGGAAGCCGAACTTCTCCTGAGCCTCCTCTTCACTGATACCGAGCAGTTTGAAAATCTCTGCCTGGATATCCTCTTTGTGGATACGGATCGACCCACCGCCAAGTTCGGTACCGTTGAGTACGATATCATAGGCGATCGATTCGATCTCTTCGATATCGTCATAGTCGAGACTTTTTGGCATGGTAAAGGGGTGGTGCAGTGCTTTGACTTTGCCATCCTCCACTTCGAACATCGGGAAGTCCATCACCCATACAAATTCGAACTTGTCCTCAGGGATGATATCCATCATCTCTGCAAGATAGATACGGAAGCGTCCCATGTAGTCCCAGACAAGTTTCTTCTCACCTGCGCCGAAGAAGACGACATCTCCTACTTCAAGCTCACAGCGGTCAATGATCGCCTGGATATCCTCATCGGTAAAGAATTTGGTAAGCGGTCCTTTAAGCCCATCCTCTTTCATCTGAAAGTATCCCAGCCCCTGTGCACCGAATTTGCGTACATAATCCTCAAACCCTTTCATCTGACGCTTGGAGAAGATATTGTCTCCGCCCGGTACTTTGAGTGCCTTGATACGGTTCTTCTTTGGCGATTTGGCGATATTGGAGAAGATCTCATTGTCACAGCGTTCGAAGATATCGATCACATCGACCATCTCAAGTCCGTAGCGAAGATCCGGTTTGTCAGAACCGTACTTCTCCATCGCCTCGGAGTATGGCATACGCTTGAATGTCTGCGGGATATCGAAACCGTTTTTTGTAAAGATATCGTAGATCAGCTTCTCAGCTACCTTGATCACATCCTCCTGATCACAGAAGGACATCTCGACATCTATCTGGGTAAACTCCGGCTGTCTGTCTGCTCTGAGGTCTTCATCTCTGAAACACTTGGCGATCTGGAAATAGCGGTCAAAACCGCCTACCATCAAGAGCTGCTTAAAGAGCTGTGGTGACTGTGGTAGCGCATAGAACTCCCCGCCATGTACACGGCTTGGGACGAGATAGTCTCTGGCACCTTCGGGAGTCGATTTTGTTAGGATGGGTGTTTCTACTTCGAGAAAGCCAAGCTCATCGAGTGCATTACGCGCTGCGATGGTAACTTTGGAGCGTAGTTTGAAGATATCATAGGACTTTTGTGTACGGAGTTCAAGATAGCGGTATTTGAGCTTGATCTCTTCGTTGACCTTGTCATCACCGAGGTCAAAAGGCATCGGCAAAGAGCGGTTCTCAATAATCACTTCATCGGCTACGATCTCCACTTTTCCTGTTTTGAGGTTCGGGTTCTCCAGCCCTTCGCCTCTTGCCCGTACTTTTCCTGTGACGATGAGTACATATTGGTCTCTGACACCGTCCGCAACTTTGTGTGCATCGGCATTGTCGGCAGGGTCACAGACGACCTGTACCACTTCGTCTTTGTCTCTCAGGTCAATGAAGATGACACCCCCGTGATCCCTTCGGCTGGCGACCCATCCGCTTACCGTCACGGTCTCCCCGATATGCTCTTCGTTTATCTCGGCACAATAGTGTGTTCTCATACAATGTTTCCTCATCTAAATAAATTGCCGCGATTATAACTAATTTTTGTTTAGGGGCAAATGCCAATGAATCAAAATGACCGAAATTATGCCAATATGCCATATTTTTTTGGCACAAAGCAAGTTTATGCTACTCTAACAAAAATATAACCGGGAAGAGCCGGATTGAAGTTGAGAATGATGGAAAATAGAACAGAGAGTGAACTACTGGAACGTATAGAAACGGCGGGCTTTATCCTCAAGCCTGAAGCGCCGGAGATCAAGGTGCTTTTCGAGCGGATAAAAAAGCAGTTTGAAGCGAAGGGGATTCGTGTCTTGCTTGCAGAGCGTTCGGCAGCGATGATAGGAGAGGAGGGGATACTGTTTGAGGAGATGTGTGCTCAGGCGGATTTCCTTGTTTCTCTCGGGGGTGACGGTACACTCCTCTCTCTGGTCAGACGCAGCTACGGTTATCACAAGCCGGTGGTAGGGATCAATGCGGGCAATCTCGGCTTTCTTGCCGATGTGAAGGTGGATGAAGTCGAAGAGTTTCTCGAAGGGCTTTTTGCCGGAGATTACCGTATTGATAACCGTATGATGATCGCAGGGTATATCAAAAAGCCTTCAGGAACCACGATAGACTTCTTTGCGCTCAATGATGTGGTGATCACCAGTCCCATTCCATCCAAGATGGTTCTGGTCAATGCCTCTATAGACGGCGAGCGTTTCAACAGCTACAAAGGGGACGGTGTGATCATCTCTACGCCCACGGGGTCGACCGCCTACAACCTCGCTGCGGGCGGACCGATCGTCTATCCTTTGACCAAAGCCTTTATCATCACACCGGTGATGGCACACTCCCTGACCAACCAGCGTCCCCTTGTCGTACCGGCAGACTTCACAATAGAACTTGATGCGCACCAGTATGAAGCGGTCGCGAGTATTGACGGTCAAGAGCGTTATGCCTTGGAGGAGGGAGATGTCCTGCATGTCGGTGGTGCTGTTGAGGGTGCGAAACTGCTGCACCGAAAAGAGCGAAACTACTTCTCTGTACTCAAAGAGAAACTTCACTGGGGAGATGAGCCTTGGTAGAGCGTCTCTATCTGCGTGATCTTGTGACCTTTAAAGAGGTTGAGATAGGATTTGAGAAAGGGCTGGTCGTATTCACCGGTCCCAGCGGTGCGGGAAAATCGGTCTTGATCTCTGCAATTCTCTCAAGTTTCGGACACACTGTCCCGACTGCGGCATCACTCTGTGAGGTATTGCTGGACAAACCGAAAGGATTGGAGAGTGAAGCGTATGCACTCGAGGATGAAGTGACAGTCAAGACACTCAAAAAAGAGAAGCTTCGCTACTTTATAGACGGACAAAATATCTCCAAAAAGGCGCTTCACACACTTTTTGCCCCCTATGTCAAGTATCTCAGTGTACGTGACAAGAGCGGTTTTGAGAGTAATGAGCTGATCACATTGATCGATGCCCAACTCTTTGCCAATGATAAAAGCTTCAAAAAACTGCATAAAGAGTATACGAAACGCTATCGTCGTTTCAAAGAGAAAGCGGAGGAGTTGGAGAAGCTCAAGGCTGACGAAGCAAAACTTGTAGAGCTGATCGAGTTTGCTACCTATGAGATCGAAAAGATCGAAAAGATCGATCCCAAAGTCGGGGAGGATGAATCACTCTTGAGGATCAAGCAGCAGCTTTCGCGTATCGACAAGATTAAAGATGCGCTGGGGGTTGCCTCGGAGATATTCTCGCTTGAAGAGAAGGTCGAGGAGGTTTACCGCTTGATCGATAAGCCGAGCGGTCTTTTTGGCGAAGCGATGAATCAGCTTAGAGCTGACTTTGAAGATGCGGAGTCTCTGGCGGATGAGCTCGCCGAGGTCGACGTGGAAGAGGTGCTTGATCGTCTCTCAGATCTGACCATGCTACAAAACCGTTACGGCTCTATCGAAGAGGCTATCGCCTACAAAGAGGCAAAGAAGAAAGAACTCGCAGGCTATGAGCATATCGAGCAGGATAAAGGTATGCTCGAATCCTTTTTGGCAATGGAGTTTGAGGAGTTGCGCATCCTGGCATCGAAGCTCTCCATAGCGAGAAAAACGGAAGCCAAAAATATAGAGAAGAGGCTTGTAGGCTATTTGGAGTCACTGCGGCTTCCTCCGCTGCATTTTTTATTTGAGGCAGAGAGGCTCTCTGCTTCTGGGATTGACCATGTAGATGTGATACTGGGTAACTCCAAAGCCGACACACTTAGTGGCGGAGAGTTCAACCGTGTGCGTTTGGCACTCATGGCATCCACAATCACGGCAGGTACAAAGGAGGGGGTATTGATCCTCGATGAGATCGATGCCAATGTGAGCGGGGATGAGTCGATCGCTATTGCCCAGATGATCGCTAAACTCTCCTCTGCCTACCAGATCTTTGCGATTTCACATCAGCCACACCTCTCTGCGCAGGCGGATCAGCATATTTTGGTCACCAAAGAGGGAGAGCAGAGCAGTGTAGAGGTACTGGATGAGACCAAAAGAGTGCAGGAGATTGCCCGGATCATCGCAGGGGAGTCTCCTACACCTCAGGCTCTGGAGTTTGCCAAGAAGCTGCGCAGTGCCTAAGCGTATTGCCTGTTAAGCTGTTCGAGGGAATCTTCGAGATGCTTGAAGTAGCCTTTAGCGATCGGCAGCTCTTTCCCGGTTTTGAGATAGGTATTGTACTTGACAAGAAGGTCGGCGATACCACCGGTGCCGATGTTGGTCGCTGAGCCTTTGAGACTGTGTGTCAACCGCTCCATACGGGTAAAATCTTTTTCCTCTATCGCCTCTTTGATCAGGGGGATTTGTGCTTTGATCTGCTCGATAAGCTCTTTTACAAAACTGACTGCTTCCTCTTCACTCAAGCCCATTTCGATCAGTCGGCTGTGGTCGAACCTGCCATAGTTTGCTACAGGAAGGGTGATGCTTTTTTCTTCAGATTCGGCAGATTTTTGCATCTTGGATGTTGCAGGTGTTTCCGTTTTGGTCTCTCTGGAGTGATCCTGGGAAGCAGAGGGAGGTGTAGGTTTTGGTGCATGTCTGGACCGTCTCTCTGCCTGATAGTGTTTTTCATTGCGGTATTCAAGGTAGACAATACCAAGGACAATAAGTATAAAGATTGTGATAACTACAGCTGTGAACATCTCTCCTCCCTTTCTACCCCAAACTATAACTTATTAAGGTTTATAGTTTGGTTTTGCTATAATAGCCCCAATCTAAAAAGAGGGTCATTGATGATTATAGATACACATTGTCATCTCGATGATGAACGCTACAGAGAAGATTTGGATGATGTACTTGCCCGTGCGAAAGCAGAAGGTGTTGAGAAATTTATCATCCCAGGAGCCGATCCTTCTACTCTGGAAAGAGCTGTAGAAATAGCTGAAAGATATGAGGATGTCTATTTTGCTGTGGGCGTACATCCCTATGATGCCCGGAACTATGAGAGAGCCTTTTTGGAGCAGTTTGTCTCGCATCCCAAGTGTGTAGCGATCGGAGAGTGTGGGTTGGACTATTTCCGTCTGCCTGAGGATCCTGCGGAGATAGAGGAGGAAAAGGCACTGCAAAAGGAGGTCTTTGTCGATCAGATTCTCTGGGCAAAGGCGCTGAAGAAGCCTCTGATCGTGCATGTACGGGAGGCGAGTGCCGATGCCTTGGAGCTTCTGGATAAACATGCCGGAGAGCAGGGCGGCGTACTACACTGCTACAATGCGGATGAATCTCTTTTGAAACTTGCCAAAAAGAACTTCTATTACGGTATCGGCGGTGTATTGACCTTCAAGAATGCCCGCAAACTTATCAACGTCTACCCCAAGATTCCCTCTGACAAACTGATCGTAGAGACGGATGCCCCCTATCTGACACCACACCCGCACAGAGGGAAGCGAAATGAACCAGCCTATACGAAACTTGTCGCAGAAAAGATGGCGGAACTCGGCGATAAAGAGCTCACGGATATCGCGGCATTGACTACTGACAACGCCGGCAGACTCTTCTCGTTGAGAGCTTGATTGGAGCGGTTTTGCGGATCATTCTCCTGATACTCTCTTTTGTCGGCATCCTCTATGCACAGAGTGTAGCCAGAGACTATCCGAGCTACAGGTATGTCTTTTCTGAATTTGACGTTGAGCCTTCTTTTATCGATAATGAGATCTTTGTCAAATTCGTCAGGGCAAACGAGCGGAAGATCAAGCTTTTTTACAAGCGTTCGATCAAACGGGGAGAGATACTTCTGCCGATTTTGCAGCGTAAGTTGATGGATGACGGACTTTCGGATCTTTTTGTCTATCTCTCGATGGTAGAGTCAGGGTTTGCGACCGATATCGTCTCTTCCAAGAAAGCGGTAGGGCTTTGGCAGTTTATGCCTGCAACCGCCAGATCTTACAAACTGAGAGTCTGTGATATGGTAGATGAACGGTGTGATCCTGATGTCGCTACGGATGCTGCCATCGCACATCTTGAGAAGCTTCACAAAAAATTCGGCAAATGGTATCTTGCCATGATGGCATACAACTGCGGAGAAGGAAGATTGGGCAAAGCGATCGCACAAAGCGGTTCTGAGAGCCTTGAGGTTTTGATCGGCAAGGAGAGTACACTGCCGCGTGAAACACGTCTCTATATACAGAAGATACTGCTTGCGGCAATGATTGGTGAAAGTATCTCACTCGGATTCGAGCAGATGCCCAAGAGCAAAGGTGGCAAAGGCGTGATGCGTGTGACGGTCAATGGGGGTGAACGATGGTCGGATCTGGCCGTTCTTTTGGATATGAATATATCAGCACTGAAAAAGCTAAATCCTACCTACAAAGGAGATATGCTGCCCAAAAGCGACAAAAACTATGATATCTATATCCCGGAAGAGAAGATATATTCCTTCTATCTGCGTTATGAACTGGAGAAGCACAGTAAAATACTCCAGAGTGACTATCTGCTGCCTTATGAAGTAAAACTGGGTGATACCATTGAGACGATTGCTAAAGTCTACCAAAGTGATCCAGGATCAATCAAAGTAGCCAATCACAAAAAGGATGAGTATCTGGAAGTGGGAGAGTTTTTGGTGATTCCGGTCAGTAAAGAGATCTTTGAAACGGCTCAAAAGGGAAGCCGTGAGTAACTTTATGTTAAAATAGTGCTTTTGAAAACGAGGAGTTGCATATTCGATGTTTAAGAGATTAGTATATACTATTTTGATTGCTCTGCCGCTTGTTGTGCTGATGATATTCGGGAGTTATATCGCCTATCAGTCATGGCTCGACTACCAAAGAGACAGCAGGCTTGGGAAAGAGATCACCAATATCAAACTTCTGCAATCGGCAGAACACTCATTTTTCAATGAATTGGTCTGTATCTCAACACTTCAGAAGAACCCTTCTGCCATTGAGAAGGTCTGCAGCAAGATGCAGCATACCACAAATGCCTTTTTGGAGAAAATGACACAGAGTGATTTTGATTCGGAGCTTTATGCCTTTAAAAATGATATAGAAACCATCCGCGCCAAGATTAGAGAGGGAAGCAGTGCACCGGTAACTCTCCTGGTCAGCGGTGAAATAGACAAAAGTATCCATGCTTATGTACAGAACTACATTGGTAAAATAAAACATGAACTTCCCAATTCTTCAGACAAAGAGCGTATGGATCTCTATCAGCATCTCAACAGCATCTCTTACGCTTCCGAGACCGAAAAAGCCTTTGTCGCCTACTATCTAGCGACACATGCTCCTATACCTTCAGAATATTTGATCTTTTGGGACAGACTCATCTCGGAAGAGAGATTTGATTTGCCAAAATATTTGCAATATGCTCTATACCGCGACATATTGATGAAAGAGTGGGAATCTGAGTCTGTACAGGCGATTTTGCGCAAGATAGAGAATATACGGTTTGACCTGATGTCTCATGCATCAACAGGGGCATATCGAAGTACTCTCCTTGAGTGGATTTCACTTTCCAATGCCAAACATAAAATATTGATGCAGATGGAAAAAAAGGTAATAGAGCGTTTGGAAAAATCGATCAAGGAGCGTGCAGACCAGTCGTTCGCAGAGATGCTTGCAGCAGGGGCTATGGCACTTCTAAGTTTGATCGCCTTGATACTAATGCTGCGTTCTGTGATGCAGATGTACAGAGATGAAAAGCGTTTCGATCAACTGACCCGGAAAATACAGCATTTGACAAAAACAACACAAAAGGATCTTTCGGACAAGGAGATAGCCTATAACTTCATCGAGAGTAGCTATGAAACGCTTCATGATAGGAAAGAGAAACTTGAAGAGGAGACGAGAAGGAAAAACAGACTCTTTTCAGGTATGTTTTACAAGATGCAAAAGCCTATCGATACCCTGCTTGGATACAGCAGGTTGATCAAAGAGACTCCCTTGACAACGGAACAGAGTGACTTTGTTGATCACATAGAGGAGAGCAGCCAACAGCTTGAGCAGATTATCAAAGAGGCACCAGAAAAGCTTGAGAAGGGCAAAGTGATGGAGTTTGAGATACGTGAAAGGGCGTTTGACATCATTAAAAAGACCGAATCTGCTGTGGATGTTTTTGCTACACTTGCAGCACAGAAAGATATCAATCTCAGCCTCTTTACAGATCCTTCACTGCCGGAGCAGCTCATCGGGGATGACATACGTATTTTTGAGGTTCTGAACCAATTGATTGACAATGCGGTGGCCGATACCCATACTTACGGTGATATTGACATCTCATTGGAAAAAGTACTCGAGGATGAGAAAACAGCAGTCGTAAAATTTGAAGTCAAAAATGCCTGTATGGGGTATGGTGAGGAGGAGCTGCAGATCCTGCGAGAGCGGCTGAATAACATGGATGGTTCTTTTGAATTCGACATGATCAAAGATCAGATGCTCCATATCTCTGCCTCTATTTTGCAGCAGATGGGAAGCCGACTTGAAATCGAAAGTATCAAAGGTGAGAATCACCGTTATGCCTTTACCCTGAGACTGCCCAAAGTCAACGATAATACGGCATTGCCACCTGTGCGTTTTGAGGGGATGAAAGTCGGTATCGCGCTGCCTTCTTTGGATATCCACAGACAGCAGGAGAAAAATATTGAGTCCTATATCAAGGCATTTGGTGCTGAGTGCAGGCTTTATGATTATGATACGCTTACCCATCCGACTGAGACATTGACCTTGCCGGATCTGATGATTGTTTATCATCACTATGCGAGACTTGAGGGTGAGATCGAAATGTTTATGGGACTTGACTGTAATGTTGCGCTGGTGACTACACCGACATTACGGTCACGTATCGATCTAAACAAGTATCACTTTTCGAGTATCGTTTATAATCCGGTCACCTATCACAAAGTGCTTCGTATGCTTGCAGAATCCAAACTGGGACATACAACATTCAGTATAGAAGATGCTATGGAAAAAGCACAGGAAGAGAATGAAAAAGGCAAGCAGAAGGAGCTTTTTTCGGGATTGCTGGTTCTGCTTGCTGAAGACAATGAATTCAACCAGAAACTATGGAAAGAGAAATTCGCTTCGCTGGGTATAGAGGCAACAGTTGTCAGTAACGGCAAGGAGGCTTTTGACAAAAGACGGGAAAATGATTTTGATATCATCTTCATGGATATCGATATGCCGTTGATGGATGGCTTTGAAGCGACGAATAAAATCCTCTACTATGAGCGTATCAATCAGCTCTCGCATATCCCGATCATCGCACTGGTAAACAGTGTTGAGGACAAAGAGAGATATCTCAAACTCGGTATGGATGAAGTCTATCTCAAATCCTCTTCAGATAAAGCATTGGAAAAAATCCTGGAAGAGTTCGGTATCGAGATGGCGATGAAGCGCTCTGAAACCGAAGAGGATGAATTGATCGCAAAAGTACTTTCCGAAGATTTTATCAAACTTTAGAAAAGCAGGTATAAAGAGAAATAAAGGGATAATTGCAGAAGATGCGTTTAGATATGGCAAGGGAAAAAATGAGAGCTTCGATACTGCTTCTACCAACGGTTCTACTGATAGTTTCCGGGATCTTTTTGGGCGGCTGTTCCCAAAAAAGGGGTGTTCAGAAACATACCAAATATACCAGCAAGGCAAGACACCGTGCGACAATGCGTGCCTATACAGTACGAGGCAAGCGTTATACACCTACCTATGTGGAGGTAGGTCAGACCATGCAAGGTATCTCAAGCTGGTACGGACCCAATTTTCACGGGAAACAGACAAGTAACGGAGAGACCTACAATATGTATGCGCGTACGGCTGCCCACAAAACATGGCCGATGGATACGATGGTCAAAGTGACCAATCTCGAGAATGGACGCAAGACGGTTGTACGTATCAATGACAGAGGTCCCTTTGTGCGAGGACGTATCATAGACTGCAGCTATCAGGCGGGCAAAGAGCTGGGACTGGACAAAATAGGCATAGCCAGGGTCAAGCTGGAAGTGGTCGGGTTCGCGGGCAAAGCACTCTCGGATGCCGCCATTGCCCAGCAGAGAAGGAGCCATACACAGGCACGTGTAGAGCTCTCCAACTTCGGAGTTCAGGTAGGTGCATTCAGACGCTATGAGGGTGCCAAAATATATCAGCGTAGATATGCACACTACGATCCGAGATACAAAGCAATCATCAAGCGATTTTCAGATGTGGACGGTTTGCCTCTCTACCGTGTCTGGCTGATGGGGTTCGGGTCTGAACTGGAAGCACGGGACTTCAAAGAGAGCCATGCAATGCCGGGTGCGTTCATTGTGAGAAATTAATCGACAGAGGAAAAGAAATGATAGAAGTAACACGAGAGACAAAAGAGACACAGATCAAAGTCAGATTGAATCTATATGGTTCGGGCAAGGCGAAGATAGATACGGGTGTCGGCTTTTATGACCATATGCTCGAAGCATTTACCAAACATGCCCATATGGATATGGAGGTCACCTGCAAAGGAGATACCCATATCGATGACCACCATACCGTTGAAGATGTAGGGATCGTCATCGCCCAGGCGCTCAGAGAGGCGATCTATCCTGTGCAAAATATAGAACGCTTCGGTAACGCGACTGTGGTGATGGATGAGGCGAGTGTGACGTGCGATATCGATCTCTCAAACAGAGGCTATCTTGTCTTTGAACTGCCTATCGGCGGAAAGGTGGGCAACTTCGATGTCGAACTGGTCGAGGAGTTCTTTAAGGCATTTGCCTTTAATCTGCCGCTGACACTGCACCTGATCTACAACAGGGGCAAAAACAAGCACCATATCATCGAAGCGGCATTCAAAGCATTGGCAGTCTCTCTCAGACGCGCAGCGGCACACAATGAAAATGCTGGTATTCCAAGCACAAAAGGTGTCCTGTGAGTATCGAACTGATTGTTCTGGATGTCGACGGTACGATGACTGACAGCCGTATCACATACAGTGAGGCAGGGGATGAGATCAAATCATTCAATGTCAAGGATGGTCTGGCGATCGCTTCATGGAGAAAGCTTGGCAAGCAGGTTGCGATTATTACCGGCAGAAGCTCGAAGATCGTGGCACGGCGTGCCAAAGAGCTGCGTATCGAACATTTTTACCAGGGGGTCGAAAATAAGCGGGAGGTACTCGAAGAGCTGTTGGACAAACTGGATCTCAGTATGGAGAATGTCGCAGCGATCGGGGATGATCTCAATGATCTGCAGATGCTAAAAGCTGCCCATATCTCTTTTGTTCCCAGGGATGCATCTGCCTATGTGGACAAGATAGCATCAGTAATCCTCTCAAAACGCGGCGGTGACGGTGCAGTACGGGAGATGATCGAGTATCTGATCATCAAAGAGGGACTTGAAGAGAAGTATCTGGAGCTATGGCAGTAAGACTCGAATGGATCATCGCAGGGGCGGCACTGACGATATTTGCTGCCTCCTATGCTGTCAAGCTTTCAGACCAAAGCAGTGATCTCTCCGGTTCAACAAAAGAGCTTGAGTTTCATGACACGACTTTTCTTGAAGTTGACCAGAACGGGATGCTGGGCAGAGCTTCTGCGGTGAGAGGTATCAGAGATGCAGGTATTTTGCATTTGAGATATCTGAGATACCATACCGATACGATCCGTCTGCTGCGTGCGGACAGCGCTACCCTCGAGGAGAGGAAACTCTATCTTGACGGTAACATCACACTGGATCAGAAAGAGGGGTTTTACTATGAAGCGGATGATGCGATATATGACAAACGTACGAAGATCCTGCAGATCACTTCACCTTTTCGCGCGACGTTGAAAAGGAATGTGATAGAGGGACGTGCGTTGGTTTATGATACGAAGCATAAAGAAGCGACAGCTTCAATGATTGAAGCGGTGCTCTTTACCTCCAATGCAAAGGAAGTGCAGTAGTACGTTTATTTCGTATTTTGCAGAGATAATGCTACAATACCATTAAAAAACAAAAGGTATACAGGTGAAAATCACGCAATTGCTCCTCTTCTCTTTTTTTTCGATCTTCCTTTTCGCCGAAAAAGTGGAAGTGACTGCCAATGCCATGAAAGCACAAGAGCTGAAAAAAGAGGTGCACTTCATGGGCAATGTCCATATTAAACAGGGTGAGAGCTGGCTGCACGGAGAGAAGGTAATCGTCTATTTTGATGAGAACAACGAAACCAACCAGTATGAAGCGATAGGTAATGTCAGCTTCGAATTTAAAGACGAGAAGAACGACTATAAAGGAAAAGCGCAGAGAGTGATCTACTACCCTCTGAAGTCACAATATATACTCAAAGGAAAAGCGAGTATTGTCGATCTGCTCAACAAGCGCCAACTTAAAGGCGAAGAGGTACTTCTGGATATGAAAACGGGCAATGCCTCCGTCAAAGGTAATCCTAAAAAACCTGTAAAATTCATATTTGATCTGGAGAAGAAGAAGTGAATAAACCCCGTATTGTAGAGGCAGCGTTTATCAAGTCTGCACAAAGTATCGCAGATTCCCTTCCGGAGAATATGAGTGAAGTGGTTTTTCTGGGCAGATCCAATGTGGGAAAGAGTTCGACGCTCAATGGCCTGACACAGCGTAAAAACCTTGCCAAAAGCTCTTCTACCCCCGGTAAAACACAGTTGATCAATTTTTTTGAGACACGCTATCTCTACAATGATCAGAGCTATCCCGTACGTTTCGTCGATCTTCCCGGATTTGGTTATGCCAAAGTCTCCAAGTCCCTCAAAGAGGTCTGGCAGAAGAATCTTGTAGAGTTCATCGAGCAGCGTACCTCGATACGTCTTTTTATCCATCTGCGTGATGCAAGACATCCACATGCCAAGATCGATGATGATGTGCAGAAGTATATCGCTGAGCTGATACGTCCCGATCAGCGATATCTAACAGTATTTACCAAGATGGACAAACTCAATCAGAAAGAGCGTGCCAAACTCAAAAAAGAGTTCCCCGACGCGATCACGCTCTCCAACCTGAAGAGAAACGGACATGACCGTGTGCATTATGAAATACTCGATACGATCTTCGGTATCTCAGAGATCAAAGATGAGAAGCAGGAGAGCGAAGAGGGAGAGTCGTGATTACCCTAAGCAAAGCAACACTGGGGGATATCCCAGCGATGAGAGAGATTGTGGCTTCGGAGATCAAAGAGGGGGTGATCCTCGATCGAAGCGAAGATGAAGTCGCAACCAATATACGCTCCTATGTACTTGCCAAGGATGGGGGAAAGCTTGTAGGCTACACGGCACTGCATATACACTCTCCCCGTCTGGCGGAGATCCGGAGTCTTATCGTAGACCAGACATACCGTGGACAGAAGATAGGACAGAGACTCGTCAAATTTGCCCTTGAAGAGGCGAAAGAGCTCGGTGTCAAAGAGGATGTGCTGGTATTGACCTACTCACCGCAGTTTTTTGAAAAGCTTGGGTTCAAGGAGATCAACAAAGAGGTGATTCCCGAACACAAGATATGGGCAGACTGTATCAAGTGTATCCATTTCCCTGTCTGCAATGAAGTGGCACTGGTCTATAAAGTATCGTGAGAGCCGAACGAGAGATGGACTCTTTTCTGAAAACGATTCAGCTTCCGATTATGTGGCTGCTTATCGCTGTTTTTGTTGCATTTTACCCAATGTTGATCTCTATCTATGTCTTTTTGCCGCTTTTTATCGGTCTGATGGGATATATGATGATCAATGGGATCGAAAAAGGCAGATGGTCCTATATCTTTGTCTCTCTGATCTATTTTATCAACCTTGAAGCCAATCTCTCTCTGCCTTTTTTTCTGACCGTGATTGCGACACTGCTGGTCTATGTACTCTTTTATCACAATTTGGGCTATTTTAGACGCTGTGTGATCTGTGCTCCGGTGATCACGGTATTCCTGATCGATATGCTCTATCTGGGCATCATACTGGGATATGATTTTATCTTTCAGACACAAAGTATTATACTCGACAAGATCCTGCTTTACAGTTTGATCGTAGATATTTTGATTGTGGTGATTTTCGTATGAGATACAAACTGGTACTTTTGATCTTTTTGCTTTTTTGGGGGCTGATGATCGCAAGGCTTTATCATGTCAGCATCAAGTCCAACTTCTACTATGAGAAACTGGCACGTGACAATATAGAGCGCAAACAGTACATCAAACCTGTAAGAGGAGAGATCACCGATCTGCACGGCAATCTGTTGGCGATGAATCAGATCGGTTTTTCGATCTCTATCAAACCGCACTTCAAGCAGAACGATCCCCGTTTGCTCAAGGTGGTCGATACACTGGTAGAGACTTTTCCAGACTTGAACAAAACGGTGATGCTCAAAGTCTACAAAAAGAACAACTCACCCTATAACCACAAATATATCAAGGTGGTTGACTTCATCCATTATCCGGAGATGATGGGTGCCTACCCCAAACTCAGCCTCAGTGATGCGATCAAGATCGAAGCGGAGACCAAGCGCTACTACCCTTATGGTAGGTATGCGGCACACATTGTCGGCTATACAGGACGCTCCAACAAAAAGGAGAACAGCAAAGACCCTGTGGTCAATGAGGTGGGCAAAGTAGGCAAAAGCGGACTGGAACGTTACTACAACAAGATCCTTGAGGGGGAACTCGGGTATGAAGTGACGAAGGTGACTGCTACCAACAAAGCGGTAGAGTTACTCGAAAAAGTCCCTCCAAAGGACAATAAAAACATTCAGCTCAATGTCGATATCGATCTGCAAAGGATGATCTACGAGCGCTTTAAAGCATCCAAAGAGGTCGGTGTGGCAGTCGTCATGCGCACCAACGGTGAAGTCTTGGCGGCAGTCAGCTACCCCTCTTATGACCCCAATCTTTTTGTAGGCGGTATCAGCAAAAAAGATTGGAAGGCACTACAGGATGATCTTGCCAAGCCCTTTACCAACAAGTTCATCCACGGTACCTATCCTCCCGGCTCTACGATCAAAATGGGGATGGCGCTTGCTTTCTCCAAAGGGCTTGAAGGGGTACTTGACAGTTCCGAATTTTGTAAAGGATTTATCACTTTGGGCAAAAGCAAGCACAAGTTCCGATGCTGGTCGCGCTGGGGTCACGGGACTGTGGGGTTGAGACGCGCGATTAGAGAGAGTTGCGATGTCTATTTCTACAACAAGAGTCTCAAAGTCGGTATCGATGCGATGGCACGCAACCTTCGCTCATTTGGTCTTGGGGTCAAAACGGGTGTGGATCTGCCCAAGGAGTATAGCGGGGTGATCCCGGACAAAGCTTGGAAGATGCGACGCTACAAGCAGCCATGGTATATGGGTGAGACGGTGATAGCAGCGATCGGGCAGGGGTATGACCTGGTTACGCCGCTTCAGGTGGCACGCTATACTGCACTGATCGCCACATCCAACCTGGTCACTCCCCGGATCGCCAGAAAGGTCGACGGCAACCTCACACTTCCCAAGGCAAAGCATATCCATTTCAACCCATACTATCTCAGCGAGATACGCAAGGGGATGTATGATGTCTGTAATATCAAAGGAGGGACGGCATACCGCACGATGCGGGACCTCCCTATCAAGGTGGCAGGCAAGACAGGTACCTCACAGGTCACATCGATCCCGCAGAATGTCAAAAAACGTCTCAAAGAGGATCAGCTCGCCTATTTTCACCGTTCCCATGCATGGATCACTACCTATGCTCCCTACAGGGATCCCAAATTTGTCGTGACCGTCCTGGTCGAGCACGGTGGACACGGCGGCAGTACAGCCGGTCCTATTGCTGCAGATATCTACCGATGGCTTTACCGAAAAGGGTATTTTGGCAAGGTATCTGTCAAGCCTTCCGGTATGGACAACAACATAACGCATTAGTAGGTTGTTTACCAAAGAGAAGAGTTACAGCATACTTTGCAAGGTGTTGTTGAGAAAGAGTCCGAGGATGATCACCAGCGAGATACCTGCCGATTTGGTATAGAGCTTGTTGGCAGTAATAAAGACAAGCAGCAGTGTCGCAACGATCATGGTCGCGATATCAAATATATTGGTGAGCGTATCGACCGGCAGCGGTTTGACCAGAGCAGCAGCACCGAGAACCACAGATGTATTGGCCATATTGGAGCCTATGATATTGCCTATTGCCATATCGACCTTGCCGCGCATTGCCGCAGAGATACTTACGACCAGCTCAGGCAGCGATGTACCCAGTGAGACCATCACGATACCGATGATCCACTCCGAGATACCGAAACTTTTGGCGATAGATGAGGCGCTCTCTACAGTGAAGTCTGCTCCCACAATCACCAAAACCAGCCCAAGCAGAAGCATAGGGATTGTTTTGATCCATGAGAAGTCGCTTACCTCGTCGATATCGAGTTCGGGTTCTGGGATACTCTTGCTGTCTT
>JALWKQ010000083.1 GCA_027081395.1 Sulfurovum sp. | reverse complement strand
TCATCGTCGATACGCCGGTACAGGGTGAGAGTGCACCCGGCGGGATTGCCAGAGCATTGCGATATGCCGATACTCTGGGAGCAGATGTGATCGTGGTGGGCCGCGGCGGCGGCTCAGTGGAGGATCTCTGGAGTTTCAACGAAGAGGAGGTCGCAGATGCCATATATGGCTGCCGGACACCTGTGGTGAGTGCGGTAGGACATGAGGTGGATGTGCTCATCAGTGACCACGTGGCGGATCTGCGTGCACCAACACCGAGTGCCGCGATAGAGATGATACTGCCTGACAGGCAGGAGCTACTCTATACACTTGATGAGATGTGGGAGCGCTATCATGGCATTATCGCGCAGAAACTGCATGGATTTAGCCAGATGGCTCAACATCTTGCCGACCGTTTCGAACACCTCTCACCCGGACAGAGGTTGCAAAATGCCGCTCAGAGGTGCCGGGATTTGGCGGGTGAGTACCAAAGGGTAATGCAGTATCAGCAGCAGCGAAAGGCATCACTGCTCAAACCGATGAGAGAGCGATACCAAAATGCGATAGAGCTTATCCTCTCCAAAAAGCAGCAGCAGCTTGCGACACTGCAAAGCAAAGCCCAGATGAGCAACCCCGAGCTGAGTGTGAAAAAAGGGTGGGCACAGGTGATCAAAGAGGGTATGCCTGTCGATCTTGAAGAGATAGAAGCCCAAGAGGAGTTTGTATTGCAAAACAGAGAGGTCAAACTGACAGCAAAAGCGCTTAAAAAAGAGGGATTGAAAAGCTAAAAGCCTTTAAAGTTTTATGTTATAATCAAGATATTAGCAAGAAGGGGAAAGAATGTCGAAGGAATCAGGTGGCATACTGTTGAGTGATCCTGGTACCTACAACTATCTTCTGCTTGTACTGCTCTTATTATTCCTACTTCTTGTTTCTCTCTATGTACTGCGATGGAAAAAAAAGAGACTCAATGCTATTATTGATCATAAAGTAGAGGTTTTCGAAAAAGCATTTGACATCTCCGAAGATGCTATTTTGATTTTGTCAAACGAAAACAAAGTGGTCTATGCAAACCGTTCGATGATCAAGCTGCTTGGCTTGAGTGAAGACTACAGGGGCAAGGATTTGGTACATATGCCCCAAATCAGAAATCATGAAACGCTACTTCCTTTAGATATCTTTGTCAATCAGGAATACAGAGGTGACAAAACACAGATGCAAACCTACCCACAGTCATTCCTGGTGTTGGATGAAGCAGAAGAGGAGATCCCTGTCAATCTCTATCTTGACAGCAGTGAGGGACGCTACAGTGGAGAGTCTTGGTGCAAAATCATTTATATGCATGATCTACGCAAAGAGATCAAGCATGAGACTGTGTCCCGGAGGCACCAGCTGACCCAGCTTCCAAATCAGGCGCAACTTCAGATCGACCTGAATGCATTGTTCGCCAAAAATCATCTCGACAAGAAGAAGCTTGCACTGGTATTGATTGATATCGACAATTTTACAATGCTGCGTTCGATTATAGGACATGAACAGGCAAACAAAATTTTGATCAAGTTTGCCGAATATTTAATGCATCTGCCTACATCTTTGAACTTTAAAGTCTATCATACGCATCACAATAATTTTTTGCTTACTATCAGTAACCTGGAAGAGGTCGATGAAGTTACCTCATTGATACGGGAGATACAGAAAGAGCTTACGATGTTTTACAAGATCGAGGATGTACGTCTCTATCTGACGGCCTCAGTAGGGATAGCTATCTATCCGGACAGTGCAACACGAAGAACGCTGCTTGACCGTACCTATCAGGCATTGGCAACCGCCCAAAAACAGGGATATGGAAAGTGTGAGGTCTATATGCCTGAAGCGATCAGACAGGATTATGATGAGCTGCTGCTTTTTAACGAGATGCACGAAGCTCTGGAGAAGGAGGAGTTCGAAGTCTACTACCAGCCTATTGTAACGACAAGCGAACAAGAGGTTGTCGGGGCAGAAGCATTGATTCGATGGAACCATCCTAAATATGGGCTTATCCCGCCCACTGTTTTTATTCCCATTATGGAAAAGACAGGATTTATTATCGAGTTGGGAGAGTATATACTTGAAGAGGTGCTCAAGCAGATGAAGCGGTGGGAACTTTTCAAATTTAAAGAGATTCAAATCTCTATCAACGTGACACTTCTGGAGCTGGAGCGCAAAGGGTTCGCCGAGTATGTCTCCAAACAGCTATTGCATCACCAGATCAATCCCGAACGGTTGAAGTTTGAGATTACAGAAGGATATGCGATGCGAAGCGAGCGTCTGACCAGACAGGAGATATGGTCTCTGAAAAAGCTGGGTGTCTCCATCGCTTTGGATGATTTCGGGACGGGTTACACCTCTTTTGCCTATCTCAAAAAATTTCCGGCGGATATCGTCAAAATCGATAAAACGATGGTAGATTATATTCTGACCAACAAAGAGGATCAGAGGATTGTTAAAGCGATGATCGATCTTGGGCATAATCTGGGGATGAAGATTATTGTCGAGGGGATAGAGAACAAGCGTATGTTCGACCTGATCGCCTCATACGGCTGTGATTATATACAGGGATATTATATCTCCAAACCTCTGCCGGTATTTGAGTTTCAAAAATTATTACGATAACAAGGAGAAAAGATGGATAGTGTGATCATTGGAAGTGCGGTATTGCTGGTGATGGCAGGTATATTCTACTGGGTATACCAGAGAGAGAAGCAGCAGATCAGCAACCTGCAACGGGATCTGAACTTTTTTAAAAAAGAGAAAGAGTATTATGATGAAGGGATGTTTGTCCTCGATCAGCAAAACAATATCGTCTTTGCCAACGGTGCGGCTAAAAAGCTCTTCTCCTTGGATGAATCAAACAGAATGCTGCCGGATGCAAAAAAAATAGAGTTGAAGATAGACAGCCAAAACCCACGGGATTTTTTTGAGGTTCTTACGGAGCAGGTAGCATTGCATAAGGGTAGTTTTCATCTTCAGAATGTATTGCTTGTTATTGCCGGCAAGATGCAGCAGGTCAACATCTATGTAGACAAAACCGCGTTCAATGAGACTGTCACCTGTGTGATAGATATGAGGACCGTAGCACCGGCTGAAGCGAAATCGGCTTCCAAAGAGGGGGGTGTGGACTTTCTCACCGGGCTTCCGAGTCAGTTTACAGCACTGAGTGAGCTAAACGCTCAAGTGATGGAGAGTCAGAAAAATTTGGAATCCTTTGCGCTGCTTCTGTTGGGGATAGATCACTTCAGTGAATTACAGACGACGCTTGGATTGGGGTATACAAATCAACTTCTGAAAAAGATCGCCAATTTTTTCATCGAAAACCCTGAAGAGAATATCAAAGTCTACCGCATGGATTGTGACAAGTTTATGTTGGTTGCAGAGCATGTTGATGATATAGAAATTGCCCGCAAAGTCGCCCGTAAGTTGATATTGGACATAAGCAGTCTGCATAAAACTGAGAGTAGTGTCCGTGTGACCGCCTCTGTAGGTATTGCAAAATACCCGGAGCATGGAGAAAATGCGACCAAACTGATCAACCACATGTATCAGGCTTTGGCAGATGCACAGCATGAGAGTGATTCCAATATCGAAGTTTTCAGTCTGAAACAGCAGGCGATGCACAAGGATGAAACAAAGATCAATGAAGAGATACAAAGAGGCTTGAAAAGACATGAGTTCTTTCTCTACTATCAGCCTATCTTCAATCTGGAGACAGAAGAGATGGTCGGGGCAGAAGCACTGCTGCGCTGGAATCATCCCGAGATGGGGATCATCAGTGCAGACAAATTTTTGAATGTGGCTGAAAAAACGGGGTTGATCATAGAGGTAGGAGAGTATGTTTTCAGAGAGGCGATCAAGCAGCGAAAGTTTTGGGATGATAACGGTTTGAAGAAATTCAAGGTCACACTCAACCTCTCACTCAAAGAGATGCAGGTGGAGAAGCTGATCCAGAAACTTGAGATGCTTTTTGAAGACAATAATGTGGATCCGCGTGAATTCAACTTGGATATTACAGAAAAGGCTGCCATGGCAAATATTGAGAAGACGATGATGGACTTCAAACTCTTTAGAGAACTTGGATTGTCAATCTCTCTGGACAATTTCGGGGCAGGCAGTTCTTCGATCAAACATCTGCAGCTTCTGCCGCTCTCGACGATCAAAATAGACAGATCACTGATCTTCGATCTCTATTCCAACCTCGATCACCAAATTACCGTTAAAGCGATGATAGATATGATCCATGATTTGGGCTTTGAGGTGGTTGCTGAAGGGGTTGAGACATCCAAAGAGTCTGCACTGTTGTATGATCTTGGATGTGATCATGCGCAGGGATATCTCTTTTCCAAGCCGTTACCGGCTGCTGAATTTCAAGATTTGTTGAAGTAGAAGGGAAGCGGTTCGCAACTGCGTTGCAAACATCGCTTCTGGTTTGTCCTCGCTTCGCTGCGAGATTGTC
>JALWKQ010000082.1 GCA_027081395.1 Sulfurovum sp. | reverse complement strand
ATCTACCTCTTCAATTTCGATATCTTCGAATTTCATACCTATCCTTATGTGTACACTAATTTTGCGTTATTATACCCGCTTTTATTTAAAGAAGTTGAATAGGGAGCCCAGAAGCTACCGGCTTATTTTTTCAAGTGTTTCAAAATAGGTCGGAAAAGTCTTGGCTGTGCATTCGGGTTCGTTGATCGTGACCGATGCCGGATCGAGTGCCAGTAGGGAGAAGCACATCGCCATACGGTGGTCGTCGTAGGTATCGATCGCGGCATGTTTGAGCTGTGCTGGCGGGGTGATCTTGAGATAGTCCTCGCCCTCTTCTACTGTGGCACCCACTTTGCGAAGTTCTGTTGCCATCGCTGAGAGTCTGTCGGTCTCTTTAACCCTCCAGTTATAGATATTGCGCAGGGTTGTCGTGCCTTTGGCAAAGAGTGCGGTTGTCGCAATGGTCATTGCCGCATCGGGGATATGGTTGAAATCCATATCGATACCGTGCAGCTCTCCCCGGCTGACCGCTACAAAGTCATCTCCCCACTCTACCTTGGCACCCATCTTTTCGAGTACTTCGGCAAATGCAACATCTCCCTGGATGCTCTTTTTGCCGATACCTGTGACCTTGACCCTGCCGCCCTTGATCGCTGCAGCCGCCAAGAAGTAGGAAGCCGAAGAGGCATCCCCCTCGACAAGGAAAGACCCCGGAGAACGGTAGCGCTGTCCACCTTGAACATGGAAACGCTCATAGTTCTCATGTACGACATCGACCCCAAACCATCTTATCATATCAAGTGTGATATCGATATAGGGTTTGGAGACAAGCTCACCGATGATACGGATGGTCATATCCTCCTGCGCCATCGGTGCCGCCATCAAGAGTGCGGTGAGGAACTGGCTGGAGATCGCACCGTTGATCTCTACATCCCCTCCCTTGAGACCATGTGCCTCGATATGCAACGGCGGATATCCCTCATTTTCAAGATACGTTATCGTCGCACCCGCTTGCCTGAGTGCATCTACCAGGTGCCCGATGGGACGATCTTTCATACGCGGCTCACCTGTGAGTGTATAACTGCCTTTGCCCAGTGTCAGTGCCGCCGTAAGCGGACGCATCGCTGTACCGGCATTGCCCAAAAAGAGCTCGATGGGCTCCGTATGTTCAAAAGGTTTGCCTATCCCCTCAACCATACACTCGGTACTATCTTCTGAGAGAGTATAAGTCACATCCAGTTTTTTCAAAGCATTGAGCATATGTCGCGTATCATCACTCTCAAGGAGATTGGTGATGGTGGTAGTGCCCTCCGCAAGGGCGGCAAGCAGCAGCGCTCTGTTGGACATGCTCTTGGAGCCCGGGAGGTTGATCTCACCGTCGATTCTGCCAATAGGCTTGAGGGTCAGCTGATTCATCTACTTGACCATCTCCTCGATCTTCTCTATGACATTCTGCACAATCCAGTCCGGCGTTGATGCACCTGCACTAATACCGCAGAGCTTTTTGCCGTCAAACCACTCGGGTTGGAGCTCGCTCTCGTTCTCTATCAGGTAGCTATCGTCACAATAGCGCTGGCAGATACTGTGAAGCTGCTTGGTATTGGAGGAGTGTTTGCCGCCGATGACGATCATCACATCCGCCTCTTTTGCCAGATCGGCAGCCGCGTCTTGATTTTCAAATGTAGCGTTACAGATAGTATTGAAGACACGTACCTCTTTGCGGCTCTTCATCAATTCGGTCACGATCTTGGCGAAATCTTCCGGTTTTTTGGTCGTCTGGGAGACTACCGCCACCTTGCTTTTAAGCGGCAGCCCCTCCAGCTCTTCAGGTCTCAATACAATAAAGGCATCCTCTGGATCCTCTGCATAGCTGACAACCCCTTTGATCTCCGGGTGCGCCTCATCACCAAAGATCACGACGCTATAACCTTCGCTGCTCATCTTCGCTACAATCTGCTGTGGCGTAGTGACATAGGGGCAGGTCGCATCGATGATCTTGGTATCTTGTGCTTTGAGCTGCTTGAGCTCATCTTTGGGGATACCGTGGGTACGGATCACAACTGTATCTTTTTCTTGAATATCATCAAGTTTTCTTGCAAGTCCTATATTGAAACCGTTTTTAAGTCTGTCAATCTCATCTTTGTTGTGGATCAGAGGTCCATAGGTGACAGCACCCCGATGCTCCTCAGCGATCTCGATCGCCCGTTTGACCCCGAAACAAAAGCCGTAACTTGATGCAAGCTGTATCTTCATGCTTTACCTCAACTCCGCTTGGCAGCCACTGCGCAAGGCTTCCATCACTGTGCTCATGACCGCTTCGATATCATCTTCAGAGAGTG
The DNA here is from genome assembly GCA_027081395.1 of Sulfurovum sp. Classification (GTDB taxonomy): domain Bacteria; phylum Campylobacterota; class Campylobacteria; order Campylobacterales; family Sulfurovaceae; genus Sulfurovum. The sequence continues at coordinate 15,110 of JALWKQ010000082.1, read as the reverse complement.
TCCCCTCATCAGACTGGATAAAGAATCGGATCGTCAGACTCTTCTTCTCCCCAAGCACTTCATCCTCATAAATATCCACAGGATAGCTCTTTTTGAGCATAGGCAGATCGAGCGATGCTAGTACGTTTGCCACCTCATCATAACCGAGCGCTTTGTCTATCACGACCGAGAGGTCTTTGTAGACCCCCTGAAACTTGGAGATCGGCTTGGCATTGATATGCTGTGGCATCAGTACCTCAGCATCTATCTCGGCGATAAAGGTCACAGGGATACCGAACTCCTCCTGAACGGTTGGATGAAGCTTCGAGAGATATCCCGCACGCTTGCCTTCGATCATAATATCTGCCGACTGATAAGGATGGATCAGCGCATTCTCTGCCGTACACGGTCGCAGAGAAAAACTGCCGACGATGCCTCCGAGCTTCTCGACAAAAGAGGCAAAATCGATCATCTCCGGTTTACCGCTGTTAACCACACTTTCACTCTCTGCCTGCCCGGTATACACTATCGAGAGCACTTCTCTCTGCTCTCTTTGCGCATCAAAAACCGCACCCAGTTCAAAGAGCGGTACCCTTCTTTGGGTATAGCTGACATTTCTTTTGACAGCGTTAAGCAGATTGACCAGGATCGTACTTCTAAGGGTGTTGAGCTCCTCTGCGATTGGGTTGGCAAGATCAAGTGCTTCTGTAAGTACTTCAAAGCCATACTTCTCCAACTGCTCTCTTTGGGCAAAGAGATAACTCACATTCTCAAAAAAGCCCACACCGACAGCGCGCTGCTTCACAGCTCTCTTGGCTTTGTATCGTGCGATTGTGTCGTTGAGGCGCATCTTCTCATCAAAACAGAGCGGCTTGGCTTCGATATTGTTGATCCCTACGATACGGACAATCTCTTCTGCGACATCCTGAATATTCTTGATATCATGCCTATAGAGAGGTACTTTGGCTTTGATCACATGATCATCCATCATAGAGATACCAAAACCGAGCTTCTGCAAAATAGTCACAATTCTGTTGATCTCGATCTCCATACCAACGATCGAGGAGATCTCTCTGGCATCCACTACGATCTTCTCCTGCTCACGCTCTACAGTTACATCCAGTGAACCTTCATAACAGTTGATGTCGGTATATCGATCCAGGATCGATGCCAAAAAGAGCAATCCGAATCCAAGATCCGGGTTGCTTCCTCGGGAAGTTTTATAATAGAGTTCATCCGCCTTGAGATCTGTCTGTGCCACTGCCTCTACCAGCAGATCAGGATGGATATAGCTCGCTTCGATCAAAAGTTTGGGCGTATTGTCGTGTGCAACAGAGGCTTCAGCCTGACAGACACCCACCACACTCTGTACTTCTGCATTGCCGATGATCTCTATGATCCCTTTGGCTTTGGCTGTTGGGCGGACGATGGCCTTCTCTGTCTCATCCTCAAAGACCTTGCTTTCATATCCGCGCAGTATCACGCCAGTCGTATGGGTCGCGTAGGCAAGCAGTTTTGCCAGCTTGTCCTCTGCCTCCACTCCCACCATAGCAAGTCTCAGCGCGATCAAAAATGCATTCTCATAGTGTGATACCGTAGCAAGCTTGTAGCGAAGATCCGCATCCATCTCTCCGTTTGTATGCAGTTCTGCCTCTCTGGCAATACCGACTTTCATGCGCTCCTGCTGCTTATACTCAAAAGGCTTCATCTCTATGTCGAGTGCCGCACTCAGATCTCTTGCGACACCATAGATACTCAGACAGTCACCGCGGTTGGCAGTAAGCTCCAGCTCGATGATCGTATCTGCGACCGTCTCATAGCTGTTGAGCGCACGTCCCGCTTCAAGCGTACCGATACTCTCATCGAGGATCATGATCCCTTTGCCCATCTGGGGCAATCCCAGCTCGGAGGAGGCACAGACCATCCCCTCACTCTCTACACCGCGCAGTTTGGCATGCTTGATCTCGAAGTCTCCGGGAAGCACAGCACCGATCGTTGCTACCGCTACATACTCGGCATCGACGACATTCGTCGCGCCACAAACGATCTGGCGTACACCTGTACCTACGTCGATCTTGCAGACATTAAGTTTGTCCGCATCGGGATGTTTCTCGCAAGAGAGTACCTTGCCCACCACGACATGCGGATCGATCTCGATCTTGCGCATACTGTCTACTTCCAGCCCGATCGCATTGAAAGTCTCGTAGAGCTTCTGGTCAGAAACACTCTTGAGGTCTATAAATTCATTCAGCCAACTTCGTGTTACTATCATCTAAACTGCTCCAACAATCTTATATCTCCTTCAAAGAGGCTTCTGAGGTCAGGGATCTTGTGCATCAGCATCGCAAAACGCTCCACACCCAGACCAAAAGCGTAACCGCTGACATCTTCATAGCCTACCGCCTTGAATACATTGGGATCGACGATCCCGCATCCAAGCACTTCGAGCCATCCGGTATGTGAACAGACACGGCACCCTTCCCCCTCACAGAAGATACAGGAGATATCCACCTCTGCAGAAGGTTCGGTAAACGGGAAAAAGGAGGGGCGGAAACGTACCTCTACATCGCCGAACATATAGTGGAGGAAGTCGACCAAAATTGACTTTAGGTTGGCGAAGCTCACCTTGCCTTTCTCATCTACGACAAGCCCTTCAACCTGATGAAACATCGGTGTGTGTGTCAAGTCATAGTCACGCCTAAAGACCGAACCCGGCGCGATCATCCTGATAGGCGGCTTCTCTTTGAGCATGGTACGGATCTGTACCGGTGAGGTGTGTGTCCGCAGCAGTCCGCCGTCACGAAAATAGAAGGTATCCTGCATATCGCGTGCGGGGTGGTACTTGGGCAGGTTAAGTGCTTCGAAGTTGTGGAAGTCATCCTCTACCATCGGACCGTCTTCGACAGAGAAATTGAGCGCAACGAAATAGTCGATGATCTTGTCCATTGTCTCCATCACCGGATGCAGTGCCCCTTTTTGGGCGACCTGTCCATAGAGAGAGACATCGATCGCTTCGGACTTGAGGAGTGCTTCAATCTCTTCAGCTTTGAGTGTCTCATAGCGTGCCTCAAAAGCCTGCTGCAGTGCAGCTTTTTGTTTGTTGAGCCCCTCGGCAAATGCTTTTTTCTCAGGACCGGGTACATCTTTCATCTTCGCAAACTGTGCGGCGAGTATCCCCTTCTTCCCAAAAAGCTCTACCCGAACTCTCTCCAATGCTTCAAGCGAATCAGCCTGAATGATCTTCTCTTCTAAGTTTTCCATAGTACCTCTGTCTGATCTCAGTAGTTGCCGTGATTTTATCCAAAATTTTATAATAGGGGGATTTATAAAGCCTTTTGTATGCTATAATTAAACCAAAAAGAAGGATCAAAGATGTGCATATTCTGCAAGATCGTCAATAAAGAGATACCCAACAATACGGTGCATGAAAATGAAGATTTTCTCGCATTTCATGACCTCTATCCAAAAGCACCAGTGCATGTACTGATCATCCCCAAAAAACATATCGAAAACTTCCATAGTACTGACTCTGAAACCATGGCAAAAATGACACCGTTTATACAGGAAGTTGCAGAAAAGGTAGGTGTGGACAAAACAGGCTACCGACTTGTCACCAACAACGGAGCAGATGGCGAGCAGGAGGTATTCCATCTGCATTTCCACCTGCTTGGCGGAGGCAAACTACGCTGGGATCACTCACACGAAGATCCGCACAAGAGCCTCTAAACCGGGGGCTTCCTCCCTCTCCTCTTCTATGTAGAGGGGAAGAGGGAGCATACACTTCTGACACGTTTCTGTTTCACCCATCCAAAGCGGCAAGCTTCTCCTCATATTCAGCTGTAATCCCCTCTTCTTTCTCTGTCGCAATCTCCAGTCGGTCAAAGAGTCTATCGACCTCATCCTGCAGTTTCCCCAGTGTGGCAGAGTGCTCTATCATGCTGCTGTTATCGCTTTTTTGGGATGCCTTCTCCAGAAGTCTGTTCTCACGTGCGATCTCCTTCTCTATCTGGGCGATCTGATCTTCACATATTTTAATCTCTTTTCTATAAGGATCTCGCAAAGCGTTACGTGCCTGGATGCATTCTTTGCGCAGTTTTTTTCGTTCTTTGTAGTCAATCTTTGGTTTTTTCTTCTCTGCACTCTTTGTGCCCTTTTGCTCCTCCTCTTCCCAGCCTATCTTCTCAAGGAAGTCATCATAACCGCCGTCAAAATACTCCGCTCCGCCTTTGTGAAAGACTATCAGCGCATCTGCAAGGCGACGAAGCAACATCTCGGAGTGGGTGACCATCACCAAAGAGCCTTCAAAACGCTCTATCGCATCTGCCAGCGCATCGATAGACTGCATATCGAGGTGGTTGGTCGGCTCATCCAAAAAGAGAAGGTTTGCCGGTGTTGCGATGATCTTCCCCAGCATCACCCTGCTGCGCTCCCCGCCGGAAAGTACCTCTATCTTTTTGTCCCCAAGTTCACCTGAAAACATCATCCGCCCCGCAATCGTACGTGCCTGCGGTATACCTATCTCTTTACTCATAGATGCGATCTCTTCGACAATTGTCGCTGCTGTATTGAGCCTCTCGATATTGGTCTGCCCAAAATGTGCAAACTTTGCCGAGGGATGATAACTCAGTGTACCCTGCTGACTCGGCAGTTCCTGAGCGATATAGTTAAGCAGAGTTGATTTCCCCTTGCCGTTCTTCCCGATGATCGCGATCCGCTTGCCCTTCTCAAGTGCAAAATCCAGATCTTTGAAGAGCGGGGCATCCGCATCATAGCCAAAGCCCAAGCCCTCTGCTCGCAAGAGTATCTTTGCCGGGGTATCCGCATAGTTAAAGTCAAATGCCAGTGTCGCATCACTCTCTAACTCACCAAGTGTTTCCATCTTGTCCAGCTCTTTCTGTTTGGACTGTGCCATCGCCGCGGTCGATGCTCTGGCTTTGTTGCGGGCGACAAACTCCTCAAGCTCTTTGCGCTTCTTCTCCTGATTGGCTTTGGTCTTTTCATAGGTTTCATCTTCAAGTGCCAGTGTCGCATAGTACTTATGACTGTCTCCTGGCACAAGCCTCAGTCCTTTACGCTGAACACCCATCGTATGGGTACTTACCGCATCCATAAAATCACGGTCATGCGTGATCAGGATCACTTCACCGTCAAACTCACGGATAAAGCCTTTGAGCCATCGCAAAGAAGGGAGGTCAAGATAGTTGGTCGGCTCATCCAAAAGAAGCATATTGGGTTCGGTCGCCAGGAGTTTTACCAGATTGATCCGGATCTGATAGCCGCCCGAAAAACTCAGTGGATCTTTCTCCAGATCCTCCTGCGTAAACCCAAGTCCAAAAAGGAGTTTTTCGATCTTGTAGAAGTTCCACTGCTCATCTTCGGGGAGAACCAGTGCGCACTCTTCCCGAACACTCTTTTCGGTAAAGACAAGATGCTGTTTCAGTGCTCCGATACAATAATTCTTGGGAATACTGATCTCCCCCTCGTACCAGCTCTCCTCACCCAGTATCATCTTAAAAAGTGTCGATTTGCCAGAACCGTTACGCCCGACAAAACCGATCTTCTGATTTTTGGTGACTTTGAGATTGACATCACGAAAGAGGGTTTGCCCTCCAAAGCTTTTGGAAAGGTTGGTCAGTTGTATCATCGGCTATCCGTCCATGGGAGATTTTGGCAGCATTATAGCAGAAGGATGGTTCGGGGACTATAGTTCCGATCCTCTTTTATCATGTTCGATCACAGCCAATACAGTACCGATAGGAAGATCGAGCCGTTTGGCGATCTTTTTTTTGCTCATCCCTCTGCTGTAGAGGCGCCGTATCTCCATACTTGTGAGCAGATACTCCTCCTCTTTGAGCTTCTCTATCTCCGCCTCTTTGGCTGCCAGCGCCTTACGTTTTAATTTGATGGTCTGTTGTGCCTTTTTCAGGCTTTTGCTGTAGCGGCTCTGTAGCACTTCCATTTTTGCTTCCATCTCATACATTGCTTGCTGCAGTGTCGCCAACGCTTTATTCTTCTTCTCCAACTCACTTTTCTGTACCGTCGATTTCCCCTCATTGAGTGCTATTTGGGAGTGAAGCTGTCGCAGTTCTTCCTCTTTGTAGCTGTATGCACTTTGCAGCGCTTCAAGCTCCGCTTCTGTATGCTCCAGTTTTTTTGTACCCTCTTGAGTCACCTGCTCGAGCAAAGCCTCTTGCTCTTTCAGATGCTCTTGGTATTGCTCTCGCTCTTTGGCAGCCTTATGAGTGAGTGCTTCGATCTCCATCTTGAGCTTCTCTTCACGTTTGTGTGAAGCTTCACGCTCCTTTTGCTGCTGTATCAAAATGTTTTTCTTCTTGGCTTCCTGCATTTGCACTCTTGTATTGAGTTCCGAGATCTCCGTCTCCTTCGTAGCTATACACTCCAAGAGCTTATTTCGCTCCTCTTCTTCCGCTTCTCTCTCTTGGCTATAGATCGTTTCAAGTTCTCTATAGGCACGCTCCCTCTCTTCCATTTGTGCCTCAAAATCTGCTGCACGCTTTTGCATCTGCAGTTCAATCCGGCTTTTGGCTTTCTCTATCTCCTCACGTGCCTGATCCCTCTCTTCGATCATTGACCGCCAACGCTTCTCCTGCTCCTGCATTTTCTCTGCATCGAGAGATATCTGTGATTCCAATGCTTCAATCGCCTCGCTCTTCTCTCTGATCTTCTCCCGACTCTCTTCAAGCTTTTCTTGCTGCTTTCTCACTTTTGCCGCAGATTCACGCTGCAGTATCGCATGTTTTTGCTCTGCCTGAACGATCTGCTGCTGCAAGCTCTCGATCTCCTTTTTGGCTTGCTGCTGGGTGCTATCAGCTCTTTCTATCATCTCTTTCTGCTCAGATTGGAGAGTAGAGAGCGCTGTTTCCAGATTTTTGATCTCCTCTTCAAACTGAGCAACCTGTGCGCCCCGTTCACGTTCTCTGCTCTGCAACTCCTCTTGAAGACTTTTGATCTCATCTGCCTTTTGGTCAATCTCCCTCTGCAACCGGTCACTCTCTTTTCGCTTCTCATCTTTCAACGTCTCCAACGCCTCTTGATAGGAAAGTATCTCTGCCTCTTTCTCGCCGATCAACACCTTTTGTGCATTTATCGAAGCCTCATTTTCCTCTATGCGTCTCTCCTGCTCTTGGATCATCTGCACTCTCTTTTGCAGCGAGGTCTCTTTTTTATCCAGTTGGGTTTGGAGTTTGTGCTTCTGCTCCTCACTCTCTTTGAGCATCATCGTATGGTTCTGCTGCAACATCTCCAGTGTCTGTTGCAGTGCCTGATACTCTTTTTCAGAAGCATCGCTCTGCAGTGTATGTTCAGTAACCAAATCTTGATACGCACGCTCTTGTGCAGCGAACTTCTCCTCATACTCCCGTGCTCTTTGTGAAGCCTCTCTTTTCTCCCGTTCAAGCTCCTCCATGATCCGGGTGATCTCTTTATGCATCTCTTCTTCTGTCTTGACGTGCTCTCTTTGCAGCTCATCCATATAGACACTTTGCTCCTGATAGACAATACTCAAATGCTGCAATTCATTATGGAGATACTCTGATTGCTCATACATGTCCCCAAGCTGCTCCTGCAACGCTGCTACCATCTTCTCTTTTTGGCTGATCTGCTCCAGATGTTCCTCTTTCATCTGCGATAGCTGTGCATCTTTTTCGGAAACCTGTAACTCGAGTCGCTCTTTTTCCAAAGCCCCTTTAGCTTCCAACTCTTTAAACTGCTGCACTTTCTCTTCGATCGCTTGTGTGAGTGATACTTCTCTCTTCTGAGCCGATTCCATATCTGCATGGTGCTTCCCTTCAAACTCAGAAAACTTCTCCTGCAAGCTCTTTAGTGATGCTTCAAGTGTTTCTTTCTCCTCCAATGTATTCGCCAGTGCCGCATTCAGCCGGGTGATCTCATCTACCTTCTCCTCGATAGAGACTTTACCCTCTTCTATCCTATTTTGGAGATTTTTTTCGCTCACTTTGTAGCCCTCTACAGTTGTGTCGAATTGATTTTTGAGTATCTGATACTGCGTGTTTGCGTCATCCAATGCTGCCTTCAGTTGTGACACATCCGCTTCACCCTCTTCGATCTTTTCTTTGAGTGCCTCCTGTTGCGATACCAGCACAGTGATATGTTCATCACGTCTCTCTATTTCTCCAGAGAGTCTCTCCTGCTCGACTGCCGCCTCTTTCTTGGCACGGGCATAATTTGCCTCAAGTTCTGCGATCGTATACTCCCGCTCGGATATCTTCTCTTCGTACTGCTCTATCTCTGTACGATGTGCCTCTTCTCTCTCTTGCTCTCTCTGCTGGAGCAATGTGATCTCATCTCTTTTCTCTTCGATGCTCTGCTGCAGTCCTGTTATCTCCTCAAGGCGTTTGTCATATGCTTGTTGCAAGCTTTTATAGGCATCGGAGGTCTTATCGATCTCTGATTGGAGTCGTCCTGTCTCTTCATCATATCTGATCCGCTGCTGTGAGAGTTCCTGCTGCAGCTTTTCTATCGTCTGTTCATTCGCCTGTCGCTCTTTGGCACCTGTCTGGTAAATCTTTTGCAGCTGCTTCATCTCCTCCTTTTCCGCGGCAAACTTATCTTGCAGTGCCTGCATCTTCGCGGTGATCTCTTCGAGTTCCTCTTGATGTCGCTGCCGATGGGCATGAAAGGTCTCTTCCTGATCTGCAATATGGTGCTGCAGTCGCCGCTGTTCATGTCTGAGCTCATCGATCTCTCTGGACTTTTCTTGGATCTCTTCGACCTGTGCATCGTGCACTTCATTGGCTTTGAGTGAATTGGTATAGACCGTCTTGAAATGCGCGATACTCTCCGCCTTCATCTCAACAGTCTTTTCCAATACACTGATCTTTTCAAGCAGTTTACTGTTTTTGCGCCCGATAAAGATCAGTACCAAAACCAGCAAAAACAGTAAAACCATTATCTCTGTGAGCATTTCCAACGCTTTTCCCCTATTCTCGATGCAATTATTATAGCATCATTCAAAAAAAGTTATTTCGCATATGGTGATCTATTTTTATACTATGTACGAAGAGTGAAAAAAAGAAGATGAAGAGAGCTCTCTGGAGGCAGTGTTCCAAAGAGAGGAAAACTTAGCCGTATATCTTTTTAAAGAGTATGACCGCAAGAAGCGTAGCAGCAAGTGTCAGTGTGACATTTAGAAAGATATTGAGTGCTACTTTGGCATAGTCACCATCTTGAAGCATCGTGACATTCTCCCATGAGAAGGTGGAGAAGGTGGTCAAAGCACCGAGGAAGCCGGTGATGACAAATGCCTTGTACTCCGGCTCAACCACCTGCGCAAAAAACATTGCAGCAAACCCGATGACAAAGCTCCCCAGAACATTGACGCTCAATGTTCCCACAGGGAAAAGCGATCCGGCACTGTTCTGTACATAGCTCGCGATCAAAAAACGAGAGATCGCACCCAAAAATCCGCCCATACCTATCATCAGTAAAAGTGTTAGATTCATGTCGCTGCTCACTTGTGCTTGTAGCGTATGACTTCGATATCGCTCAGCGTAGTCATCCCCTCTTCAATCATCGCATCTATCGATTCGAGAAAGCCAAGTACCTTCTCCTCCTCGTCGATGATCTCTATCACCAGCGGAAGCTTCTGGGCGATACTCCATACATTGAAACTGTGTATCTCACCACGCACACCGATCCCAGAGACTCCTTTAAAAACAGTCGCACCTGCAAGTCCATACTCTCTTGCCTCTTTCAGTATCTCTTCCCAAAGCGGTTTTCCTTCCACTTTGTCCTGATTATCGATATAGATACGTGCCACTTTCTTCTGTCCCAAATAGCGTTTCATCTCTTTATGTCCTCACTGCTTAACTACATAATCGCCAAACATATACTCTTTATCACCTATTATATAACAAAAATATAGCATAAACCAACCCAAAGCCTCCCTTTGCACATTATCAGCCTCTTTTTATGTCACTGCGGTACGTTTTACTCTCCTGCTAAATGCAGAAAAAAGCCGTCTGCTGTGCCATCTGTAAGGCATAAACTCAGGATGCCACTGTACGCCCAGCACAAAGTCTCTCTCTTTATGTTCTATCGCCTGAGTGATACCGTTGCGGTCATAAGCGGACTTCATGATATCCTCTCCCAGTCTGTCTATCGCCTGATGATGCAGTGCATTCACTTTGATCCTCTTCTCTTTCATAATATGCCATAGTTTTGTATCCTCTATAAGCTCTATCCACTTCAAAGGCAAGATACTGTTTTTATGCTCTTCAGGCAGCACCAGATCATCGATATGCGGGAACAGAGAACCTCCGTAGAATAGATTGACCATCTGCATACCTCTGCATATCCCGAAGCAAGGCAGATCTTTCTGTGCTGCTTTATCGAGAAGATAGAGCTCCATTTGATCCCGTTTGGTGTCTATGCCTGAGATATGATCATGCATTTTGTGACCATAGAGCGCTGGATCAATATCGATACCGCCCAGAAGTATCAAACCTCGCATCTTTTCAATACGCTTGTCATTTTTATCCCATATCGCAGGATGCATAAAGGTACTTCTGACCCCGTACCGCATAAGCAACATATGCACCAAGCGCCATGCCGTGTAGTTTCCCTTTGATGAACCCGTTACAATGACCAATGCCTACTCCTGCTTAACTTGCGATCTCTCGCTTTACCCATTTGTCTATTTCATCCAAAAGCTGCTCTTTGAGTACCAAAGAGAGCGGCAGATCCAGATAGGCTCTCACCAATGGTATCAATGCCGCAAGTGCCGTCTCATCCGCTGCCAATCTTTCCACCAGTGCCCAACTGTTCCACCCCTCACAGACACACCACGCCTCCTCATCCACACGCGAATCGGGCAAACGATAATGATAGGTAGGACGTTTGCCGATCTTCTCGTCAGGAAGTGCTTGGCGTACCTTCTTTTCATCTATCCAGCTTAAAAGAGGCAGAAGATCCAGTGCACGATTGCGTGTCGGATTGTATTGGAGGTAGTCATCTATAAACTCTGGCATTGTCGGTGCATACGCTTCAGAAAGTACCAAAAGCCTGTAATCTTTATCAAATGGTTTGATATACGGGGTTATGCGCCTTGTCAAATCCGGTTTCAACCACTCTACGAGATATTCGTAGAGTACAAAAAAAGCACGTAAATCCTTCAAGATCACATCCACATCGAGCGCACTCACTTCGGGGTTGATATGCATACCGAAAGCGTAAACAGGACTTGCCTTTGTTCCTTTGGCGCCGGCTCTTCTGAGTATCTCTTTAACTTTTTGCGCCTCGTAGAGCGCATTGACGGGGAAAGGAGGTGTCGTCACCTCATAAGGCACCACCGACTCGCCGACAGTAGCAATAAACTTCTCTATCAACTCTATTGTCTCCTCATCGAGTATCCCGTCAAGCCCTGTTTTTTTGACCCATTTCTTTAACTCCGAATTGACCAAAAACTGGAAATCGACCATCGCCTTGAAAGTTCCGTATTTTGTCTCACTCAACTTATAGTAATAGGGATTGATCATCTCGACCGTTCCGCCATACTCCTGCTGTAACAGTGCCAGACATACAGGAAGTTTGACATCTGCAAATTCAAACTCAAAACCGGCATGTCTGATCTTGCCTTCTGCATTTGTTTCCTGATGCGGAGGGAGGAATGTGCTCGTCAATATTTCTTGGGTCATTGAAGCTCCTTACTGATCTCTCTTATGCTACTTTAGTATCATTCAACTTAATACCAAATTGACTACAATAGATAAATCAAAATTACAGATAAGGAAATAGTATGGAAGATGTCATTGATGAGATATATACAGTATGCCACTGCAATGAAGTTACTTATGGAGAGATCATGCAGGCGATCAAAGCGGGAGCATGTGATCTGGAATCCCTCATGAAACGCACCGGTGCCGGTACCTCATGTGGACTATGCAAAAGCGTCAAAGATGATCCGGGAGGCAAACGTGCCATCCATCTCGATGAACTGATCGAGAAAGCAAAACTAGAAGGTCTGTGTCCAGATAAATAGGGCGTTATCTATACGGAAAGCTGCAAATCACGAACAGCATGCCCCGCCAAAACCATCCTCAAGAGAGACTCCTCCTCCCTGACCGGAGGTGATAGAGGCATGGTCAGCGATCTTCTCTCCGTTTTGGATAATAGTATAGCTGATCTTGACACTGTCACGGATCGAGTTGACTGTCGTGCAGTAGCTCTCGAGTGATGCGAGGATATACCGCTTTGCCTTTTGCGGATCGAGTGAGCCTTCAAAATCATAGATAATGTGCATCGAAACAAACTTCATCGGTACATCTGTACTTCTCTCTATCTCGGCACTTACTTTATAGTTGCTTATCACATACCCGTCTTTTTCTGCCATCATTACCAGATCGATTCCTGTACACCCTATGATCCCCGTAGCGAAATACTCTACAGGCGTGATCTCTTTGCAATCGAGAATATAACTTGACTTTGTTGTATTGGCTTTAAACTTTTTCTCTCCGAGATACTCTACTGATACATTCATTATTATCCTTTTTTATTTACTATTGACCGCTTTCAATAGACTTTAGTACTCTACCATCTTCCGTAACCCATTCTGTTAATCCATTAGCACTTCGTCCCATTACAATTGCTGCGGCAGCAGAAGGGCTACTAAATAAATAATCTTTTATAAACTTATGCTCAACAATAACACCATCTAAAATCAATTTATCTCTTAACTTTTTAAATCCCTGTGGGAAAGACTTAGTAATGGATGTTGCAATTTTTGATCCTTTTAAGACTACAAACCCATCTGATGTCTGCTCCCCTATTGCATTTGCGCCACGAGCAGCTTCTATTTTAAGTTTTATAATATTACTTTCATTACTTTGTTCACGAATATCTTCAAAAGCTTTAAAACCTAAAATATTTACTAACATTTTTACATTTTGAAGAAACTCTTCCATCTCTGCTTTATCTGATTCAGAAATAGAAGGCAATGTTGGCGTATTTGCATTTTTAACATTATATCGATTAACTTCAATTGCCGACTGATGTAAACGATTTTCCAAATATTTAATATGTGCCTTATTCAAATTGTCATCTTTACTTATAAAAACAACTGCTTCATTCCAATAATCTTTTTCACTTAAATGTTGTAATAATCTTTTATAAATATTTTCAGCTTCCCCAATATAGACGACACTTTTATTTTCATCATCCGACTTACCAAACAATAAATATACACCAGTTCCATCAAGTTCACTTCTATCCGAAGAATTTTTAATTTTATTTCGAGGAATTTTATATACTTTGCCTGTCCAATTTGATAGTTCACATGTCATTCTACCATTTGGTACACCATCTAACAAAAACAATTTAATAGTTTTACCAAACTTTTTACCATACACAGTTTTATATCCTCTGTTCTTGCTCTTTAAGCCATTTATTTAAATATGCAACCTGCTCCAAAGTTCGCTTGGTAGCCGTGCCACCTTCAGACTGGCGGGCATTCATCGACGCACGGTTGTCAAGCATCTCGACCACATTTTTGCCGATACGGCTGTCAATACGCTGCAACTCCTCAAGTGTCAACTCTGAGATATCCTTACCTTGCTCTTCTGCAAGATTGACAACATTACCGGTGATATGATACGCATCACGGAATGGAATACCCGCCTCTTTGACCAGATAGTCCGCCAGATCGGTAGCAGTGAGATGTCCTACCATACAGGCAGCCTCCATCGCTTCTTTATTGACTCTCATATCGGCAATCATCTCATTGAGTACCTGCAGGCTGAGCAGTGCCGTCTTGACTGAGTCAAAGACACCCTCCTTGTCCTCCTGCATATCTTTGTTGTAGGCAAGCGGCAGTCCTTTCATCACCGTCAGCAGTGCCACAAGATTGCCATTGACACGTCCGGTTTTGCCGCGAAGCAGTTCTGGAATATCGGGGTTTTTCTTTTGCGGCATGATCGAGCTGCCTGTTGCATGGCGGTCAGAAAGTGTCACCCACTTGAACTCAGCTGCACTCCAGAGGATCAGCTCCTCACTCAGACGGCTCATATGCATCATCATCGTCGCAATATTAAACAAGATCTCCAGCGCAAAGTCACGATCACTCACCGTATCAAGACAGTTGAGGGTCGGAGCAGTGAAGCCAAGCTTGTAAGATGTGATCTTCCGGTCTATCGGATGGGGGGTACCTGCAAGTGCCGCACACCCTATAGGAGAGTAGTTGTTTCGCTCATACGAACTCATAAAACGTTCATAGTCTCGCTTGAACATACTCGCATACGCCATCATATGATATCCGAAGTTGATCGGCTGGGCATGCTGCAAATGTGTCATGCCAGGCAGCATCACATCAGCATGCTCTTGGGCAACACGCACAAACGTCTCTATATTTTCCATAAGCAGTGCTGCAATCTTTTTGTTGCTCTTCTGTACATAGAGTCTGAAATCCAAGGCTACCTGGTCATTACGGCTTCTGGCGGTATGCAGCCTTTTGCCCGCATCGCCTATCCGACGGGTCAGCTCACCTTCAATCGCCATATGGATATCCTCATCGTCACCATCAAGCTTGAGTTTCCCCTGCTCTATATCAAGCAGTATCTCCTGTAGTCCCTTATCTATCTTTTGATAGTCCTCATCTGAGATGATACCCTGCTCTTTGAGCATATAGGCATGCGCACGTGAGCCCTCTATGTCTTCTCTATAGAGTACTTTGTCAAAGGGCAGAGAGTTGTTGAGCTCCTGAAGCAGTCGGGAACTCTCTGCAGAGATCCTTGCAGATGCAATCTTTTTTGCCATGATATAATCCTAATGATAATAAATTAATTGTGTGTATTTTATCCTAAAGTAGATTAACCCAAATCTCGAAATAGGATTCTTTGAATTTGCGTTATGCTCGTATTTGTGGAGTTTGTAGAAAATTTGAGTCGCACCCATAGGTTCGGCGATAATTTTATGCTAAGTCCACGGATGCGATGATAATGCAAAGTCATGAATTTCTATGTTCGGGAATTGGGATTAACCCCTAAGGGCGAAGAGCCTCAAAAAACAAGGGAAGTAATATCTTGGGAGATAAAGGGGTGAGGCTCTTCTGTAAAAGGCAGCCGGTTCAAGAGAGAAACAAGGGAAGTTTACAAATTTGG
>JALWKQ010000081.1 GCA_027081395.1 Sulfurovum sp. | reverse complement strand
CATGGGCAAAGTGTGCCACACAGCGTGATGCGTTGCCGCACATTGCCGCATCGCTGCCGTCAGCATTGTAAAACTCCCACTCGAAATCATAGTCAGGATGGGGGAGCACCACCACCATGCCGTCTGCCCCTACACCGTTCTGTCTGTGGCAGAGCAGACGCGCCAGCTCCGATCTGTCTGCATGCTCCTGTGCTACAAAAATGATAAAGTCATTACCGTTACCCGAATATTTTGTGACTGTCATGCGCTTCCTTTCAATATTTGCTCTTTGATCTGTTCTTTGGTCTTTGCGTACGCTTTGGAAAGTGCCTCCAGCGTCGCAGAGTTGTCGATCACATAGGTCGCTTTTGCCCTCTTCTCGTCGATCGGCATCTGTGCTTCGATACGCGCCAAAGCTTCTTGCATATTATACCCATCTCTTTGCATCAAACGTTTTAACTGTATCTCTCTGGGGGCATAGACCACAATGACCTTGTCGATCGGATACCCCTGTGTCTCAAAAAAGAGAGGGATATCTACGATATAAGGCTGCCCCTTGAGCTCGAGCTTTTGAGCCTGCATATAGATCTCTTCACGTATCAACGGATGCAGGATCGCTTCAAGCTCTCGGCGTTTTTGGCGATCGGCAAAGATCAGCGCTCCCAATGCCTTGCGATCGACACGTCCCCCTTGGATCAACTCCCTGCCAAATGCTTTGGCGATGGCTTCCTTTTGGCTCTCCAGCACCTCATGCGCCACCCTGTCTGCATCGATGATCTCAAATCCGTCATCGGCAAACATCTGCGCTACGGTACTTTTGCCCGTAGAGATCCCTCCGGTCAAAACGATCGCATGGGGGAAAGAGCTGTTTTGGGTTTGGTTCACGAAGGTGCCTTGTTTTTGGGGATTATTATACTCTATTTTATGATTTGGTTGCAAGCATCGCCTTTGGTTTGTCCTCGCTTCGCTGCGAGATTGTCATTGTTTTTCAGGCGTATCCTATGCTCATTCCATTCGCATAAACGGATCGCCGTACGGAGCTACAAAGTGCAAGCAGTTGCACTTTGCTTAACGCTCCTCCCCTGCGGCGGTTCGCAACTTCGTTGCAAACATCGCCTTCGGTTCCCCAGCCTGCGGCGGTGCTCGTTCCTCGCACATCGCCTTCGGTTCCGTGTCGAGAAAAGGTGAAGCAGTTCACCTTTTCTCAGACACTCACCACTTCCGATACGCTTGTAGTTGCATTTTGTCGTAGTGGTAGATGTCGTTTCTGAATTGGAGTTTGCCATTGTGGTCTATCCATGCTGTCAGGTAGGTAATATCTACCGGAATCTTTTGGGGCAGGTTAATATAGGTTTTCTTTTTGCTCTTGAGTATCTTCTGGGATTTTTCGAAATCCACATTGGGCTCGAAGGTTGAGAAGGTCTTGAGCAGCTCTCTTGGCTGAGAGAGCCTTACGCATCCGTGACTAAATGCCCGGACGTTACGCTTGAAGAGCTTTTTGTTCGGTGTGTCGTGCATATAGACCGAGAACTCGTTGGGAAAGAGGAATTTGATCTTTCCAAGTGCGTTGCGCCTGCCCGGCAGTTGTGCAAATCTAAACGGTACGCTGTTGCTGTAGCGGTACTGTGCCCAGTTGACACTTGCCGGATCGATCGGTGTGGCATCGGCACCCCATCCGGTAAATATCTCGATCCCTTTTCGTTTCAGGGCATAAGGATTGCGCAGAAGTTTTGGGATCATCTCTTTTTGGATAATGCTTTTGGGGATATTCCAGTAAGGGTTAAGTACGATCGCCTCGACTGTATCGCTAAATATCGGTGTAGGATGATCAGGTTTGCCCACGATGACTTTGATCTGCTGCAGAAGCTTGCCATCCTCCTCAAAGTAGAGCATAAATGCCGGGATATTGATCCATACATGCTTGCCCGGAGGCGGATCTCTAAGCCATTTGATACGATCAAGATTGAGTCGCAGTGTCAAAATGCGGTCAGCCACGCTGACATTCATCACACGCTTCGTCTCTTTGCCGATCACTCCAGATGCGGCAAGACCGTTACGTGCCTGAAAACGGATGACCGCCTCTTTGAGACAAGTATCATAAAGTGTACTGCTGCTGTTGTGCTCCTCACTGCAGGGACGGTAGTCATCCGTGATACGAAGCCGCTCGCGGATAGCGGGGATCACGGCATAGTGTTTGCCGGGCTTGAGCGCTCCTTTGAAGTGCACACTTTGCCATCCGCCCTGCTCCTGCAGCTGTATATAGTGTGCCAGCGCCTGCTGAAATTCACGGTAGCGGTAGCGCGTCGGGATCGCTTTGTCAAACGCCTTGGTAAAGCTGCCGTTTAGGACCGTGTCCTCAAGTACCATAACAGGATCGATCTTGGGCTTGTGCGTCACCCAGTCGGCATGGATATCTTTGGTCTTGATATTCCAAAGGCGTGCAAGAAAAGCCCCCCAGTTGATACTGCCGTAGATCGAATAATCCGCATAGCCTTTGTAGATCTGAGAGATCTTGAACTCCAGGGTCAGCTTGTCTGTCAGAGACTCCCCTACTGTTTGTGCCTCTGCCTCCAATGCCAAAGCATCCCGGTAAAGCTTGCCGTGTTTATCAAGAGTGGCATCCCCCTTAATCTGGGCAAAGAGCTCTTTGGCATAGGGGCTCATCCCCGATGCGTCTACCCAGACCGGTACAAAAAGCAGCCGTGTATAGAGTTGCCGCAAAAAACTCTTTTTGGGCTGTGTCTCCAGCGCATTGATCATCACCTCCGCTGCCGCATCCTGAAACTCAAGTGTTGACATTTTTGCCGATGCACTCTGCGTTACGAAGAACCAACACATCCCCACAATCCATATAATACGCCAAAATGAAACGTGTTCTAAATATTGCAGCATAGACTACCTTTTGTACAAAGTTTGATGCCGATAGGCTCATCTTATTGACAAAAGTATATCTAAAATTTTTAGAATTTGTTAAAAGCTATATTCTGAAAGTATATGGAAGTTCTCAAAACTACTAGGCCAACGTACTTGACTGTAAACAGCATGCAGATTTATATTATCACTTATATTGTAGTTAAAATCAACATCATATTCTCCTGTTACATTCTCATTCAACTGACGATGCAGGTACAAAATAACACTTGCATCTTTTATGCCTATTAACTCCAATGAAGATCCAAGGCTCAAAACTCCCACACTTCCTTCAGTACCTGCCTCGGTTAAGGTGTTGTGCTCTACATTTGTAAAATAGGGTCCTCCGCCAAACAGATTGTCTGCAGGAACACCAAATGTACGATTGAGCGACAGTGTTGATACTATTCCAAAGTTAGACCAAGTTCGCGAAACTGACAAACCGATAACCCGTGATATCCCATTACCCTTAAGGTCAAGATAGGCAGCTTGTACTCCTATATCATACGCTACATCTTGTATCGTTTGTTGCCAACTTAGCTCTGTGTAAAGCGCATTGACAATCGTGTTGCCGCGATAATACCAGCCACTCCAAGAGAGCTCAGCACTATCATCATATTGCAACCCTATATACCCTACCCCTCCGTTTTCGACAAGTTTGGAAAAACTTCGTCTAGTCGGCGCATCCACACCGCTCCATTGATTGAGATATCCTACTTCTGCCTGCATCTCATCACTCAAACGGTATGAAGCTGTCAGTGCTTCAAAACTGTTAGGAACCATCCCGATATCATCTGTATCCGCAAAGGGGGTCTCGATATATTGTCGACCTATCTTAACAGTGTAAAGATCCGTTTTCCAACCCAAATATGCCTCAGAGACGGTCAGAAATGAACGGTGATTCTCATCCAAAAATGGGATCCCTTCAAATCCGTCATCTTCTGATCCTACTATCCCATAGAGTGTTATAGATGAGACAAACGCTTCTTCTCTGTAGTTTGCATGCAATCTCAATGCGGATGCATAGGAAAATGCTTTTGTACCTTCATCTGTTTGATGTGTCTGATAACCAACACGCAACCCGCCGTCAAATCCCTCAAATGCCATAAGCTGGCTTCCATGCAGAGCAGCAGAACAGACTCCTGCTCTTATTATACTTTTAATCATTAACTCTCTTTCTCTACTTCTATCTTCTCTGCCTCTTCTTTGCGCAAGGCAATGAGCGTACCGCCCACCTCGATCTCCATCGTCTGCTTTGCCAGTGAACAGCCCTTGACCACCAACGTCTCTCCGGGCATCACCCCAAAAGAGAGAAAGCGGTCTTTGAGCGCTTTGGGCGCATGTATCTTTTTGATCACGGCACTGTCGCCTTTGTGTAACTCTGTCAATACCATCTTATCCTCCTGTAATCCATAGTGTAGTACGGTATGCGATGAAACTGAGTATCCATGCACTCGCTGTGGTCATCACAAAGAGATAGACCAGATACTTCCATCCTCCCGCCTCCTGCGCGAAGACCATCGATGCCGCAAGACAGGGCAGATAGACCATCACAAAGACAATAAAGGCGATCGCCGCAGGTAGAGAGATATTTTTTTTGATCTGTGCCTGCAATCCTTGACTCTCCGGGTCTACCCCGTCACCGAGTGCATAGAGCACCCCCAGTGTTGAAACCACCACCTCTTTGGCGGCCAATCCTGCCTCCAGTGCTACCGCCATACGCCAATCAAACCCAAGCGGTGCAAAGAAAGGTTCGGAGGCTTTCCCGATCTTGCCGAGATAGCTGTTTTCCAGCAGGGTAAGCTTAAGCTCGTTCTCCAGCTTGCTCTTCTCATCTTGGCTTTGCACCTGTTCGATCTTCTGCATATACTGCTGTTCGAGTTCCGGGTATTTGGGGTAGTTACTGGCAAACCAGATCAGAACTGCGGCACCGAGGATATAGGTACCCGCTTTTTTCAGATAGGATTTTGCCTGTCCGTAGACGGTGTGCCAAATCAGCTTCCATGAAGGCCAGCGGTATTTTGGCATCTCCATCACAAAAGGTTCATCCTCCCCTTTGAAGACGAACATCTTTAACGCCTTTGCCATCAAGAGTCCAAGCAGCGCCCCGGAGATATAGATCAAAAAGAGGATATTCCCTGCTTTCTCCGCTCCGAAAAATGCCCCGGCAAAGAGCACATAGATCGGCAGCCTGGCACCACAGCTCATAAATCCGATGATAAAGAGGGTAATGAGCCTGTCCTTTTCGTTTTTGAGAGTACGTGCCGCCATATAGGCAGGTACTGAGCATCCAAATCCTGTTACCAGCGGGATAAAACTCTTGCCGTGTAGCCCAAACTTGTGGAAGAACCCGTCAAGCAAAAAGGCAACCCGGCTCATATAGCCTGTCGTCTCCAGCAGCGCGATCCCCAAAAAGAGGATCACGATATTGGGCAGGAACATCACCACCGCACCGACACCCGCAATGATACCGTCAGCAACCAGTGATCCCAGCTCTCCGTCTCCCAGGACAAACTTGGCTTCATCCCCCAGCCATGTAAATGCCGCATCGATGTAATCCATCGGGATCGCACCCAGTTCAAAGGTGAGTTGAAAAAGCGCCCACATAAAAAAGAGAAAGAGCGGGATACCGAGATACTTGTTGATCAGCAGATTGTCGATCTTCTGCGTCAGACTCTTCGCCCGCATAGACTTGACGGACATCACCTCCATCTTGGCACCCTTGGCAAAGGCGAAATGCTCCTCTGCAAAGATCTCATCGAGATCCTTGGTGTCATAGTGTACATAGATGTGTTCCAGTGCCTCTCTCACAATAGGCAGCAGCTCGATCCAGATCGGCTCGTCATGCATTTTTTTGTAGGTCTCTTCATCCTCCTGAAGCAGCTTGATCGCAAGCAACCTGTAGGGGATGTCACTCTTGTAGCGCTTCTCTTCGAGGAACCCAATGATTCGGTCTATCTCCTCCTCGATCGCATCGGAGTAGACGATCTTTGGCATCTGGTAGGGCTTTTCATAGACCTCGACGATCGTTTTTTTGAGCTCTTCTACCCCTTCCCCTGTGGTGGCGCTGGTCTTGATGACCGGCACACCGAGGATGGCGGAGAGCTGTGCCGCATCGATCTCTATCCCCTCTTTCTTCGCCTCATCAATCATATTGAGTACGACGATCACCTTTTTGCCCGTCTCAAGCAGTTCGGTTGTAAAGAGCAGGTTTCTCTGGAGATTAGTCGCATCTACGACATTGACGATCACATCATACTCATCACTCTGCAAAAAGCTTTTGGTCACCTTCTCCTCTATCGTATACTCTGTCAGAGAGTAGGCACCGGGCAGGTCGATGATATGGATCTCATACTCTTTGCACGCCTTTTCGTCACAATAGGTAAACTCCACCTCTGTCTTATCGACCGTCACCCCGGAAAAATTACCCACTTTTAGTCTGGCGTTGGAGATCGCATTGATCAGGGAGGATTTGCCGACATTGGGTTGTCCTGCCAATGCTACGATGATCTTTTCCAAAACTTTTCCTTATATCTCTATATAATTAATTGATAATTGTTATCACTTTTATTTCGTCTGGAGTATAGTCCAAACAAACTTAAAGAGGTATTAAAATGAGATTTATTATCAAAATATATACTTTATGCCTCTCTTATCTATCATCCAAATAGTGATAGAATAGTATATGCATTTTACACTTGGCGCGCCCTATTTTCTGCTACTATTGTTGCTTTTGCCCTGTTTTTTCTGGTGTAAACCCGATGCGAAGCGCTACTACTTCCCCAAACTGGAGTGGATCGGACAGATACATCCGCTCTGGCATCCGGATCTTTGGCTGAAGGTAGTGATCTATACCTTGATGGTGATCGCACTTACACGCCCTCTGCTCTATGAGGGGGCAACAAGCGAACACCGCAAGGGCAGAGACCTGATCCTCGCACTCGATGCCAGCGGCTCGATGGGTGAGAGCGGCTTTGACCCCAAGAACCGCTACCTTACCAAATATGAGAGCACCCTTGCACTGACCAAAGCCTTTATTGACAAACGGTTCGATGACAATATGGGCATCGTCATCTTCGGTACCTTTGCCTATACCGCTTCACCGCTGACCTATGATCTGAGCGCGCTGAGCCAACTGCTTGAGATGACCGATGTCGGCATTGCGGGTGAGAGTACCGCGATAGGTGATGCGATCATACAGTCGCTGCGTACACTGAAGTTCGGTCACGCCAAACAAAAAGCGATCATCCTTATCACCGACGGCTACCACAATGCAGGCAGCATCTCTCCCAAAGCAGCCGTCGCCAAAGCCAAAGCGGCAGGGGTCAAGATCTATACCATCGGGATCGGCAAAGCCGGAGATTATGATGCTGCCCTGCTGCAAAAAATCGCCAAAGAGACCGGGGGACGCAGCTTTGGTGCGACCGATGCCGAAGCGCTGCAGGCAGTCTATGCAGAGATAGACAAACTCGAACCCAGCCCTATCCGCTCTGAAGGATACCTCAACCAAAAGCTGCTGATCTACTATCCGCTCGGAGCAGCACTGCTCCTGCTGCTTGGATGGATATGGGCCCAAGAGAGGAGACACTTATGACCTTTCTCTATCCATGGCTGCTATGGCTGCTCATCCCGCTGGGGATACTCCTCTACCGAAGCTGTACATTCCAAAGCAGGATCCATACGGTCATTGCGATCCTCATCCTGCTCTCTCTTTCCCGTCCTGTGCTTGAAGAGGGTATCCAGCCCTCCAAGATCGAAGCCAAAGACCTCATCATTGCACTGGACGTCTCCTACTCTATGCGTGCCCGGGATCTGGGGCCAAGTCGCTATGACTATGCCAAAGCGCTTATCGGCACCCTGCTTGAGCGCAATCCTGCTGCCAATGTAATGCTGATCGCCTTTACGACCAATCCGCTGCTGCTCTCACCGCCTACTACCGATCATACACTGATCATGACCGCTCTGGAGAGTCTGCGTCCCGAATATATCCTCACCAAAGGGACATCCCTGCAAAAGCTCTTTGAGAGACTCCCCCGCCTGCACGCTTCGGGCAAAGATCTGATACTGATCACCGATGGAGGCGAAGAGAGCGACCTTGCGGTACTTTCCGAAGCACTGCGCAAGAGCGGAACCTATCCCGTGATCGTGGGACTTGGCAGCAAATCGGGCACTACTATCCCGGACAAAAACGGCAATATGCTCAAAAACAGTACAGGCGATCTGGTCATCAGCCGTCTCAACCCGATGCTGCGCAGACTCAGTGATGCTGCAGACGGTGCCTACCTTACCGCAGAGGATTCACCACAGGCGACAGCAGAGAAGATCACCGCCCTGCTCCAAGGCAGAACCCATACACTTGAAAAACGTCAGCACCGCTACCGCGAACTCTACTGGATCGTGCTGCTGCCTGCTGTTTTGCTCTTTTTGATGCTCCACACCGTCATGCAAAAGTGGCTGCGAAAGTGGATACTGCTTGGACTCTCCCTCATCGGGATACCTGCATCTGCAGGGATACTCGATCTCTACCATCTCCAGCACGCCTATAGCAACTATGCGCAGCAAGACTACAACCGGACACTGAACCACATCAGCCGTATCGATCAGCCGACCCTCCAGAGTGCACTGCTTCAGGCTGACAGCTACTACCGCCTCAAGCGATACAAGGCAGCAAGAGAGCACTATCTTGGTATCAAGAGCCGCTCCCCCAGGATCAAGCAGCAGCTCTACTACAATATCGCCAATACCTATGCGATGGAGGGCAACTACGACAAAGCCAAGATATACTATACTAAAGCATTGCAACTGGGCAGCGACAAGGATGCCGAGGCGAACCTCGCACTGGTTGTTTTCCTGAAATCAAAAGAGAAAAACAGCCCGAGCCTCCCCCGTCCAAAATCACAAGATGATCACGCATCCAAAGGTACCCAAAAGTCTGAAGCAGACGAAAAGAAAAAGAAAAAGAGTGACTCCAATGCCGGTGGCGGTGGAGGAAACGGCGGCAGGGAGCAAAATGCCAAAAAGAGCAAAAAACGTGCAGAGGGCAAACTCAAAGCCTCCAGACAGGCACAAAAACATCCGCTCAGTTCCAAAGTCTATGAGCTTATCAACAAAGGATATGTACGTGAAACTAAACCGTGGTAGTTTTCTCAATGGCAGTCTCTCCAAAGCAGCTGTTTTGGTATGGCTGTTTGCCATGACGGGTGCACTCATGGCAGAGGATTTTACCTACCGTATCACCCCGAGCAAAACCGACCCCTATCTCAAGGAGCCGATCCTCTTGCGGGTCGACCTCAACCAGACCAACCCTGATGTGGTACTGCTCTTCCAATTCAAGGTCAATCCTGACAAACACTACATCGTACGCCCGCTCTTGGCCCAACACAATGATACGCTCCACCATACAAAACTCTCAAACCTCTACGAGCTCTATCCGTTACAAACAGGGGATATCAATGTCACTTTCTCTCTTGTCAAGCGGGTCACCGATGATGCAAAAGTACGTTACTTCTCTTCAGGAGACAGGGATGACTTCAAGAAACTGGAAACAGAGGATTTTCCAATCACGCTGCCTCCGCTGAGGCTGCATGTACGCCCACTGCCCAAAGGTACAGCGCTTGTCGGAGAGTACCAACTGGATTACAAAACCAAAACCCACCATGCCAAAGCCTACACCCCTATCCCCATCACCATCACTATCACGGGCAGAGGCTATCCGCCCGAGATCACAGATCTCTTCCCAAAAGGTGCCGACTATACTCTCTTTACCGAGAAACCCAAGATAGAGACCATCTCCACACCGCAAGGCTCGCTGATTAAAGCACGCTACATCTATGCGATCAGTGCCGAAAAGAGCTTCACGCTTCCTGCGGTAGAGCTTCATGCTTTCAACCCTTTTGAAGGGCACGCCTATACGCTGAAGATACCCGAGCAGCACTTCGAGATAGAGCCTGTAGAGACAAAGCAGCTGGTGGATCGCACGGACTCACCCAAACCCTTCTCATTTGAAATGGAGTGGCTCTGGACGTTTCTGGGATATCTCGCAGCCTTTATCGCAGGCTATGGGAGTGCGCTGCTCTGGAAACGCCGCAGCGGAAGTTCCCCGCATTACGGCAAGGATGAGACAACTTCTCTTCACGCAAAGATAGAGGATGCCAAAGATGCCAAGAGTCTCCTGCAGATCCTCCTGGCAAGCAACGATCCACACTTCCGTGAAGCGATCACTGCACTGGAGGCACATCTCTACAAAGGCGAGGCACTCGACCTGCGCAAATGCAAACAGAGACTCTACAAGCAGACAAAACAGACCCAAGGAGAAAGCTAAATATGGAGAACAACGATGCATAAAAAGATCATAGAGCTCAAAGAGGAGATCGCCAAAGCGGTCATCGGACAGGAAGCGATGATAGAGGGGCTACTGATCGGGCTGCTGAGCAACGGGCATATCCTGATCGAAGGGGTACCCGGTCTAGCAAAGACCACCACCATCAAAGCACTCTCGCAGGCACTGGGGCTCGACTTCAAACGTATCCAGTTCACGCCTGACCTGCTACCCTCGGATATCATCGGAGCACAGATCTACAACCCCTCAGACCACAGCTTCAGTATCAAAAAAGGGCCGCTCTTCACCCATCTGCTGCTTGCCGATGAGATCAACCGTGCCCCGGCAAAGGTACAGTCAGCCCTACTGGAGGTGATGCAGGAGCGTCAGGTCACCATCGGCGATGAGACTTTCAGCATCGGTGCGCCTTTTATGGTTATGGCGACACAAAACCCCATCGAACAGGAAGGGGTCTACCCCCTGCCTGAGGCACAACTCGACCGCTTTATGATGAAACTGCTGGTCACCCATACCGATGAGGAGGATGAACTCCGCATCATGCGCCATGCCGCAAAAAGGGAGTTTAGGGAGGTATCGCAGGTCTGGAGCAAGGAGGATATCTTTGCACTACAATCACTCATTGAAACGCTCCATGTCGACGAGGAGGTAGAGCGCTACATGGTACGCCTCGTCGCTGCCACACGAGACCCGCAGAGATATGGTGTCGAAGGGGTAGCTGCATCAATCATGTTTGGTGCCAGCCCCCGAGCCTCCATCGACCTCTACAAAGCCGCCAAAGCCAAGGCTTTCCTGCGGGGCAATGACTTCGTCTCACCTGCAGATATCGGTCTGGTGATCCACGACATCCTCCGTCACAGGATCGTACTTAGCTACGAAGCACGCGCCAAAGGCATCACCACCGATGAGGTGATCACCCAGATTGTTGAGGCGATAGAAATACCATAAGAATGAGGAATGAGGAATGAGGAATGAGGAATGAGGAATGAGGAATGAGGAATGAGGAATGAGGAATGAGGAATGAGGAATGAGGAATGAGGAAATGTTAACACACAAGACACTTTTGTCAAGCTTAGCAACAACGCTTTCTCTCTTTTCTGACAAAAGTATTGCGCAGCAATACATACCGACACTCTTCACTCTTCACTCTTCACTCTTCACTAAATCCGGGGTCATCCTATGAACCCGGACTTCAAAGCCCTTCAACTCAAAGCCAGACACCAGGTCTATACCCTGCTGAGCGGGCGAAACCTCTCACAACTCTACGGCGAGGGGTATGACTTTGCCGAGCTTAGGGAGTATCAACATGGTGACGATATCCGCAAGATCAACTGGACGGTCACCGCCAAACTTGGCAAACCCTATATCAAAGAGCTGCATGCCAACCGGGAACTCTCCGTGGTTGTCGCAGCGATGATGGATGGCAGTCTCTACTTCAAAGAAGGCAACGCCAAGCAGATCACACTCGCCCATACTGCGATGCTGCTGGGCTACGCTGCGCAGCAGAATGCCGACCTCTTTACCGGCATCGCCTATACACCCAAAGAGATCTATACGACACCACCGACCAAACAGCTCTACCCCATCGAGCAGTTCAACCGGGAACTCTACGAAGCTGAGCTTCTGCACACACGTCTGAATATCGATGCCTCGATTGATGATCTTTTCAACAGGGTGCATAGACGCTCCCTGCTCTTTCTTGTCGGTGATTTTTTAGAAATGGTGGATCTGAGCCTTCTGGCACAAAAACATGAGGTGATCGCCATTGTGATCCGCGATGCACAAGAAGAGGTGCCCAAATCCGAGGGAGAAGTAATGCTCAAGGATCCCCGAGGAGGGCAAAAGAGAAGAGGCTGGCTCAGCGATCGTACCCTTGCCTCCTATAAAGAGCGCTATGCTCTCCACGATGCGGCACTCAAAGCCCATTTTGAACGCTACGATATACGCCATATCAAGATCTTGACCAATCAGGAACCTGTCGAACGGCTGCTTCGGCTCTTTGGTTAATCTCTAAAGTGGTCTTCTAAAGCCCCAACCCCCGCAGCAATGCACCTGCCTGCCCGCCGAGTGCTTTTTCAAGCTTTTTCTGTACCTTGTCCCTGATCTTTTTCTTCAGCTTCTCTTTGACGATCTTCTCTGCATCCAGTTGAATTTTTGGGCGATCAAGTGTCCCTTTGATCTTGCCGTAAATCGTATATTTTCCGTAGACAAACTTCAGTTTTGCACTTTGTGCGCCTGTTTTTTTGTTGAGGTAGCCATCGGTAATGTCGATACTGCTGTATGAACCTTTCGCATGCAATACATAGGCGACGATATCCCGGTTGATATTGACATGGAAAGTCGTACTTTTGAAGATGATACGTGCAGGGTCTTTACCTATCACTGTTTTGAGAGTATTGGTCAATGTACTTGGCTTGATCTGGAACGATGCGATACTCAGGTCTGCTGTACCTTTTTGTGACTTGAGATCGTATCTGCCTTTGCCCGATGCCGTACCCAAAAAGCTCTGTGCATACCCCATCAGCCGTAGAATATTGGGCAGAGGTACCGCTGTAATCTGTGTGCTGAAGCGGTTACCTGCAAGCGTATAGTTCACCTTGCCGCCCAGCGAGGCTGTCGTACCGTTTATAGTGAGCACTTTAGCTTTGTTGATCTTGCCCGATGTCAGCAGGGATCCGTAGAGCTTGGTACCTGTCAAGGTATAGAGCCGTGTCAGATCCGGGATCTTGAGCGTATAGGGAGCCGAGAAGCTGCCCTGCTTGGGTGCTGCGACAAAGCTTGGCAGCTGCAGCGTACCAAGTGCCGTGCGAAGTGTCGCTTTGCCGTAGGCTTTCTGTGATTTGAGCTTGCCGGTGGCATCCAAAGAGAGCTTCATCTTGAGCGGTTTTCCGATGAGCTGCTTCATCGCCCCCGGACTGGTCTGAAGATTTTTGCCATGCAGCGCGAAGGTGCCGTTAAGTGCCTTGAGGTCGCTGATATTGAGTTTGACATCCGCATTGCCATTGACATAGGCAGGCAGATTGACAAGAGATAGTATCTTGCCTACATAGAGAGAGACGGCATCGAGCTTGGCACTGATCCCGTCATAGCTATACGCCACCCGCTTGCCCAATCCCTTGACGCTGCCGCTTACTGCGATCGTGCCGTCATATCTGAGCTTGCCCTCTGTAGTGACAGGCTTCACTTTGCCTGCTTTTCGAGGAGGTTTTTTGCCCATCAGTGCACCCGGATCGTAGAGTGTCACAAGGTATTCGGTCTCAAGCTTGCCTGTTTTGATATCGTAGTGCGTTTTTCTGAGCTTGAGCGCCGCCACCTTTGAGCTGATCGTTGTCGTAGCATTAAGTACTTTATCTTTGATCCTCCCTTCGGATTTGAGACTGAGTACTGTTGCTTTGGGGATCGTATATCCCAAACGTTTGCGTATCTCGGCGGCATTGAGTATCCCATGCGGGATTTGGATACGATAGCTGCCTTGGCGCATATCCTTGTCGGGGATATTGACAGTGCCGTCAAGCTTGCCCTGGATGTAGCGCGGTTGCCTGAGCATCGCAAGGAGTTTGGAGAGCTTTAGCTGCTTCATGGTGATCTCGGTACCCTCTCCGGCTTGAAACTGCAGTGTGCCGCCCAGAGAGTGGCTCAGCCCACTGATCAACACCTCTTTGCCTTGCGCCTTGATCTTCCCCTCTATCTGCAGTGCTCCGGCAAGCTTGCCTGCAGTCAATACCTGAAGTGCTTTGGTGTCGAGCCAATAGGCTGCCGTGAGTTTTTTGTTTGCAAGATCGAGATACCCCTCTTTAATCTTCGTTGCAAAGAGATCGCTTTTTGCATTGGCGACAAAACGTAGTTTTTTCCCCTCAAGTTGCGCATCCGCATTAAGCTGCAGGGCACTCTGTCTGGGCAGATCGACACCGTACAGCTGCTTGATCAATGCTTGGTTGAGCGTCGCATCATGGACAATGAGGTGGGCATTTCCCTTAGCCCCTTCTTCTCCGATACGGGGCATATCGACCCGAAGATCCGCTCTGCCTTGTGCCAAAGGAGGCTGCTTGGAGAGTGCAAGCACTTCCGCCAGCGAGAGTCCCTTCATCTGTGCTTCAAGCTGTCTGACAGACTCATCTGCGACACGCAGCCGATACCAGAGAGGAGCATCAAGCGCTGTACCGTTTCCATCAGCATAGATGTTCTCAGCCACTCCCTTGAAGTGCCCCCGTATATCTGCCTGACGCAGCTTGGAGCCTTTGTACTCAAAATTGTGCGCCACAATGTGATAGAGCCCTTCAAAAGAGCGTTTCCAGACACTGAATCTGGAGACAACTTTGATACGCAGAGTACGGTTGATCGTCACATCCATCTTGGAGCTTCCGGAGCGAAGGGTATAGCTGTTGATCTCAACAGGCATCCCTATCTCATGCTCAAGTTTCTCCTTGAGATAGGGTTTAAGCATGGCATTTCCGCTGTCGCTAAAAAGAAAAAGAAGCAACCCCGTTACGGTGAGCAAAGCAAAGAGTAACAGTGACAAAAAAGCAATAATCCATCTCTTCATACCTGCATTATACACCATTTTTGTCAAAAGGGCTCAGCGTATTGATCCTGCGACTCAGACAAAAAGGAGAAAAGAGAAAACGACGAAAAGGATCACATGTAGGAAGCCTTCAAGTACATTGGTCTCCCCGTCGTTGAAGTTGACAATACTCACCAGCAGTGTCAACCCGAGCATAACCCCTTGTACAGGGGTGACAGAGAGATTGAGATCCAGCCCCATGACACGGGAGACCACGATCACGGCGGGGATGGTCAATAGTATCGTCGCCAGCGAGGCTCCCAGTGCGATGTTGATCACTGTCTGCATCCGGTTGTCAATCGCCGCACGTACTGCGGTGATCAGCTCAGGTGCCGCAGAGATCACGGCAACGCCGACCGCTCCCATTGCAAGCGGCAGACCGAAGGTGCTGAGTGTATTGCTCATAAAGAGAGAGAGAAGCTCTGCAAGCACCCCTACCAAAATGATCGAAAGGATCAGTATCGACGCATGATACCAGGCATTGATCGAAGAGGGTGCTTTACAGTGTCCCTCCACATCACACACCTCCTCTTTGCCCCCTTTGTATTCAAAGAAATATTTGTGTGATTTGAGCTGGATACGGGTAAAGACGATATAGAGCAGGATAAACATCACTACATTGAACATCATAAAGTTGTCATGATGCGCGGCATCGATAAAGTGCGGCACGACCATCGCGATACCGATAGCGACAAGCAGCATAGAGAGGTAGGAGTTGGAAGAGTCGACATTGTAGGGCTGCTCACCGTATTTCAGTCCACCGATGATCGCCGCAATGCCCAAAAGTCCGTTGATATCGAGCATGATCGCCGAATAGATCGTATCGCGTGCAAGGACGGGGCTCTCGGCATGCAGCATCATGATCACGATAATGACGATCTCGACGATCACCGCAGAGATCGTCAAAATCAGCGTCCCGTAGGGCTCACCGAACTTCTCGGCAAGCATCTCCGCATGGTGTGCGACAGACATCGCCGAATAGATGATCACCGCAAACAATACAGCAAACCCAAGCAGGTTTCCTGCGGTACTCTGTGTCAACAGATGCTCAAAATGCTCAATGGCAAAAAAGGCGATCACCGCCGCAAACAGACTATACTCTCTGAATAGATCTTTTAGTACTTTCATTAGTGCAGGATATCCTCATAACTTTCATTCAGGTCGATCTTGAGCTTCCCGTCAATTTTGGTCACTCTGTGATCCCCTTTTTTGTATGCCTTTTTCAGACGCTTGGCGATCTTCTCTTTTTTCTCTTCTGCACCGAAATGCTTGAGAAACTTCTTGATCCCTACCCACAGGGCATCCTCGATCATATCTGCCTGCTGTGGAGCGCTCGGTGCATCCTCATGCGAGAGCACTTCGATCGTTTCAACATCCGTTTTGGCTTTTTTCTGTTCGAGCTGATGTACATAGAGGGTACGCATCTCATGAAACGCCTCTTTGAGCAGGTCGATCTCCCCTCGCAGGGTGGTGGAAATTTCCCTGTTGGACTCTTTGAGATCTTTGACGGTTCCTTTGAGTACCTCTATGGTCTCATCTTTGGCTTTGAGCAGCGCCTCATAGTCACGCTCTTGGGTAGAGGTCACTGCTTTTTTGGATGCTGTTTTGGCAGGATCGGATACCGTCTGAGATCTCTCTTTACTGTCAACGACAATGTAAAGCTTCCCGTCGACATTTTTGGAACGCAATATCCCTTTTTTGATCTTCGCATAGACAGCCTGTCTGGAGATCCCAAGCTCCTTGGCATACTCCGCCGGCTTCATCAGCTTTTCCATTCCTTACCCCTCTTTACAGTTTTGTAAATCATAGCATAAGTTTAATGAAAGGTTTACTTCTGCGTACCGTCAAGCACGGGGACAAAGAGGCAGGGTTCTATATTTTCAGAACTAATACGTCCGTTCTTTTTGTAGTAGCGTGTGATGATATGATACTCCGGTCCCTGCTCTATCGGCGCGATGAGGATACCCCCTTCTGCGAGTTGTTCAAAGAGGACTTCGGGGATCTCTTTGGCTGTGGCGGAGAAGAGGATGCGCTCATAGGGGGCATACTCCTTCCAGCCACGCTGGCCGTCATCAAAACGGGTAAAGATATTGTGCATCTCAAGCTGTGAAAAGCGCATCTTAGCGCTTCTAAGCAGTTCATCGATACGCTCTATCGTAAAGACCCTGCGGCAGATCTTGCTCAGTATCGCCGCCTGGTATCCCGAGCCGCACCCCACTTCAAGGACGGAGTCCACACCCTTGAGCTCAAGGTGCTGTGTCATCTTCGCTACTGTCAGCGGAGAGGAGATCCATTGGCTTGCCGCAAGGGGGAGAGCATCGAGTTTGTAGGAGAGATGTCTGAATTCATTGGGGACAAACGCTTCGCGATCCACAGCGAGAAACGCCTCTTTGACATGTGGATCGAGCTTGAAATGCTTCTCTATCTCATCTACAAGATTCTGTCTGTTTCGTAGCTTGATCATCTGCCTCTGCCTTCATACCCCTAATTTGGGTGGTATTTTATCCAAAGTTACTTGAAGAGATTGCGCAAATCAATCCATCACGATATAGCGCCGGATCTTTTTGATCTCTCTGAAATCGATACTGCCCTCAATCGCATCTGCATAGTCATCCGTGACCGCATCCCCGCTGGGGGAGATGATCGCCGAAGCACCCGCCATATCAGGGTCACTGCTGTTGGAGACCACCACATAGCACTGATTCATCACCGCAAGCGCCCGTGAGAGAATCTCAAGGTGCTGGCGTCTGGGTTTGCCCCATCTTGCAGGCACAAAGACCACATCGGCACCTTCGACCTGCTTCCAGAGCTCTTTGAAGCGCAATTCAAAGCAGATCAATACCGCATAGCGCACCCCATTGATCTCAAACGGCTTGACCTTCTTGGGTTTGCCTGGTTTGAGATAGAGGTCTTCGTCTCCGAGTCTGAAGAGTTTGACCTTGTTCTGTCTATGGATCACTTTGTGGCGGTGGATCACTACCGCTTGATTGACAAACTCATCCCCATCCTCCAGCAGCAGTGTAATCACTACGATCTGTTCATTGACCGCTTTTTTCAGTGTTTTCAGTGCCATGGCAGAAAATTTTGCCGCTGTACCCATGTGGGCATAGTCATATCCGGTCAAAAAGACCTCAGGTGCGACAACAATATGCTTGTCGTGATGAGTGGCAAGATGAAGCAGCAGCGTATCGAGATTTTCCTGATAGCGCTGGCGGGAGGGGAGTTGAAGCGTAACGACTTCAAGGGTTTTGGGCTTAGAAGTCGTCAAGATCGAGACTTCCTTTGGAGTAGTTGGTCACATTGCCTTCGAAGAAGTTGGTCTTCTGGTCATTGAACTGCGAGAAGTTATCCACCCACTTGATCGGATGCTCTACATTGTAGAGTCTCTCCAGTCCGACCGCATGCAACCGCTTGTCCGCAAGATACTTGATGTACTGCTCGATGATCTCATCGGTCAGCCCCAGTATCTGCCCCTGTGTAATATAGGATCCCCACTGTGTTTCGAGCTTGACCGCGGCTTCAAACATCTCATAGACCTCATCGATCAGTTCGGGAGTAAAGAGCTCAGGACGCTCCTTGCGTGTGGAGTTGATCATATTTTGGAAGATCAGCAGATGTGTCACCTCATCTCTTTGAATAAAGCGGATCATCTGTGCCGATCCGAGCATCTTGTCCGCACGCGCCAGGGTATAAAGATAGGCAAAACCGCTGTAGAAGTAGATCCCCTCGAGGATCTGGTTGGCGAACATCGCTTTGACGATATTTTGATCTGTCGGATTTTCCGAGAGTTCATCATAGACCTTGGCAATGGCATCATTCTTGGACTTGAGCATCATATCTCTGCGCCAAAGCTCATAGATCTCTTCGGTATTGGTCGAGATGGAGTCTACCATCACCGCATAGCTTTGAGAGTGAAGCGCCTCTTCAAATGCCTGACGCACCAGGATCAGATTGACCTCCGGCGCAGTGATAAAAGGATTCATATTGTCGATGATATTGTTCGTCTGCAGCGAATCCATGAAGATCAGCTGTGCCAGCACCTTGTCGTAAGCCTGTTTCTCTGCGGGCGTGAGGTTTTTGTAGTCGTTGACATCCCTTGTCATATCGACCTCTTTGGGGAACCATGTATTGTTCAGCATCATCTCCCAAAGGTTGTATGCCCACTGGTATTTGATATCATTGAGTTCGAAGATTCCTGTCGGATTCCCCCCAAATATGCGGCGTTCGTTTGTTTTCTCTTCCGATTCGGGGTTATATATCTTTTTACGTTCCATTTTGATCCCTCTATAAACATTTTGTCGCTAAATTTAAAATACATTATACACATTAAGACTTATTTTTAGCTACAATTGACGCATGAAAAAGATCGAAGCTCAGAAGCTGAAAAAGCTCATGGATGATATCTACTATCGACCCTTCGCCAATGTCGTACACTTCAGTGATGAAGATATCGGGCTCTCTACCGAACTTGCTCACTATTGCACCCAAAAAGAGTACAGCTACCAGCTCAATACGCCCGATGAGGCATTTGCCGCCGAAGCCAAAGCAGCCTTTGGGGAACTCCCCTCTGCCAAGGCATTCAAAATGCCCCTCAGCCGCCCCAAGTTCCGTATCGCCGGCAAAGAGTATGAGTACTTTATCCTGACACTCGAGATCGATGCCTCTGAGCGCACCCTCTTTTTGAGAAAAGCGCACGATATCATCAGAAGCCACGGCAAAATCGTGATATTTATCCCCAAAGGCGACCGTACACTTCAGGATCAGTGGATCGCCGACCTCGAAGAGACACTCTTTGTCGCTACCAGTGTACTTGAGGGCATCTTCGACCACTACGACATCATCCTCTCCACCAAAATGCACGGATGGGGGGAGAGCCGTTAAATAAACGACAACTGCTTGTCGTTTATAGGCTCGCACGGCGATCGGTATATGCGAACACCGTGAGCATCCGATACGCCCGGAGAAACCAAAACAAAAATCACAAACTGCTTTGTGTTGTCCGCCCCGCACGGCGATGCGTATATGTGAGCGAAACGAACATAGCATACGCCCGGAGAGCCGTTAAATAAACGACAACTGCCAGCGACGCCAGAGAAATCAAGGATTAAGGACTAAGGTTTAAGCGCCAAGATACATAAAAAACATACTGCCAACCCTTAAGCCTTAAACCTTAGTCCTTAACTCTCCATTCAGAAGAAACGAGGCGGCTCTTCACGGATATAAATTTAAAGGAGTATCCACGGACAGAGATGTCCGAGCATGAAATAGTGTGAAAAGCCACCCGGAAAGACGCAGAGGCATAAGGGAGGAAGGGGAAACCTCTTTGTCTTTCTCGTTCACAGTATAGCTCCCTTTTGTGTATTGATTGTGAACTCTCAAACTACACACGGATTTTACATAATTTACGATACGCTATACTACATAAAAGGCTCTCCTAAAAGGAATAGAGATGAAAAAGAATATTGTTACTTTATCGTGCGCGGAGTCGCCTCGACCGGCGCACACCCCTATGTCGCGATCAGCTCGGGGATTGCCGCGCTTTGGGGACGCGCTCACGGCGGTGCCAATGAGTCTGTCATCGCACAGCTTGAGATGATCGGCTCAGTGGAGAATGTCGATGCCTTCATAAAGCGTGCCAAAGATCCCAATGATGATTTTCATCTCATGGGCTTCGGGCACCGCGTCTACAAAAACTTCGACCCAAGAGCACGTATCCTCAAAGAGCTGCAGGATGAGCTCCGCATAGAGCTTGGGCTTGACAGCGAACTGATGGCGATCGCCAGAAAGATCGAAGAGACAGCACTGAGTGATGAGTACTTCATCTCACGCAACCTCTATCCCAACATCGATTTCTACACCGGCATTATCCTTACCGCACTCAAGATCCCCAAGTCGATGTTCACCCCTATCTTTGTCATTGGACGCACCGTCGGATGGCTGAGCCAATGGATCGAGTTCAAACAAGACCCCACCTCCAAAATCGCCAGACCCAGACAGCTCTACACAGGCGAATAAATTTCCGTAGGGTGTTGTGCACCATAGGCACTTCCTTTGGTCGCCCTCACAACACCAAAAATATGATTTGTAACCAAAACTTTCATTTCATCATAAACTTCAAGGCGTTGTCGTGGGACAACACCCTACAAAACACCCAGAAACAGACGCCAAAATAAGCCGTTTTTTTTATTTTTTCCATACCTGAGGTTAAAAAAGGGTTTAAAATGGATTATATTGCGCGTTAGGTAGGTTATTTTTGATTTTATGGAAAATGGATAGATTTTTTTCGCTCCCATGCTTTGCGTGGGAGCGTATATGGATATTTTTCAAACCTGTAGTAGTTTTTTGTATCAAATTGAAATATGCATCCCCACGTGAAACATGGGGATGAGTTGTGTACTTATCATTTGTGCTTTTGAGTAGCCTTTTAGTTTGCTGCATATTTTATCAAGCGGCGTGAGTGGAGAGAGGGAGCTTACTGATAGTAAGTGACCGAACGGAACGAAGCCGTTTGGTGAAAGATGCAGTGAAATAAAAGTGCTACTGGCACCCTACACATTCTTGTGAACGATCCTCCACATCATTCGTACTCTCAGGAGATTGACTTCGCAGATAGTAGGTGGACTTGAGTCCGAACTTCCATGCATTCATGTAGATCTCGTTGAGGTACTTGCCGCTTGCTTTGTCAAGGGTGATGAAGATATTGAGCGACTGCCCCTGATCGAGCCACTTCTGTCGGATCGCCCCTGCTTTGACCAAGATATTTTGGTCAAGATCGTATGCCGGTGTGTAGTACTGCCAGGTATCCGGTGAGAGCTTCGGTGCGGTGACCGGGATGAGTCCCGAGAGATTCTCCTCGAACCACTTGCGCTTGTAGACCGGCTCGATCGCCTGTGTGGTACCTGTCAATATCGAGATGGAGCTTGTCGGTGCGATCGCCATAAGATAGCCGTTGCGCATACCGTCTTGCTGTACTTTCTTGCGCAGAGCATCCCAGTCGTGCGTATAGCCAAAGAGCCCGCCTCTGTCAACCAGTTTACAGGCATTTTCGTTGGCTTTGTCGATCGGGAAGATCCCTTTAGACCAGTCTGAACCGTCAAAGTTCGGATACTTCCCTTTCTCCAGTGCGAGGTTGCTCGATGCTTCGATCGCATAATAGGAGAAGGACTCCATCACCTCATCGACCTTCATCAGGTGGTCATACGAGCCCCACTCGATCTGACTCTCGGCGAGCATCTGCGCCTCACCCATGACACCCAGACCGATCGATCTCGATTTCTCATTGGTCTTCTTGACCTTGGCAAGCGGATAGAAGTTCAGATCGATGACATTGTCAAGCATACGGATCGCGATGGGTACGACACGCGCCATATCCTCTTTGGTGTTGACCTTGGAGAGGTTGACAGATGCGAGGTTACAGACTGCCGTGTCACCGTCGATCTTCTCCTTCTCTACGATCCATATCTGCTTACCGCCGATACTGTCAAGTGCCGTGATCTTTTTGGCAGGTTTGGTCATACCGTTGTCAACTGTGACAAGCTCCTCCTCTTCGAAGGATTGGCGACTGCCATCCTCGTAGATCACAAGCGTCTTGTAGTGGTTGGGTGCCGTGTTTTGGAAGATCTCCGTACAGAGGTTCGTACTGCGGATGATACCGGCATGCTTGTTGGGGTTGGCACGGTTGGCAGTATCCTTGAATGTCAAGAACGGATTGCCCGTCTCGAAGTAGGAACGGAGTATCTCTTTCCAGAGCCCCTTGGCGGAGATACGCTCTCTGGTGATATTGTCATCGCTGTTCTCAAGCTCGATATAACGCTTCTCGAACTCTTCTCCGTAAAGGTTTGTCAACTCCTTGACCTCAAACGGATCAAAGAGTGTCCACATCTCATCATTGGCAACACGCTCCATAAAGAGATCGTTGAGCCAGAGTGCGGGGAAGAGGTCGTGTGCACGGCGGCGCTCTTCACCTGAGTTTTTCTTCAGGTCGAGGAAGTCACGTACATCGACATGCCACGGCTCGATATAGACTGCGATCGCCCCTTTACGTGTACCGAGCTGATCGACTGCGATAGCAACATCATTGGCGATCTTGAGGAACGGTACGATACCGCCTGCGGCGTGCTTGTGTCCGTCGATATAGGAGCCCATCCCACGCACCTGTGTCCAGTCCCAGCCGATACCACCGCCAAACTTGCTTAGCAGCGCCATCTCTTTGTAGCCGTCGAAGATCCCTTCGATGTTGTCAGGTGTAGAGCCGATATAACAGGAGCTGAGCTGGTGTCTCGGTGTACGGGCGTTAGAGAGTGTCGGTGTCGCTGCCATCACTTCAAACTTGCTCAAAATGTCATAGAACTTCTTCGCCCATGTCTGACAGTCGAACTCATTTTGCGCCAAGAACATCGCCACACCCATAAAAAGCTGCTGCGGCAGTTCGATCGGCACCCCCTGTCTGTCTTTGATCAGGTATCTGTCATAGAGTGTACGTATCCCAAGATAGGTAAACTGCAGATCACGCTCGGGTTTGATATAGTCGTTGAGATCATCAAGGTCATACTTCTCTTTGAGCCCCAGTACGATCCGCCCCTCTTTCTCTCCTCGCTCAAAGTACTCTCTGAGATGGTGGTAGCCTGTAAAGCCTGTCACTTTGTGATAGAGGTCATAGAGGAAAAGTCTCGAAGCGACAAACGTCCAGTTGGGTCTGTCGATGTCAATCTTGTCAACCGCTGTCTTGATCAGTGTCGTCTGGATCTCTTCGGTCGTGATCATATCACGGAACTGCAGTTTCGCATCGACCTCAAGCTCACTTTGACTCACGCCCTCAAGCCCCTCGACTGCCGCTGATGTATACTTCTGGATCTTGGTCACATCCAGTGTCTCGACACGCCCGTTTCTTTTGACTACTCTTATCATACACGCTCCCTAGATATACAAAAATACCTGTCTTTTCACAGGTTCAATTAATCCGATTTTACTCAAATAATCCTTGCTCGGGAGTTAATTTGATGTATCATTTTTAGGCATTTTTTTTATAAGGTGAAGTGATACTTTTGCAAGCACCGCGCAGCCCGGCAATACATCGAAAATGGGTCTGTTTTTAGAATAAACCAGAAGCAGGAAAGCAACAAATGAGAGATGAGTGTTGAGTGCTAAGGGTTAAGGGTTAAGGGTTGAGAATGTGGAGTATCTGATTATACTCCAAAACTAAATAGGCGGAGTGTGCCGCAGATTTGGAGGTTGTACCGAAGGAGCTTGCTGGTAGCAAGTGACTGAGCGTACTCCTCCGAAGATGCGGTGCAATCCGCCTATTTGAAGACGCGATCGAAGATTTTGTCTACGTTTTTGGTGTAGTACTCGTAGTTGAAACACTCCCTAATCTGCTCCTCACTCAGCTTCTCTCTGAGCTCTTTGTCTTCAAGCAGATACTGCAGGTAGAGTGATTCGCCTTTTTCGTTGGTAGTCGGTTTGCCCTGCTGGATCTCTTCCCATACTTTCATGGCATTACGCTGTACGATCTTATAGGCATCTTCACGGCTGACACCTGCTTTTGGCAGTTCGAGCAGGACACGCTGGGAGAAGACAAGTCCACCGGTGAGGTTGAGGTTTTTCATCATGTTTTCAGGCATGACGGTCATGTTGGCGATGACGCCGTTCATACGGTGGAGCATGAAGTCTGTCGTGACAAAGGCATCTGGCAGCCAGAATCTCTCGGTAGAGGAGTGGGAGATGTCACGCTCATGCCAGAGGGCGACATTTTCCATCGCAGGGGTTGCGTAGGCTCTGATGATGCGCGCGAGTCCTGTGATGTTCTCTGTGAGGATCGGGTTACGCTTGTGCGGCATGGCAGAAGAGCCCTTCTGTCCTTTGGCAAAGTACTCCTCTACCTCATAAACCTCTGTACGCTGCCAGTGTCGTACCTGTACGGCGAACTTCTCTACCGAAGATGCCAGCAGTGCCAGTGCGGAAGCAAGACGCGCATAGCGGTCACGCTGGATGACCTGGTTGGAGACGGGTGCGGGCTTGAGTCCAAGCTCCTCCATCGCATACTCTTCAAGCTCAAGTGGGGCATGTGCGAAGTTACCCATCGCGCCGCTGATCTGCCCTACCCTGATCACCTCCATTGTCTCTTCGAGATTCTTGAGGTGTCTTGCCATCTCGTCATACCAAACTGCCAGTACCAGACCAAAGGTGATAGGCTCACCGTGGATGCCGTGGCTGCGTCCGACCATCAGTGTCTTTTTGTGCTCAAAGGCTCTCTTTTTGATCGATTCCATCATCATTTTGACATCTTCGATGATGATCTTGAGGGAGCGTACCATCTGCAGTGCGACAGCAGTATCGACCGTATCGGAACTGGTCATCCCGTAGTGGAACCAGCGGCTCTCCTCACCCAGTGTCTCAGAGACCGATGTGGTAAAGGCGATCAGGTCGTGACGTGTGACCGCTTCGATCTCATCGATACGCTCTACTGAGAAGCCCGCATTCTCTACGATCTTTTTGGCATCCTCATCGGGAATGAGTCCCAGCTTGTTCCATGCTTTGACAACTGCAAGTTCTACATCAAGCCATGCCTGATACTTCGCCTGCATAGTCCAGTTGTCTGCCATCTCTTTACGTGAATAACGTTCTACCATTTCTTCCCTTTTCTACTAAGTTTCTCTCTTCATGATCTCTTCTGCACTGCTTCTGCGTTGAACCCTATATAAACGGGATCAATATCCCCCTACAGGTTTCACGTGAAACATATCGGACTTCCATGAAAATTTAGGTATTATTCTACCAAAATAGCAGTTACAAAGAGGTAAGCGTGCCATTCGTCAAAGAGAAGTTTCAAGTACCTGAACCTATGCCCGCATTTGTCTTCATCATGCGTACCTTCGGTTTCACTCAGGCAGAGGCACAGCGTCTTATCTGCAAGGGGCGTCTTCTCATCGATGGGGAATCGATGACTGCGACAGGTAGAAGGATCGAGGGGGAAGTAGAGATCGTCCACTTCAAGCCGCTGGGCAGAAACAATCCGCCGCTTTTTAAAACATGCGATTTTATGATCTTTGAGAAGCCTTCTGGGGCACTGGTACACCCCAATACCATGGCGACCGAATACTCTATCCTCGATGAGATACGTACCTATGCCGGAGAGAAGGCTAATGCTACGCACCGTATCGACA
Source organism: Sulfurovum sp. (assembly GCA_027081395.1). Lineage (GTDB taxonomy): Bacteria > Campylobacterota > Campylobacteria > Campylobacterales > Sulfurovaceae > Sulfurovum. The sequence continues at coordinate 25,780 of JALWKQ010000081.1, read as the reverse complement.
TGGAGACTTCAGGACTGCTTCTGGCGAGCAGCCACAAGGATGCCGAGCGTTATCTCAAAGGTGCTTTTGAGCACAGAGAGATCCAAAAGTCCTATCTCGCCTGGGTAGACGGCAGGATCATCTCGCCCTTCAGTGTCAGCGAACCGATCAAGGTCAATCAGGACTACTCTGAGACCAAACACAAGGTCTTCATCTCCGTAGAGGGCAAAAGCGCGCATACAGACTTTACACCGCTGAAATATGATGAGACGTTGAATGCGACCCTTGTGGCGTGCTATCCTCACACAGGACGTACCCATCAGATCAGGATCCATTTGTTTCACGTGAAACATCCCATCCTGGGCGACCCTATCTACGGTACTACCTTTGAAGCTGCCAACCGCTATCTCGACCAGACACTAAGCAGCGACGAGAGGATGAGGGAGATGGGAGCATCCAGACTGATGCTGCATGCACAGAGTCTGCGCTTTCGCTACGGAGCACAGTTTTATATCGAAAGCAAAGTCGATTTTGAGGCAGAGCGATGCCGCATCGCCCTACCAGAGGAAAGGGTATTCAACAAGAGCGGTTAGCGGCTACTTTCTCGCCTCGTAGATAAACCAGCCCACACCGACAATAGCAACCACAACAATAATTCCCAATAATACCAGATCTACACTACCCATGACTTTTCTCCAATTCCTGTTCTCTTAACTGTCCGCATGCCGCAGAGATATCCAAACCTTTTGATTCACGTATCGTACAGTGTAGTCCACGTTTTGTCAAATACTCCTGAAACTTTTTCATATCTTCATCCGAAGGGCGCTTGAACTCCGTGCCGCCATAGGGGTTGAAGTAGATCAGGTTGACTTTGGCTTTGATGCCGTCAAGCAGAGAGAGCAGCTTCTTTGCTGCTGAGATATCGTCATTGACATCTTTGATGACAAGATACTCGAACATTACCCTCTTTCTATCGTTGACAGGAAAGTTCTTGACCGCAGTGATGATAGACTCGATATTGTAGGCTTTGTTGATCGGCATCAGCTTTTGTCTCAGCTCATCATCAACTGCATGCAACGAGATGGCAAGATTGACCCCCAGCTCCATTTTCCCCAGTTTCTCTATCTTGCTGCTGAGTCCGGAGGTAGAGATGGTCTGGCGGTGCGGTGCGATCGCCATCCCTTCAGGGTCGGCGAAGATCTTGACCGATTTGGCTACCTCAGCCAGGTTGTCAAGCGGCTCTCCCATCCCCATAAAGACCAAGTTGACACGACGATTGGCATCGATGCTATTGTCCTTTTTGATCAGACGTACCTGCTCGACGATTTCTCCTGCTGTCAGATTTCGCATGAAACCGCCCTTTGCAGTCAAACAAAAGGCACACCCTACCTTGCACCCTACCTGAGAGGAGATACAGACTGTATAGCGCTCCTGATGCTTTACAGAGCCATCTTCATGGTACTCCTTGTCACGCATCTTAAGCAGTACCGCCTCGACCGTATGTCCGTCATGCAGCTCAAAGAGATATTTCCGGCTGCCATCTTTGGAGTTTTGTACCATCACCGTTTTGAGCGGAGAGAGGGTGTACTTTGTCTCAAGCGCTAAGCGCATCTCTTTGGGAAGATTTTTCATCTCCTCAAATGATGTGACATATTTGTGGTAGATCCACTGGTAGATCTGCTTGGCTCTGAATGCCGGTTTGATCTCTTCTACAAGCGCTTCTTTTGTCAAGTCTTGGATTATTTGTTTTGTCATCTTTTACTTCTTTATCTTTGTTATTTTAAAAAGGGCACCCACGAGAGGTGCCCCTACGGGCTATCTTAACTGTAGGGGCAAACCCTTGTGGTTGCCCTTTAGATTTTACAGATACCGTTTCGTATACTCCGTCAGCCTCTCCATCGCCTCTTGATGATTTTTTATAAAATCTCTGTGCGCATCTTCGTTACAGTAATTGGTCACGGCAAAAATACCCATCGCGGGTATATCAAACATTTGCGCTACTTTCACTACGGCATAGAACTCCATATTTTCCAGATGGATACCTCTGTCTCTATACCACACACCTGCTGCTTCATAGGTGGTGATATAGTTCGAGGAGTTCACCACTGTTTCACGTGAAACATTCCGGTTTTTACAAAGTACTGCATCAATTTCACTCTCATCACCCAGAGAAGAGATCCCTTTGACGATCTCTTCAAGTGGCGTGTAGGCATCGGCATGGATCAAACTCTGTTCGATCTGTGTAGCATGGCAGGATTCTATGATATCAAAAATCGCTTTCTCCCCGTAACTGCCTGCCGTGCCTACAAAACATAGAAAATCGGGCTTTTGCGCTATACAGCGCTGCGTCAGACGGGTCGCGACATCCACCAGCCCTATCCCTACAGGCAGGGCAAAGTCAAACTGTTCGCTCTTGCCGGCACAGATAAACATTTAGAGTCTCACCGGGATATCTCTCTGCTTGAGATAGTGTTTGAGCTCCATGATGTCGATCTCCTTGAAGTGAAAGATCGATGCCGCAAGTGCCGCATCTGCAGAACCCTTGGTAAACGCCTCTTCGATATGCTGCATCGTACCCGCACCGCCGCTGGCGATGACAGGGATATTGACCGTTTCGCTGATCTTGCGGTTGAGCTCGTTGTCAAATCCTGCTTTGGTGCCGTCGGCATCCATCGAAGTGACCAACAGCTCTCCCGCACCTCTCTCATACGCCTCTTTCGCCCATGCGATTGCGTCAATGCCCGTATCGTTGCGCCCGCCGTGAGTAAAGATATGCCACGTGCCTTCAGTTGTACGCTTGGCATCGATCGCGACGACAATACACTGCGATCCGAAACGCTTGGCACCCTCTTCAATAAATGCCGGTCTCTTGATCGCTGCGGAGTTGATGCTCACTTTGTCACATCCGACATTGAGAAGCTTGTAGATATCGTTCAGTTCACGGATCCCCCCGCCGACAGTCAGAGGGATGAAGACTTCCTGTGCTACTTTTTTGACCACGTCGACGATGGTATCCCGCCCTTCATGGCTCGCGCCGATATCGAGGAAAGTGATCTCATCGGCTCCCTCTTCATTGTAACGCTTCGCCACTTCGACAGGATCACCCGCATCACGGAGCCCGACAAAGTTCACCCCTTTGACGACACGCCCATCGTTGACATCGAGGCAAGGGATGATTCTTTTTGCAAAATAGTCCATAGTTTTCCGTTTTATTTCTGATTTGTGCTTTTTTATGGTAAGATTATACAGAAATTATCCCTTGCTGAGGGTTAGTGGATACTTATAAAGGTAGATTATAGTATGATCATTGAGGATTTAGCCGAATTTGCTTCCAAGAAATTTGGTCAGAATTTTCTCAAAAATGAGATCTACCTCCACAAAATCATCCAATCGATGCCCCATGACGACCTGAAGGTCGCAGAGATCGGGCCTGGCTTAGGTGATTTAACCAAAGAACTTGTAAAAGTTCGTAATGTCACAGCATTTGAGGTTGATAAAAGATTATGCGAGCATCTCACTTCGGAATTTGAAACACCCATCTCACAGGGGCGTTTTGAACTGCGCTGCGGGGATGTGCTTGAGCGTTGGGAGTCGGGAAGCCTGCTGGATGAGCCTTATCATCTTGTAGCCAACCTGCCCTATTATATTGCCACCAACATTATCTTAAAAGCATTCAAGGATGCAGCATGCCGGAGTGTTCTGGTCATGGTGCAAAAAGAGGTTGCCGAGAAGTTTGCTGCCCAACCGGGTCAAAAAAGCTTCTCGGCACTCTCTGTCCTTGCGCAGAGCGTAGGAAAAGCGCGACTTTGTTTCGAAGTAGAACCCGAAGCCTTTGTCCCGCCTCCAAATGTCACTTCTGCCGTGCTTTTGATAGAGAAAGAGCAGACATTCGGTGATGAGATGTTTGAGAACTTCCTGAAGGTTGCCTTTGCACAGCCGAGAAAGAAACTCTCAAAGAACCTCACCGCTGCCTTTCCCAAAACGTTGGTAGCATCCGCTTTTGCAGATCTGGGACTCGATCCCAATATCAGACCCCATGAAGCTGAGACATCTATTTATCATCACTTATATCATGAATTAAAGGATAATTTAGATGGAAAACAACAATCAAAACAACGCAAGCTCTCAAAATCAAGAGCAAAGAACAGCACAAAGAGAGAGACGCCCTAACCCCCATAGAGCCAACAACAATCCCAACAGAACAGAACAGGGGCAAAACAGAAAACCAAACCCAAACCGCAAACCCAATCCAAACAGGAACAACCCGAACAGAGAGGGGAACAGGGAAGAGAACAGACAGGGCGAAAACAGACAGAACCAGCAAGGCGGAAACAGAAAACCCAACAACCGCAACAATAATAATAACAGAAAACCCAATCAGGGCAACAAGCCCGGCGGCAACAACAATAATAACAACCGCAACCGAAACAAACGCAAGAACGTCACAACGGTCAATGATGAGATGAAAGCGGCGATCGCTGAGAACAAACGTGTACAGGATGCCAGAATGGCACCGTGGAAGAAGATCGATATTGCCAGCAAAGGCAAAGTGAGATTTACACCGCTTGGCGGTCTGGGTGAGATCGGCGGCAACATGGCGGTACTCGAGACTGAAACCTCTGCCATCGTCATCGATGTGGGTATGAGTTTCCCCGATGAGACGATGCACGGGGTGGATATCCTGGTACCTGACTTCTCCTACCTCCATACGATCAAAGATAAAATCAAAGGGATCGTGATCACCCATGGACATGAAGACCATATCGGTGCGATGCCCTATCTCTTCAAAGAGTTGAAGTTCCCGATCTACGGCACACCACTTGCACTGGCAATGATCGAAAACAAATTCAAAGAGCATGGACTCAGTGCCGATACAAAATACTTCAACTTCGTTATCAAGCGCAGACAGTATGAGATCGGTGATATGAAAATCGAGTGGATCCACAACACCCACTCCATTATCGATGCCTGCTCGCTTGCGATCGAAACACCTGCGGGTATCCTCTACCATACGGCTGACTTCAAAGTCGACCATACACCGGTAGACGGCTACACTATGGATCTGCAGCGTATCGCCCACTATGGTGAGAGAGGCGTACTCTGTCTCTTCTCCGACTCTACAAACTCACACAACCCGGGCTTTACCAAGAGTGAAAAGGTTGTAGGCAAGACCTTCGATCAGCTCTTCGATATGGCAAAAGGGCGTGTGATCATGTCTACATTCTCTTCCAATGTACACCGTATCTTCCAAGCCATGGAGCGCGGTGTCAAGCATGGCAGAAAAATCTGTATCATCGGACGATCGATGGAGAGAAACGTCGAGACCAACAGAGCACTCGGTTTTGTTGACATTCCAGACAAGCATTTCATAGAAACGCATGAGATCAACAAGTACCCGGATGAAGAGATCCTCATCGTCACTACCGGATCTCAGGGTGAGACGATGGCGGCACTTAACCGTATGGCGACCGATGAGCATAGACATGTCAAACTCAAGCCAAGTGACACAGTCATCATCTCCGCCTCTGCGATCCCGGGCAATGAAGCATCGGTCTCCAAACTGATGAACCTGCTGATCAAAGCCGGCGTCACCGTACGCTACAAAGAGTTCTCCGATATCCACGTCTCAGGACACGCGGCACAGGAGGAGCAAAAGCTGATCCTCAGACTGATCCAGCCCAAATTTTTCCTGCCGGTACACGGGGAGTACAACCATATCGCTGCCCATGCAAAAACAGCCGTAGCGTGTGGGGTAGATGAGCGCAATATCCTGCTGATGAGTGACGGAGACCAGGTCGAGATCACACCAAAGTATCTCAAAAAGGTCAAGACCGTCAAATCGGGCAAGACCTATATCGACAACCAGAACAATATGACCATCGAAGATGATGTGGTACTCGACAGACAGAAGCTTGCCGAGGACGGCATCATCAATATCGTTGCAAAGATCGCCGAGAAAGAGCACAAACTCATCGGCGACCCGGTAGTTACCAGCTACGGGCTCATCCCCGACAAAGAGGACAAAAAATTTGCCAAAGAGATCAAACATCTGCTTGAAACGATGCTGATGAACATGAAAAAAGATGTCACACCGGATCATACTTTCTTTGAAAACGAGATCAGAGCAACCGTACGCAAACATGTCGTTCGCACCAAAAAGAGATACCCGCTGATCATCCCGACTGTCTTCCTCGTATAGAAGATATTTCTGCCCTGCTCTTGGGCAGAAGCTATCCTGATAGCTTCTTTAACCACTCCTCTTTCCTAAGCATTTTCCTCCCAAAAATATGTATAATAATACATAAGGGTTTTTTATCATCGTATAAACCCGTACTCTCACAGGGAAAGAAAGAAGATGAAAAAGATTTGGCCTTGGATAGGGCTGCTTCTCTTGCTGATGATACTTTGTGTCACCACCAAAGTAGGCACTATTCACACAACACACAAAGCCCCTGCACTCACGACTGCGGCAGCCGGCTTGCATCAGAATGATCTCCAGCCGATAGACTTTGATATCATCCAAAAGGGCGATACCTACCGTCTAAGCGGCCGATTCAAAGATACTGCACAGCAGCAAGCACTTGTAGAGGCATTTGCCCATACCAAACGCCCTCTGCAGATAGGCAATACCTCTACAAACCAGACACTGGTTGCCCAAGAGGTAATTGTTTTAGTAGAGACGATTATCCCCCATTTTGCCAACCACTACAAAGAGGGGCGTATCCGGTTTCATGACAACAAGCTCTCAGTCAGCGGCACTGTAGACTCCTATGCTGCTAAACGCGAGATGGAACGCATGCTTAACCGCTCAACCATCCTTACACAAGACAATAGCGTGGTACTCCTCCCCAAAGAGCCTGTTTCATTCAGAATCGACAAACAAAGAAACAGCCTTGCTTTGCGGGGTACCTTCCACGATGAGCAAGAGGCAAACACGCTTGCTCACACTGTCCCTCAGGGCATACGACTGGATCGTATATCCCACAGCAACACCTATATCGATACCGAAGGAGCGATCCCTCTGGCAGCACATATACTCCCTCTCTTTGCCCAAGAGTTTACCCAAGGGTATATCGAGTACAATGATCACCGTTTTGTCGTCAATGGACTGGCAAAAGATCAGGCCGCACTCGATCGTATGAAAGCCCTGCTGGCACATAGCAAGATCCCTATTGTCGATCAGATCAGAGTAGACCCTGCCCTGCTTCAAAAAGCTGCTGAAGAAGAGGCTGCGAAAGCTGCACGCCTCAAAGCGGAAGCCCAAGCACAGGAAGCTGCACGTCTCAAAGCGGAAGCAGAAGCAAAAGCCGCTGCCGAAGCGGAAGAGGCTACACGCAAAGCTGAAATGGCTGCCAAAGAAACGGAGCAAAAGCGTCTCCAGCTTGCACAAGAAGCCCAGAAAGAGGCACAAGCCGCCAAAGAGAATATCGCCAAACTGCTCAAAATAGAGAACATCGAATTTGAGGTCGCAAAGGGCACACTCACACCCAAAGGACGCGAGACGGTCAACAAACTTGCCGAGATCCTCAACAAGTATCCGCATATCCGTGTCGAGATCGCCGGACATACCGATTCGGACGGCAATGCAGAGTTCAACCAAAGGCTCTCCCAAGCTAGAGTTGACAGCGTCAAAAAGGCTCTTGTAGAGCAAGGAATCGATGCGGCAAGACTCAAAGCCGTAGGCTATGGTGAGAGCAGACCTCTCGTACTCAATACAAGTGCGGAAAACAAACAGAAGAACCGCCGCGTTGAAATCAATATATTAGGAGAATAATTATGTTAGAAATCGCTTCACAAATGATCCTGTGTCTACTGCTGGCTGCCCTCCTGGGCTTTATTATCGGATACCTTTTCGGAAGAAGCAGCTGTTCGGACGATATCCAGTGCGGATCGGACGACAGCCATGGAGAGTCCTCAGAGTGCACCACTGAAGAGAGTTCGGACGCAGAGGGCTCCTCTGCCGAGGCAACGGGCACCGCACCCCTGCTCCTTTCCGAACCCCGAGATGGAGAAAAAGACAACCTTACCCGCATCAAAGGGATCGGTGTCAAGATTGAAGAGACCCTTAACAATCAAGGTATCTACCATTTTGACCAGATCGCCAACTGGACCGAAGAGAATATCAAATGGGTCGATGCCAACGTAGCTTTCCCGGGGCGTGTCAAACGTGAAAACTGGGTAGAGCAGGCAAAAGCGCTTGCCGCAGGTGAAGAGACAGAGTTTTCCAAACGTGTCGATGCCGGAGAGGTCTCTACAAGCAAACAATCCTAAGATGAGACGACAGAGGTAGATCCATGCCTCTGTTTACAATTACGCCAATTCCTCCAATTATGCTATAATTTCTCACTAAAATTCTAATATAAAGCAAATCGTAATGAATCTAATAGAAATTGCACAAGAGACACTGCAAATCGAAGCGGATGCCCTCAAGAAAGCAGCGAAACGTCTCGATACCAACTTTCTCGATGCCGTTGATACCATCCTGCAAACCAAAGGCAAGCTGATCATCACCGGTGTGGGCAAATCGGGGCTTGTCGGTGCAAAGATGGCAGCGACATTCGCCAGTACCGGTACGTCGAGTTTTTTCCTCCACCCTACCGAGGCGCTTCACGGAGATCTGGGCATGATCGGCAAAGAGGATACCCTTCTTGCCATCAGCAGCAGCGGGGAGAGTGAAGAGCTGACCAAGATCCTGCCGCATATCAAACGCTTTGAGATTCCTCTCATAGGCATGACAGGCAATCCCAATTCGTCACTGGGACGCTATGCCGATGTCTGGCTTGATATCTCAGTAGAGCGCGAAGCATGCCCGCTGGGTGTTGCTCCTACGACCTCTACGACGCTGACCATGGCACTGGGGGATGCGCTGGCTGTTGCACTGATGCAAAAGCGTGGCTTCAAAAAAGAGGATTTTGCCTCATTTCATCCGGGAGGCAGCCTCGGCAAAAAACTCTTTGTCAAAGTCAAAGACCTGATGCGCACAGAGAATCTGCCTGTAGCCGATGAGACAACACCGCTGAAGGATGCTGTCGTGATCATGAGCGAAGGCAAGCTGGGCAGTGTGCTGCTTACTGACAAAGAGGGTCGTCTGGCTGCCCTGCTCACTGACGGGGATCTCAGACGTGCATTGATGCAAGAGTCGTTCGATATGGATCACCCTGCGATCAGATATGCAAGCAAAGAGCCCAAACGCTACCGCAATACAGAACTCCTTGCAAGTGAAGCTCTGGAGATTTTGGAGAACAACCGCATTCAGCTTCTGCCATTGGTAGATGATGATGACCGTATCATCGGTATTTTACATATACACGATCTGGTCAATGCCGGCATAAAACGATGACTATACCCAAAGGTACAAAGAGATGAGACTAAACAAATTTATATCACACAACAGCAAATATTCACGACGGGAAGCCGACAAACTTATCGAAGAGGGTGAGGTCAAAGTCAACAAGCAGCCTATGCGTGAGTTCGGCTATGAAGTACAGCCCGGAGACCTCGTGACCGTCAAGGGCAAACCGGTCAAAGAGAAAAAAGAGATTACAGCCATCGTCTACAACAAACCCAAAGGGGTACTGGTCACAAAAAAGGATGACAGGGGCAGAACGACCATCTACCACAAGCTCCCGGGCAAATTTAGACACTTTATCCCTGTAGGCAGGCTCGACTATGCTTCAGAGGGACTTTTGATCCTGACAGACAATGTAGAGGTCGCTACAGCACTCATGGAGAGCAAACTCGACCGTACTTACAACCTCAAGATCGACAAACCGCTGACGCAGGAGATGATCGATGCGATGCGGGAGGGGCTCGTGCTTGAAGATGCCCGTGCCGGTGCCCATGAGAAGAGCAAGATAGAGCGCATGGAGTTTGCCCCGTTTGTCGATATGGCGATCCGCGGTGAGGGAAAGAACTTTACCAAGCTTCGTGTCACGATCAATGAAGGCAAAAACAGGGAACTGAGACGGTTTTTCGCACACTTCGGTGCCAATGTACTTGACCTCAAACGTGTCGCTTTCGGCGGGATAGAGCTCAACAATCTCCCTGAGAACAAAACGCGCTACTTCACACGACGTGAGTATGATGACCTCCATAAGTTTCTCAAAGAGAAAAGACAAGAGGAGCATGCCCGCAAAAAGAGTGAGGAGAACCGTGCCAAGCAGCTTGCCGAGCAAACGGATCAAGAGATCAAAAAGAAAAAACCGACCTCATGAATCTGGCACTCAAATACCGCCCAAAATCCATTGAAGAGATGGTCGGGCATGAGCACCTGCTCGGCTCTTCAGGTATCTTGAGCGGGCTGCTAAAGGCAGAAAAACTCCCCCATAGCTTCCTCTATGGCCCACCGGGCTGCGGCAAAACCACACTGGCACGCATCATCGCCTCTACACTGGATAGACCTTTCTATGAGATGAATGCCACCACACTCAAGATCGATGCACTTAGAAAAGTGCTCAATGAGTATAGCAATGCCCTGCAGAAACCTCTCATCTTTATCGATGAGGTGCACAGGCTGAGCAAAAACCAGCAGGAGGTGCTGCTGCCCTATATGGAGCGCAATGATGCACTGATCATCGGTGCATCGACCGAAAACCCCTACTACTCCCTGACTGCCGCCATGCGCTCCCGCTCTCACCTCTTTGAGCTCCACCCTGTCGATGCCAAAGCAATGCGCAGCTATCTGGAGAAGATACTCCTGCAGGAGAAGATAACCGCTGAGGAAGATGCCAAGTCCTATCTGATACTTTCAAGCGGCGGTGACATACGTGCTATGCTCAATCTGCTTGAGAGTGCAGTCGCGCTCGGTACACCTGTCACACTGCAGAGACTCAAACAGCTAAGACCCCATGCCATGCAGGCAGGCAGCAGCGAAGATGAGAGCCACTACGAACTTACCTCTGCGATGATCAAGAGTATCCGTGGTTCCGATATCGATGCGGGGCTCTACTATCTTGCACGCCTCATAGAGGGAGGTGAGCCTGCGGAGTTTATCGCCAGGCGGCTAGCGATCCTTGCAAGCGAAGATATAGGCAATGCCAACCCCCATGCGCTCAATCTCGCCAGCTCCACACTCAATATCGTCAAGCATATAGGCTATCCTGAAGCACGGATCACCCTCTCTCAACTGGTGATCTATCTGGCATCCTCCCCAAAATCCAACAGTGCCTACAAAGCGATCAACAAAGCCCAGAAACGCATCAAAGCCGGAGAGATACACCCTATCCCCTCCCATATCAAAACCCATGCCAAAACCTACCTCTATCCCCATGATCACGGAGGATGGGTTGCGCAGCAATATCTCGCTGCCCCGCTTCAACTCTATCATACGCAGAAGATCGGTTTTGAGAAGACACTCTATGAGTGGCACGAAAAGATCATCGATACACAAAAGTCCGATACAGGGAAACAGCCATAGAAAAGTACTCTTAGAGAGATACCTTCTTTCAAAAGTTCATAATCGCTTCACAATTCTGTGTTATAATGGATACAAATAAACCTATAAAGGATGGATGATGAAAAGAGATATCATAAACATTTTTCTCGCCTCGGTTGCAGGTATCGCCCTGCTCGGCGGCTGTGTCAATCAAGAGACACTCAATAACCCTACAGTGCAAAAAGGTGCCGCTATCGGTGCGGTCAGCGGTGCGGTGATCGGGGGAAATGTCGGTAACGGAAGCGGTACCAATATCGCTCTGGGTGCCCTTGCAGGCGCAGTGGCAGGCGGAGCAATCGGTCAAGCGGTAGACAACTCCAATCCAAAGCCGGTACAAGACGGCGGTTGGCAATAACCTATATACATCAAAGGAGAAACAATGAAGTTCAACAAATCAATCATCGCAGCTTCGGTCACGGCATTTATCCTGGCCGGTTGTTACAACCAGCCGGGTCTGGTAGAGGACGACAGCTATAACAGAACCAAAACCGGTGCTGTTCTGGGCGCCATAACCGGTGCTGTGATCGGATACAATACCAAAGGCCATCACAAAAACAGACGTGCCGCACTCGGTGCACTCGCAGGAGCGGCACTCGGCGGTGGCGCAGGCTATCTGCTGGACAAACAGGCGAATGAAGTAGCACGTGCATTGGGTACCGGGGTCAGTACCGATCCGCTGGCTGCCGTAGATCCCCGCCGTGACATCATCGTCACCAAGCATCCAAACTATGTCAAAATCCTCTTTAGGGACAATATGATGTTCGCTACCGGCTCATCCAAGCTGCGCCCAAGTGCCAGATATAAAGTACAGAAACTCGCACAGGTATTGAGACAGTATCCGCAGACCATCGTTGGTGTCGCAGGGTTTACGGACAACAGAGGAAGCTACGCCTATAACCAGAGACTTTCAGAAGCAAGAGCCAGAACCGTTGCCAACCTCTTGGCAGTCAACGGATACCCGAGGATCAAAGGGTGCTCATACAACAAGCCACTCGCACCAAACGACAGCCCTGAAAACCGTGCACTCAACAGACGTGTAGAGGTCTATCTCTATGCCGATCCGAACAATATGTCCGATCCGTGCCGCTCTTAGCGGAGTGTGCCAAGCATCCGCTTGGCCTGCTCTGAGTCAATCTTTCCGGAGAAGAACTTATCCTCTACATCACCGATATGAGCAAGCAGTTTTTGGGTGATATACTCTCCCCTTACCCTATCTTTGACATAGTTTTTCATCTCTGAGAAATCGGGATAGAGTGTAAGAAACTCCTCTTTTAGGGGGCTTGTATTCCATGCTTCTACCTGCACGGCAGGTGGAGCATCTGTCAAATCAAGGATCTGCTGACCTATACTGTCTGTAGTATAGTACTTATCAAACTTATGCTCCATCTTATACTCTGTATTCTGATAACGGTCATCCTCTTCCTGGATATCCCCTACAAAATTGGTAATGAAGTACAAAAAACCGACACCAATCAAGATAAAAATAAATAAACTTCTGTCCATACTTTTTTCCCTGCAGATATGTTCTTGCATTCATTATACTATTGTTTGTTAAAAGAAATGATTATAATTACCGCACCAAGTAAATACCTCAATCTTTGATGCAACAATTTCGTTCATAATCAAGGCAGATTTTCGCAGGACTCGCCAAAGCGAATTCAGGAAAATCTAACGCCGAGTATGGGCGAAAGTGCTGCACCCTTCGGGGAGAACGATACGAGACAACCTGCACGCAAAAAAAATCTTTGAATTACCTACGGGTAGTCCTTTAGATTTTTTCACGCACATCTTGCCTCGTCTCGTTCTCTCAAAGTTTGAGGTATTTACTTGGTGTGGTAATAAGAGAAACCATACGGTATAAACCGTATAGAGGCAGATTAGCGGTTTCTTGTACGGTTGATCTTGGAGCTGAGTCTTCCCATGATCTGCTCTGCGTGCTTCATCAGCTTTTCACGCTCATGGTAGAGTTCCGCTTTTTTCTCTTCGAGTTCCATCTCTTTTTTGAGCAGCTTCTCCTCTTTCTCTACGAGCTTCTGGTACTTCTCTTTGAGTTCTGCATACTCTTTGTCGAGTTTGTGCACCTCTTTCATCAACTGATTATAATCTTTTTCATACATCTTCAACTGTCGATCAGTTTTTGCATTGAGATATAGTTTGCGTACTCTCTTGACTTTATTGAGCTTTTGGTGCAGGGCATGCTCAGTCTCTCTGAGTTTGCTTGAAATTTCAAGTATCTCTACCTCTAGAGGCTCCAGCTCTTTGCGTACTGCCTGCAGCTTCTCTTCGATCTGCGAGATCTTCTTCTCCGCTTCATCCATCTTCTTCATAAACTTTTCTATAGAGCTTTGTACATTGTCAAGTGCTTTGTCCATTGGCTATCCTTTTTTGTTGTAATTGATATAGCCAATTGTAACAGAAATGTATGATGTATGAAAGGTACATAAGTTGCAAAATAGCGTGAAAGAGAGATTATCGAAAGGTTAATATGTGAATAAGTGGTGCGGATGAGAGGACTCGAACCTCCACACCGTTAGGCACCAGATCCTAAGTCTGGCGTGTCTACCAATTCCACCACATCCGCAAAATGATCTTGTTGAAGAAAAAACAAGGGTGGTACACCCGTCAGGATTCGAACCTGAGACCGCCCGCTTAGAAGGCGGGTGCTCTATCCAGCTGAGCTACGAGTGCATCTATAATAATTTGTCAGTCCGTCTGTTGGATGGTACGCTAGAGAGGACTTGAACCCCTAACCCTCAGATCCGAAGTCTGATGCTCTATCCAATTGAGCTACTAGCGCTTCAAAAGGACTGGGTTATAACCTCATTAATGGGGTAGGCGACGGGACTCGAACCCGCGACAACCTGTGCCACAAACAGGTGCTCTACCAACTGAACTACGCCTACCATCTACTTTTAAACAGAAGCTACACACAACAACTTTGGGAGGTTGTCTCTGATGTAAGCGACAAAGTGTCTAAAATCTTTGGTTATCAAATTATTATAAGTTAAATATCTAAATGGTCGGAGTGAAAGGACTCGAACCTTCGACCCCCTGGTCCCAAACCAGGTGCGCTACCAGACTGCGCTACACTCCGTTACCTATGAAAAAGGACTGCAATTATAGTCAAAAGGATTTTAAATGTCAATAGAAATGGATAAAAAAGTAAAAAAAGATGCTATAGGCTCTTTTAGGGCTTAATGTGTATAATAATTGATCTGTAAAACAAAGGAAATTACTATGGTATCATCAATCTTGGGATCGATCAATGAATTTTTAGGGAACATTCTTTTCTTCGATATCCTCTTTGGGCAGGTCGATGGTGTCTCCATCCCCTTTCTGATAGCCTGGCTGGCAGTGGCTGCCGTCTACTTCACTGTGGTGATGGGCTTTCCCAATCTGCGCTTTTTCAAGCATGCGTTTGAGGTGATGCTGGGAAAATGGCAGACCCCTGAAGACAAAGGGATCATCACCCCCTTTCAGTCACTTACCACCGCTCTGTCTGCCACTGTCGGTCTGGGCAATATCGCCGGTGTGGCAGTGGCGATCATGATCGGAGGTGCCGGTGCGACCTTCTGGATGATCGTTGCAGGCTTTTTCAACATGACACTCAAGTTTACCGAAGTGACGCTCTCTTTGCAGTATCGTACCTTTTTGCCCGACGGCACCGTGCTGGGGGGAGGGATGCGCTACCTCTCCGAAGGTCTCAAGGAGAAAGGGATGCCGCGCTTTGGGCGTGTGCTTGCGCTGATCTTTGCGGTATTTATGCTCGGCGGTGCGTTGGGCGGGGGCAATGCCTTTCAGGTCTCCCAGTCTCTGGGTGCAGTCAAAAACCAGATACCCATACTCGCCGAACAGCCATGGATCTTCGGTGTGACACTTGCCGTGATCACCGGACTTGTCATCATCGGCGGTGTCAAATCGATCGCCAACGTCACCGAAAGGATCGTCCCGCTGATGGTCTTTATCTATGTAGGTGCCTCGCTCTATATCCTTGCCGTCAACTATGCAGTAATCCCTGATGCCTTTGCGCTTATCATCAAAGAGGCTTTCTCTCCGACTGCTGTTGCCGGCGGAATGGTAGGTGTGATGATCCAGGGCTTCAAGCGGGCCTCTTTCTCCTCTGAAGCTGGGATCGGCTCTGCACCTATCGCGCATGCCCCTGCCAAAGTCAAATACCCGGTACGACAGGGGATGGTCGCGCTCTATGAGCCTTTTATCGATACGGTAATCATCTGTACGATGACTGCCCTGGTCGTTGTCATCACCGGTGTCTATGCAGGGGGAACAGAGAGTCTCGATGCCATCATAGATGCCAAACAGGGTGCCGCCCTGACCTCTGCCGCCTATGGGACGATTATTGGCTGGTTTCCCATCATTCTGACCCTCTCTGTGACCCTCTTTGCCTTCTCTACGATGATCTCATGGTCCTACTACGGAGATCGTGCCTGGGTCTATCTCTTTGGCGCGAAATCGGGTATCATCTTCAAGCTGATCTTCCTTGCTGTGATCATCCTCGCATCACTGGTCGAAAAGCTCGGCCCACTGGTAGATCTGACCGACCTGCTCTTCCTCTCTATGGCACTGCCCAACATTATAG
The DNA here is from genome assembly GCA_027081395.1 of Sulfurovum sp. Lineage (GTDB taxonomy): Bacteria > Campylobacterota > Campylobacteria > Campylobacterales > Sulfurovaceae > Sulfurovum. The sequence goes on along the minus strand of JALWKQ010000081.1, from coordinate 9,770 downwards.
GACTCTATCTGCTGCAGGGCAATGTCAAAAAAGCACTCAAAGAGTATGTGCAAAAACTAAAAAGCGGAGAACTGGAAAAAGAAAGGATCAAAAAATAGAAAGTGCCGGCAGAAGCCTGCCGGCAAGCGGTGTGAAAAAGAGAGAAGGGGGATCAGATCAGATCGACACCCTTTTCACCTTCGACCAATTCACCGATCACATAGCCGTCGGTATTGGCAAGTACCGTATCGACATCTTCGGGCTCTACGACCCATACCATTCCGACACCCATATTGAATGCCCTGTACATCTCATCTTCGGCAACATATTGGCTCATAAACTCAAAAATAGGGAGGACTTTGATATCCTCTTTTTTAACCACTGCACGGATACCCTCTGGGAGTACACGCGGCAGATTCTCTACGATACCGCCGCCTGTAATATGTGCGAGTGCCTTGATATAGGGCTTGTTGGCTTTATACTCTTTGACATAGATACGGGTAGGCTCCAGCAGTGTCTCCAGCAGCGGCTTGCCCTCGAACTCTGTCTCCAGACCCATGCCGAGTTTGTCAAAGAAGAGCTTACGCACCAACGAATAGCCATTGGAGTGTACCCCTGAACTTGGCATAGCGATCAAGACCTGTCCCGCTCTGACATTGGAGACAGTATCCATCTCGCTGCGTTCCGCGATACCTACTGCAAAACCTGCAAGGTCAAAGTCATCTTCACTATACATGCCGGGCATTTCGGCAGTCTCACCACCGACAAGGGCACACTCGCTTCTGCGGCATCCCTCTGCGATCCCTGCGACGACATCTTTGGCATTCTGAGGCAGGAGTTTGCCTGTGGCATAGTAGTCGAGGAAGAACATCGGTACGCCGTTGTTACAGATGAGGTCATTGACACACATCGCAACAAGATCGATCCCTACCGTATCGAGCTTGCCGCTCTCTATTGCGATCTTGAGCTTGGTTCCGACACCATCTGTCGCAGAGAGAATCACAGGCTCTTTGTAGCCGCTGGGCAGTGCATAGGCACCGGCAAAAGAACCGATCCCGCCGATCACATTTTCGTCAAAAGTGGACTTGACATCCTCTTTGATCGCTTCGACAAAGGCATTGCCCGCATCGATATCGACACCGGCATCTTTATAGGAAATATCTGACATTAGTTCTGGCTCCTGTTATTGGTTTCGTCACATGAAGGAAAAACCTTTTTGAGTGTGATCAATCCTGGACACCACCCTGTAAAACCTGCAATGAACAGCATCACCATCATTCCAAACTGCAGGAGGAATGCCAACTGCAGCATCCCTTTGTCTCCGCTCATTCCGCTTGCCGCCAATCCCATCACGATTCCGAGAATGATCGCCTGAATGATCCGCTGCATTCTCTCTGCACACAACATAGAAATTCCTTGTAAAAAATTGCCTTATTATAGCCAAACTTAACTTCTATCTGAAAGGACGCATACCAAGCAAAGCCCGTCATCGCTACGCTAACGCTGTGTTCTCTTCAGCAGAGGGCTCTCGCGACTGGTCGCTCTATGTGCGAAGCTTTTTTATTGACAGGACGCATGCCGAGCTAAGCCCGTCATTGCTGCGCTAACGCTGTGTTCTCCTCAGCGGAGAGCTCTCGCGACTGGTCGCTCTATGTGCGAAGCTTTCGCCCGAGCTTCGCTTCGACTGAGGCGGTTTTGTTGTTGAGTCTGCCTACAGGTCCTTCTCTCCAGTCGATCTTGATAGAACTGTAGACACGTCCGCAATCTTTTTGCAACTCTTCGTAGGCACGGTTGATCACAGCAAGCACCTGCTCTACACTCTCACCCTCGATGATCGTACCCATAGGGGTAAGCTGGTAGGGAAGTCCGCTTTTGTCGACGATATCAAGTACCCGTGCAACAAAAGCGCTCTTGCTCTGGGTCTGTTCGGTAGGAAACATACTGAACTCTACTAATGCTGACATCCTGACTCCTTTGGTTTTCACTATATAGTGTGGCTATAATACCTTATGAAAAATAAAGAGTGGATAATCATCGGTGCAGGCGCAGCAGGACTCTGTGCCGCTATCAATTTGGCAAGGGCAGGGCAGCAGGTAACCCTGCTCGAACAAAACAGTCGTGTGGGCAAGAAGATCCTCGTATCAGGCAACGGCAAATGCAACATCGGCAATCGCCATATCGATCCGAGCCGTTTTCATTCGCAAAACCCTGACTTTGTCAGGCAGGTGCTCAAAGGATACGATTTTCCTGTTGTAGAGCGCTTCTTCTCTTCCTTGGGACTGCCGCTGGTAGAAGGCAAGGAGGGGAAAATGTTTCCTATGTCCTTGCAAGCTTCCTCAGTCGCAGAGCTTCTTGAGTATGAAGCAAAGAGAGCGGGGGTAGAGATAGTCTGTGACTGTACCGTCACAAGCGTAGACAAAGAAGGTGATACCTTCAAGCTGGAAACCACTCAGGGCACGAAAAACGCTGCCCAACTTGTACTTACTTCGGGCTCTCCTGCTGCACCGCAGCTGGGAGGCTCTAACGCTGGGTATGCCTTTGCAACAAAGTTGGGGCATACGCTTGTGCCCCGCCATCCTGCTCTTGTACAGCTCTGTTCTGAAGAGAGTTGGGTCAAAAGGTGTGCAGGGGTAAAAGTAGCCGGTATTGCCAGGCTTTATGCCAATGGCGAATACATTACAGAAAAAAAGGGTGATATACTCTTCACCAACTACGGCATATCCGGACTTGCCATACTTGATCTTAGCCGTGAGGCAAGCATCAGACTATCCAACTTTGACTACTGTGAACTCCGCCTTGACCTTATGCCCGAATACAGCAAAGAAAAGCTTACAAACCTGCTACTCGATAGAGTACAAAAAGAGAGTGAAAAACCCATAGGGTTATGGCTGCACGGTATGCTCAACAAAAAGCTCATCGATATCATTTTGGAACAGTCAAAGAGCAGGGTGAAGCTAGAAAAAGAGCTAAACAGAAAAGAGATAAACAAACTTGTACACGCTATCAAAAACCTCAAACTCAGCATCAACGATACAAGAGGCTTTAAAGGTGCAGAAGTTGCCACAGGCGGTGTCAATACCGTAGAGATAGCCCCCCAAACCATGGCATCAAAGATCACTCCGGGTCTCTACTTCGCAGGTGAGATACTCGATGTCGACGGCGACAGGGGAGGGTTTAATTTTCATTGGGCTTGGGTGACGGGGATGAGGGTAGCTCCTCATCAGGCTTTTTAAGCTTGTCTCCTTGGCATTTTTCTCTAAAATATCTTATTGTTGTGAATATTAACATCCAAAGAAAAATATCAAGAAAAAAAATACTCCATATATAATAATCATCAACAATATCCATTGTACTAAATGGTTCAGAACTAAATGCATAGGGTATTGGCAGTCCTGCTGACAAAACAGGATACTGTTGTATACCTCGTCTAAAATCCCAAGAAATTATATCCCATTCAATTGAACACATATCTTGAGTGCAAGGAAGACTTGCCCATCCATATCTAATATACATATAACTCAATATGGTAGACAGCAATGCAAGAAGAAAATATTTAAGTATGTTCTTTTTTAATATATTTTTAAATTCTTGCATTATTTAGATATTTTTGCTGTAATGCTGTAAAGGATTTGTCTAGATGTTCCTCCAATTACAATCCTATCTGACCCCATCAAAGGATTAACAAGAATACCATCAATATACATAGATGAAGATGACCCTCCATCATTCAATATGGCATTCTCATACCCCAATGCTTTAAATATCTCACATAATTCAGATGTACTTGTTCCTGCATAATCATGATTTGAGGAAACAAAAAGAACTTTGCCATCTTTAATACCTACAGCACTTCTACTATTTGTATTATCTGATGTATTACATTGACCATTATACAATACATAATTATCAGAACTATAAAGATTATATAGGTAGGGAGAAGCTGGTGTTGCTTCTAATAATTTAAATAACTTTGCTCCATTTCCAGAACTTTTCATACCCAAAGAAGACCTCGTAGATAAACCTAATGGATGAAAATCTAGGGTTTCGTTTCTATATATCGTTCTGCCTTTTGGTATTCCATACGCTATATTATCAACAAAACCTCCTTTACTCCAATCAAACATATATCGAGTTCCCAAGTCGCCATCCCACTGTCCCCCATTAATAGCTACCTTAGCACCATTATCAAAAGCATGTTTTTCTATGGTCTTAAGTTGTTTATTATCTTCAGCAAATGATAAACCAATTTTCATTGTTTTAGAAAGTGCTTTGGGTACAACCTCATTATAATCACTATTAATATTTAAACTTACCATATAAAGATATGGCTTTATATATGCACAATTATTAAATTCGGCATACCCTTTTGTCTCTGTTTCTTTCACCAAAGTTGTTTTTAATAGCTTTATTTGCGATAAACATGCTGATAAATCATCACCAAACAGTCCTCCCAATAAAGATTTGCTCGTAACATTTTTTTGTAATACCTTGAGTGTTTTAGATTCTTTTTTCTTTACACTCAAATAGCCAAATTCAGAAATTGTTGCCTTCATAAATAGCTTATCATTTTTTTCTATTACATCAAAAGCTAAAGCTTTATTTTTCATCGAAGGTTCATACTTAGATTTGATCTCTTCACTTGTTAAATTAGTATCATTTAATGGAATATATGCTGTCATATTTTTTTGTGGACTTATTCCGTCTTTTGCCAAACCTATATAATAGGATGAAGCTATATTGGATGGATTTAGTGTTGAAGAAACATTAAGAGTCAAATACTCACTAAATGTTTTTCTAGGAACAATCAATTTAAACCCATCCTCTAATTTTATCTTAAGCTTTTTATTTGGATTATAAAGATAAGGCTTATCTGCTGGAGAAAAAATAGTTAACAATACTGGTTTTAAGTGTTGACCCAGATAAAGCTTATAAGGTGTTCCTTTAGTTAAATTATATTCATCAGACAGAGGAATAGGTGGAGTAGGTGCTTTATGATGATGCTTATTGACATATCTAATGTACTTTATCGTATCACCAAAATAAGATACTGCTATATTTGCAATTACATCATTTTTAGGGTTTTTAATAATATTGGCTCTAAAACAGTATATATCACTACAAACATCTACACTTGAAAAATGTTTTGAAATCTTCTTTGCTTGGTGCTTATTAGAAGCTGTTACTTGCACAAGAGCAAGCTCATTTCCTGCCTTCTCTTGTGTAACTTTACTTGTTTCAATAATTTCTTGACAACCTACCATAAATAGGGACAAAAATATTATTGCCCCTCCCTTTAATATTTTTTTACTTAACACTCTTTTCCCTTGCTTATTAAGTTTTAAATACTTTAATGATACCTAAAATATAAATTTTTTGTCAAATTTTATCTTATGCTTATACATAATATTAAATCTGTTTTTAGACGAAACACTAAATGTCATAGGGGATAGGGAAAGATTCAATTAGCACTAAATAATGGAGATGAGGGCAACTACATATGTATGTATGTATGGATAGCATAAATATGACAATATGACATATCTTTAATTTTATTTCAAAAAAATTAATATACTTAAAGCTATAGGTTGCAATTAAACTTATAAATTTAACAATTCAAGGAGATTCAATGTCTTATAAACAATGGCGTCACGATAAAACAAAGCAAAAACATGCTGATACACTTATAAATATGGGTGAAAAATTTTACTATGCCGCATTTATGATCCCTATTGCTATATTTCTAAAATATGGCATATTTGAGGGATTTATAGCAACTTGCTTGTCATTTACGGTACTTGGAATAAGTGGTATTCTGCTCCAAAAAGAAGGTTTGAAAATTTATGACTCTCTTCAAAATACATAAAGAACTCTGACTTCACTAAAAAGATGTTGTTGGTCGAGGCAGAAAAGAGCTCGACCAAATTAAAATAATAAAAAATATCCTCTTACGACTTCTCAAGATTTTTCTTGTCTCTTGCCATTCTCTTTCTGATTGTCGGATCGAGATGTCTTTTGCGGATGCGGATACTCTCGGGGGTTACCTCGATAAGCTCATCATCCTCGATCCACTCCATCGCCGACTCAAGTGTGATCTCGCGCGGTGGGACAAGCTTGATCGCATCATCTGCGCCGCTTGTACGCATGTTGGTCAGTTGCTTGCCTTTGAGCGGGTTGACATCGAGGTCTCCCGGTCTACTGCTCTCGCCGATGACCATACCGCTGTAGACCTTGTCCTGCGGCTTGATAAAGAGCGTACCGCGTGCCTGAAGATTGAAGATAGAGAAGGCAACTGCCTCACCGTCATCCATAGAGACAAGTGCACCCGGTGTACGGCTGACTACTGTTCCTGAATAGGGTCTGTACTCGATAAAGGAGTGGTTCATGATCCCTTCCCCTTTGGTATCGGTCAAAAACTCCGATCTAAAGCCGATCAATCCACGTGCAGGGATCTCAAACTCGATACGCACGGTGCCGTCAGGCATCGGGGTCAGAGAGGTCATCTCTGCCTTACGTTTACCGAGCTTTTCGATCGCTACCCCCTGAAACTCTTCGGGTACATCAACGACCAGATGCTCAAACGGCTCCATCTTGACACCGTTCTCCTCTTTGACCACGACTTCGGGACGTGCCAGAAGGAACTCAAAGCCCTCACGTCGCATATTCTCCGCGAGGATACCGATCTGCAGCTCTCCACGTCCTGATACCTTGAAAGATGCATCTCCCAGAGGCTCCATGCGCATCGCGATATTGGTCTCCATCTCTTTTTCGAGTCTCTCTCTGATCTTGTTGGAGGTGACATGCTTCCCTTCGGTACCTGCCAGCGGTCCGTCGTTAACCGACATGATGACAGAGAGGGTAGGCTCTTCGACATGCATCGGATCGAGCGGCACAGGATTTTGCGGATCACAGATAGAGTCTCCTACATCGATATCGGCAAACCCTGCGATCGCTACGATATCGCCTGCTTCCGCTTCATCGATCTCCATTCTCTCAAGCCCTTTAAATCCGATCAGTTTGCTCACACGGCTTTTGGTTTTTTCGCCGCTTGCTTTGACAAGCACATACTCATCGCCTTTTTTGACCTTGCCGTTGAAGATACGTGTGATACCGATACGCCCGACAAAGTTGTCATTGTCCAGGGTAAAGACCTGTGCCTGTGTATCATTATCCGGTGAACCTTCAGGGTAGGGTACTTTCTCAAGGATCGCTTCAAAGAGCGGTGTCATATCCTTGTTTTCATCTTCAAGATTCCACTTGGCATACCCGTCACGCGCGGCAGCATAGAGCACAGGGAATTCAAGCTGCTCTTCGTTGGCATCGAGTGCTACCAGCAGGTCAAAAACTTCATCGAGAACACGGTCAGGCTCTGCACCGTCTTTGTCGATCTTGTTGATAACAACGACAGGGATAAGCCCCAGTTCGATCGCTTTTTTCAAAACAAATTTGGTCTGAGGCATGACCCCTTCCTGTGCATCAACAAGCATCAATACACCGTCAACCATTTTGAGTACACGCTCGACCTCACCGCCGAAATCGGCGTGACCCGGGGTGTCGATGATGTTAATCTTGTGATCGCCGTAGGTGATCGCTGTGTTTTTCGAAAGGATCGTGATCCCTCTCTCTTTCTCGATGTCATTACTGTCCATCGCTCTCTCTTGCACCTCTTGGTGCGCTTCAAAGGTTCCGCTCTGCTGAAGCAGCTGGTCTACCAGTGTGGTCTTACCGTGGTCAACGTGTGCGATAACGGCGATGTTTTTGATCTTTTGCATTCACTATCCTAAATTCGGGTTTTGCCCTACTTGTAATTTGGGCGCATTATACCCAAAACTTACTATATAGTAGATTTTAGGGCAACTTCAGAGAGAAAGTCCATAGATCTCATGGTAGGTCTTCATCGCATAGCGGTCAGTCATATCGGCGATGAAATCTGCTACAACTCGCTCTTTGTTCCGTACCTCCAGAAGTGCTTTTTGCGGAGGCGGAAGAAGATCGATATCTTCGGTAAATGCCTCATAGAGCTTTTGGATACACTGCTTACCCGCATACATTTTTCTGACGATCTTTTCATGTCTGTACAATTTTTCAAAAAGACGCTTTTTAAGTCGCTTGAGTTCTGTAGCTGTCTGCTTCGAAAAACCGACAGGCAACGGCATCGAGGCATCCAGTGTCGCAGCGATCGGCTCCTCTTGGCGATAGTGTGCCGCACCCTCTTTGGAGTGAGTAATAAAATCCTCTACCAGCAGTTTGATCAGTCCCGCCACAAAACGGTGACGATAGAGACTATCCTCACGTGCTATCCCCTCTTGGCGTACCATCTCATCGACACGCTGACTAAGCGCATCGTCACTTAGGTCATCGAAGCTGATCAGTCCATATTTGATCCCGTCGTCAATATCATGGGAGGTGTAGGCGATCTCATCGGCATGATCGACCACCATCGCCTCCAAAGAGGGATGTTTGTCGAGTGCAAAACGCGGATCGAGACCCTCCAAAAACGGTTTTTTGTAGGGATAGGAGTGTTTGAGTATCCCCTCAAGCGTAGCGAATGTCAGATTGAGCCCGTCAAAATCCTTGTAACGCTTCTCCAGCCTCGTCACTACCCGAAAAGATTGAAAATTGTGCTCAAACCCCAGCGGATGTCCATCTTCCCTAAGCAGTTTGTCAAGCGCATCACCGCCGACATGTCCAAAAGGGGTATGCCCCAGATCATGGGAGAGGGCGATAACCTCTGAGAGTGTCTCATTGAGCGAAAGCTGTCTTGAAAGCGTACGTGCGATCTGGGAAACTTCGAGTGAATGGGTCAGCCGTGTACGGAAATAATCCCCTTCATGATTCAAAAAAACCTGTGTTTTGTACTCCAGCCGTCTAAAAGAGCTGCAGTGCAGTACCCTGTCTCTGTCTCTTGCATAGGGATCACGAAAATCCTCTTCAAATCCGTAAAAGCGTTCGTTGGGTCTCATCACGTAGTACCTTTAATAAAAATTGATATAATTGTATCAAAATTGTTTAAGGGAAAATGATGGAAACCGTCGAGATGTACCATATCACCTACCAAAAACCCAAAGTAACACTGCTTCAGGAGAGTGGGCTGGGTGTTGCGGAGATCGCTGCGCGTACCTGCTATGACTCCTTTGAAAACTCTGAAAACGAGTGTGTCAAGCACGCTATGGAGAAGCTCGATACCGATGCGATCAACAAGATCGAAAAATCCGATCTGCTCGCCAACCTCGCATGGGTACACCACCACCACTCCATTATCGAACATGCCACACTCAGCTACCTTATCCGCGGTACCTCCAGAGGGGTATTGCAGGAGCACGCAAGACACAGGCTTCAGGCGATCTCAGTACGCTCCACACGCTATACGATGTCAGGTGTCATCAATGCGTTTGTCGCATCGATGGAGGCAGAAGATGGCTTTGCCTTCTTTCTTGAAAAACTTTTGGAGATGGATCTTTTTGTGATCACAGACAAAGCCTATCTGACCATCGAAATCCGTGCGATTTATGACAAGTTAACACTTCAGTATCACAAAGATGCTACATTTCTGCAAAATGCCGTAGCGAAATCCTCGCTCCCTTTTGTCGAAACCTACAAAGGGAATGCACAGGCACTCTATGAAGCGCTGCAGTGCGGCAAGAAAAAACGGAATGTCGGAGATGCTTTCAAGCATATCGTCTCTGACAACTGGAAGGTAGATATGGTCGTGACGTTCAATATCCGAAGTCTCAAAAACTATTTCGACCTGCGTGACAGCGGTGCGGCATGGTTTCAGATACAGTGGCTTGCCG